>NZ_JAELTU010000055.1 GCF_016429015.1 Rhizobium sp. ASV20
GTTCTACTTCCTGTTCTTCCTCGTCATCATGCCGGTGCTCGGCCTGGTCGAGACACCGAAGCGTGTTCCAAACTCCATTACGGAAGCGGTTCTTGAGAAGCAGGGCGGTAAAGTGGCCGCTCCGGTTCAGGCATAACCGGCGATAGAGGAAGAAAACGATGAAGAAACTTATTGTCGGCCTTCTGTCGCTTACGCTCATTGGCGGCTCCGCTACGGTCGCTGCCATTGCAGCGGAAACGAAGCCTGCCGCAGAAGCCGCGACGCCGCATTATCCGCTGAAGGAGCCGCGCGAACAGCACTGGACCTTCTCCGGCCCGTTCGGCTACTACGACAAGGCTCAGCTGCAGCGCGGTCTCAAGGTCTATACGGAAGTCTGTTCCGCCTGCCATTCGATGAAGCTGGTGGCTTACCGCACCCTGGAAGACCTCGGCTATACGGAAGCACAGGTGAAGGCCTTTGCTGCCAATTACGAAGTGCAGGACGGTCCGAATCCTCAGGGTGAGATGTTCAGCCGCAAGGCAGTTCCGTCGGATCATTTCAACTCGCCGTTCCCGAACGACGAGGCGGCCGCTGCCTCCAATAACGGGGCTGTCCCGCCCGACATGTCGCTGCTGGCCAAGGCGCGCGAAGTCGAACGCGGCTTCCCGCAGTTCATCTTCGATATGTTCACGCAGTATCAGGAAGGCGGCCCGGATTACATCTACTCGCTGCTGACCGGATATGAAGAGCCGCCGGCCGACTTCAAGGTGCCGCAGAACTCGCACTACAACCCGTATTTCGATGCGGCTGCGACCTTTGCGATGCCCAAGCCGCTTTCGGACGGACAGGTGACCTACGACGACGGCTCGCCGCAGACGGTCGACCAGTATGCCCGCGACGTTTCCGCATTCCTGATGTGGACTTCGGAACCGCATCTGGAAGATCGCAAGCACCTCGGCTTCATGGTCATGGTGTTCCTGCTGATCTTCTCGATCCTGATCTACCTCACCAAGCGTTCCGTCTACGCCAAGGCCGGCGCTCACTGAGTATCGCGATGATTACATGAAGAGGCGGCCCGTCGTGGCCGCCTTTTTTGTTGGTATAGCGCCCGGGTGTTGATAGGGTGCGACCGGCCCTATCACAGCCTGAGAGACTATATTTGATGAACACTATTGCTTCGGAGCTTGCAGCCAGCATCCGCTCCATTCCGGATTATCCCAAGCCCGGTATTATCTTCCGTGACATCACCACGATGCTTGGCGATGCCAGGGCATTTCGTCGTGCGGTCGATGCGTTGGTGCAGCCCTATGCCGGCACGAAGATCGACAAGGTCGCCGGAATGGAAGCGCGCGGCTTCATTCTCGGGGGTGCGGTGGCACATCAATTGTCGGCGGGCTTCGTGCCGATCCGCAAGAAGGGCAAGCTGCCGCACGACATCGTCCGGATCGCCTACAGCCTGGAATACGGTGTCGACGAAATGGAGATGCATCGCGATGCGGTCAATCCGGGCGAAAGGGTTATCCTCGTCGACGACCTGATCGCGACGGGCGGCACGGCTGTCGGTGCAACGAAGCTGCTGCGTCAGATCGGCGCCGAAGTTGTCGCCGCTTGCTTCGTCATCGATCTGCCTGATCTCGGCGGCCGCAAGAAGCTCGAAGAGCTTGATGTGCCGGTTCACACTCTGGTGGAATTCTCCGGCCACTGACTTCGCCGTCGCGCTGCGCGTGCGGGGCTGTGTTCGATCCCCGCCGCTCCACCTGCCGGTTTTGCGCAGTTCTGGGCGGACCTCAGACTGTTATGGTCTACTCAAATCCCAATACAGTGCTTTCGAAACGCAGAACCTGCGTGCCGTCCTGATTGTTGCCGTCGCAGGCAAGTGTATAGAGCGTCCAGCCGGGGCGCGAGGCCAGGGGGCGGCTGGCGGTGAGGGTGAGACCGTAGGTGATGGTGTCGCCTGCAAAGACCGGGCGCAGCCACTGCAGGTTCTTGAATCCCGGCGAGGGGCCGAGTTTGGGTGGGGTCGTGCCTTCGGCGGTCAGACGCGCGGTTTCGGATTTCCAGAAATCGACGAAGCTGCGCATCCATACGGAGCAGCTATGCCATCCGGATGCGCAGAGCCCGCCGAACAACGAGTGCTTGGCGGCTTCGGCATCCATATGGAAGATCTGCGGATCGAAGCGCGACGCGAAATGGATGATGCCTTCAGGCGTGAAGGTATGGCTGCCGATCTCCATGCGCTCGCCGATCGTGTAAAGATCATCCAGTTTCATGCAGTTGCCTCCGCGCCGGTGCGCAACCGGATCATTGTGGCATTCTCACCGAGGCAGACGAGCTCGCCGCGCTGGTTTTCAATTTCGTGACGGAATTTGACGATGCCGATGCCGGGGCGTGAGCGCATCAGGCGTGCTTCCAGTACGATGGAGCGGCCGGACAGCGTATCGCCAGCCAGTACCGGCTTCTTCCAGTCCATGAAGTCGATGCCCGGCGCGCCTTGCGCGTCTGTGTTGAGAAGATAGGAATCACACATCATGCGCATGAACATCGCGGATGTGTGCCAACCGGAGGCGGCAAGGCCGCCGAGGATGCTGGCGCGGCCCGCTTCTTCGTCCAGATGCATCGGCTGCGGATCGAATTCGCTTGCAAATGCGACGATTTCTTCAGCCGTTACATGCTTCGGGCCGAGCGGAAATTCCTGCTCGAGTTTGAAGTCTTCATAGGCCAGTTTCGTCATGTCTTATGCCGTCCTTCAAGTCGCCTGAGGCGCATTGCGATCTCTTGGATTTGCTCGTCAGGTTCAGGATTCCCGGTATTTCGTCATCGCAAAGCCGCAACGTACTCTTGCGCGACATGCTCCAGATCGGCAATCGCATAGGCAACAGTCGTGGTGCAAGCATTTTCAATGGCGAGGCCATGGACGTCCGGCAGCTCTTGATTGTGCCGCAACGATATGCTGAGGCTTGGTGGCATGGCAATGAAATGAGATCAGAGATGAGCGAGCTTAAAATCGCGCTGGAAGATGCGGCCGGCGAGGGGATTATTTCCGTCACCCAGGCCGAGAGGCTGCTTCCCTATTTGACCGCAAGGAATATCGGTGCACCTGTGGGCGGCGGCCTTTCGGGCGCGCGTTCAGGTGAGACAGCCAACCCGCTGGAAGACACGGAAGCCCCGCGCTTCGTTCGCGGTTTTCACGATGTGCTGATCACCATCGGCATCATCGTCCTGCTCGTCGGGCTATGGGGATTGGCACACCAGTATGTATCGGTGCTGGCGATCATCCTTCTGGCGGAGATCCTGGTGCGCCGCCAGCGGCTGGCGTTGCCGGCCGTGGTTCTGACGGTCGCCCTCGTCGTTTGGCTCATCTACACGATGATAGGCTATATCAGTGCGACGCCAGCCCTTTCCGATAATTTCACCATTGGCGCGCTGGTGTTGACTGTTCCATTCCCACTTTCGCTTGCGGTGTTTTATTGGCGCTACCGGGTGCCCCTGTCGTTGGCTTTGCTGCTTTTCTCTTTGTTCGGGTTGCTGCTGGCGCTGGTCTTTTATGTCATCGGCTCGGCACTTCGCTCCACGGATGTGCCAGCCGACTATCCAACCGTCACACTCGTGATCCTCCTGGCGGCGGCTTTCGGTAGTTTTGCCCTGGCGATGCGCTTCGACCTGAGCGATCCGCGAAGGATCACGCGCCGTTCCGACGTTGCCTTCTGGCTACATCTCGCGACAGCGCCAGCGTTGCTCTATTCGACGATCCTGCTGGCGCTGCGACTGGAACTTGGTGATGGTGCGGCGGCCTTCGCCAACCTCGCCAATGTTTTTTTCGGGGGATACGCGCAGGCTCTGACGGTTCTCGGCGTGGTTATGGTGATGATGCTGATCGGTCTTGTCATCGATCGCCGCGCCTTCGTCACGGCCGGCCTTGTGTCGCTCGGTCTCGCGACCGGTGCGCTTCTTCGCCACAACAATGCCGGGCTCGACCAGGTCGGCTTTCTCGTTCTGCTGATTGTCGGAGTGGTGGTGCTTGTTATCGGCATCGGCTGGACGACGCTGCGCCGCTTTGTCGTGCGTCAGTTGCCGGATAGTCTGCAAGCAAGGCTGCCGGCGCTCAGATAGGCGCCGGCGAGCCGAAAGCTGTTAGGTGTTGAAACGGAAGTGGATCACGTCGCCATCCTGGACGACATATTCCTTGCCTTCGTCGCGTGCCTTGCCGGCTTCCTTGGCACCGGTTTCGCCGTTGAAAGCAATGTAGTCTTCATAGGCGATGGTGTTTGCGCGGATGAAGCCGCGCTCGAAGTCCGAATGGATGACGCCGGCTGCTTGTGGGGCCTTCGTGCCGCGCTCGATGGTCCAGGCGCGCGTTTCCTTAGGCCCTACCGTGAAGTAGGTGATGAGGTGCAGAAGCTTGTAGCCGGCACGGATCAGCCGGTCGAGGCCGGCTTCATCGAGACCAAGCGCGGAGAGGAATTCCGTCGCTTCCTCTTCTGGCAGCTGTGCCACTTCCGCTTCGATTGCGGCGGAGATGATCACCACTTCGGAATTCTGCTCCTTGGCCATTGCGGCCACGGCGGCGGTATGCTCGTTGCCCGTCACGGCATCGGCCTCGGCGACGTTGCAGACATAGAGAACCGGATGCGAGGTCAAAAGGTTCAGGCTCTTGAGGATGCGGAGTTCCTCGGCATCGAGCTTCGACAGCAGCGTGCGCACCGGCTTGCCTTCGTTCAGCAAGCTGAGCGAGGCTTCCATGATCGGAAGCATCGCCATGGATTCCTTGTCCTTGCTTGTGGCGCGCTTGCGGGTCTGCTCGGTTCGGCGCTCCAGGCTCTCAAGATCCGACAGCATCAGCTCGGTCTCGATCGTCTCGGCGTCGGCAACCGGATTGATGCGGCCCTCGACGTGCGTGATGTCGCTATCCTCGAAGCAGCGCAGCACGTGCACGATGGCGTCGACTTCACGGATATTGGCCAGAAACTGGTTGCCGAGACCTTCGCCCTTCGACGCGCCGCGAACGAGGCCGGCGATATCGACGAAGGAGATACGCGTCGGGATCAGTTCCTTCGACTTGGCGATGTCGGCAAGCTTGCGCATGCGCGGATCGGGAACCGCCACTTCGCCGGTGTTCGGCTCGATCGTGCAGAACGGATAGTTGGCTGCCTGCGCAGCTGCCGTCTTGGTCAGCGCGTTGAACAGAGTGGACTTACCGACATTCGGCAGCCCGACGATACCGCATTTGAAACCCATGGCACCTTGTCCATAACTTGAAAATCTTTGCAGTGCCTATGGGGGAAGGGCCGTTGCGGGTCAAGTCTTGGGCATGCAAAGAGCCATTTTTCTACCGATCCAAAGGGTATTCCGGGGCATCGACCGCATTGTCACCTCGATAGCACCGTTCTTGAACGATGTGGTGCGCTGCATTATAATGCCACTATCAATCCAAAGCCCTTTTCCTGTCCGTCAACGGTGATGCCGATGAGTGACAATGATGTTGTCCTGAAACCAAAGACTAAAACCAAGCCGAAGGTCGATAGGCCGAAGCTCTACAAGATCATTCTCGTGAACGATGACTACACGCCGCGGGAATTCGTCATCATGGTATTGAAGGCCGTTTTCCGTATGAGCGAGGAGACGGGCTATCGCGTCATGATGACGGCGCACAAGCTCGGCACCTGCGTTGTCATGGTTTGTGCGCGGGATATTGCCGAGACCAAGGCGCAGGAGGCGATCGACCTGGCGAAAAGCGGAGGCTTTCCGCTGATGTTCACGACCGAGCCGGAAGAATAAGGGTTACGGTCGCCTGTCAGGCAGGACGCCGGATTTGAAACCCGGTCTTGTCCTGCGTGAAGCCACAATTGGCGTAGAAGCGCAGTGTTGCAGGCTCTTTCGATCCGGTCAGCAACATGACCTTGTAGCAGTTTCTTTCCCAGGCGGCCGCGATGGCCTTGCGAATGACTGTGCCTGCCAGGCCGCGCCGACGGCAATCGCCATGTGTCACCACATTCTCGATAAGGGCATAGGGCGCGCCGCCGCGCGTTAGATTGGGAATGACCGCCAGTGTCACGGAGGAGACTGCTTTCTCGCCATCAAAGGCGGCAAAGATAGTCATGCCGGGATGGGCGAGGATGTCAGCAAAGCGACTCTCAGCCACCGACAACTCCACCAGGGGATCGTCGGCGTTGAGGTGTTGGTAAAGCGCAAGCAATGTCGGCAGATCCGGCCTTGTTACCGGCCGGATAACGACATTTGCGGGATCGTCGATGGTCGCATCCGGCATGTCAATTGTCTTTCTTGCCGAACATCCTCTTCAGCATCTCGGCCATCGGACCGCTTTCCGGGATCTTCGGCTGGCTGTGATTGCGGGCTTGATGGATATGCGACTTGGCGGCCGGTGCCTTCTTTTCGGGTTTTGGCGCGTCGTCTTCCGCCTTGCCGCCAAGGGCAAGCGCGACCTTGTTCATCAGCTGCGAATCTTCCCCGCGCACCAGCATGTCGGCGTTATCCGCAAGCGTATCGAACAAGAGATCAAGCCAATCTCTGTCTACCTTGGCGAAATCGCCGAGGACGTGATTGTGCACAAGCTCCTTGGCGCCGGGATGACCGATGCCGAGACGCAGGCGCCGATATTCGCGGCCGACATGGGCGTCGATGGATTTGATGCCGTTGTGACCGCCATGACCACCGCCGGTCTTCAGCCGCGCCTTGCCGGCCACCAGATCGAGTTCGTCGTAGATGACGACAAGATTTGAGGGCTCCAGCTTGTAGAAGCGCATGGCCTCACCGACGGCTTCGCCGGAGAGGTTCATGAAGGTTTGCGGCTTGATGAGCAGCACCTTTTCGCCGCCGAGTTCGCCTTCCGCGATCTCCGCCTTGAACTTCTTCGACCAGGGTGAAAAACTGTGACGGCGATGGATTGCGTCCACGGCCATGAAGCCGATGTTGTGACGATTGCCCTGATACTTGGCGCCGGGATTGCCGAGACCCGCGATGAGAAGCATGCGCTTCACCCCTTGGAAAATGCCGATGCCCTTCACCACAGCGATTTGACGGCAAAGTCAAGACGAGATGCGATCAGTTCCCGAGGTGCAGGCCGTACTTCAGGAAAATCCGCTTCTGTGTGCCGTCGGCGATCAACGCGCTCAGTCTGGTCTGCATCCTGCTTAGAAGATCGTCGGGGAAATCCTTCTGGCAGGCGATGCCCATGGATTGCTGGGATAGGATCGCTACCCTTTCCACCGCGTTGCCTTCGCCCTTCAGCTTGTCGAAGTAGAATTCGGAGATCGGCATCATGTCGATACGGCCGCTCATCAGCTTCTTCAGGCTTGCCTTGAAGTCGTTACCGATGTCGAGGCGGGGAAAGTTGTTCCGGTGCAATATCGTTGCCGTATAGTCTTCCCGCCATGTGCCGACGAGATATTGCTTTGCCTCGTCCAGATTGGTGGCCGCGACTTTCGAACCGCTGCGCTTGATCAGCACGCTGCGATCGATCAGCAATGGCTCCACCCATTTGAACAGCGAGTTACGCTCCTCATTATGCGCGGTGGCGAAGACGCAGGTCATGGGGTCCGTCAGTGCCTGATTGTAGGCGCGGATCCAGGGCAGCACGGTAATCGTGTAGCTCACCCCGATATCCGCCATCACCTTCTGGACCTGTTCGGTGGTTGCTCCGACGGGGGTCTTGCCGTCGCGGTAGTTGAAGGGCGGGTATTCCTCGGTGGTGAAATGAACCGTTTCAGCGTGAGCTGGAGAGAGAAGGAAGAGCGAAAACAGGCTGGTTGCAATTGTGAGCAGCGGCTTTCGCATATGGTTCCTCTTCGCTAGGATGCCTGGGCTACAGGGGATGGGTGGTCTTGATGCAGGCCGGTCAATGTCTTCATCAGATTGTCCGGATGGGCCGGCCGGTAGAAGAGGTAGCCCTGGCCATAGTCGATACCCATGGTGCGCAGGGTTGCGCATTCCTCTTCGGTTTCGACGCCCTCCGCTATGACCGTGCAGTTCATCTTGTGCGAAAGCGTGGTGATGCTTTCGACCAGCATGCGGCTCTTGGCGCTGACGTCGGAAGCCGTGTCGTTGATCGCGCGGACGAAGGACTGGTCGATCTTGATGATGTCGACGGGGAAGCGATTTATATAGCTGAGCGACGAATAGCCTGTTCCGAAGTCGTCCAGGGCGATGCGGCAGCCATAGCGGCAGAGTTCGTTGATGACCATGCGCGTCTCCGGATTGTCATCCATGAGCACGGCCTCGGTGATCTCGACGACGATGCGTCGTGGTGAAATATCGTGGCGTGCGAGCAGGGCGGCAATGCGCATGGGCAGCTCCGGCTCGAACTGAAGTGGCGAGAAATTGATGGCGAGGTAGGTGTCCTGCATGCCGTCGAGACGTGACAGGTTCGCGAAACTGGCGATCGCCTTTTCCATGATGCGATTGCCGATGCGTACGATGGAGCCGGTTTCCTCGGCGACCTCGATGATGCGGGCAGGGGGTAGTATGCCCTTCTGAGGATGATGCAGCCGCATCAGGGCTTCGAAGCCGGCGACTGCACGATCGTCGATGTTCACGATCGGCTGCAGATAGGCTTCGAACCAGTCTTCGTTGAGGCCGCTTTCGATATTGCTTTCCAACTCGGCGCGACGGCGGGAGTCGTCGAGCATGCCATTGTCGAAGATCTGCGCGCCGTTCTTGCCGTCGCGCTTCTTGGCATACATGGCGATGTCGGATTTCAGCAGTAGTTCGGCAGCGTTGGCGGCCTGGCGCGGATAGATGGCGATACCGATACTCGCGCTGAGGCGTGCATCGCCCTCGAAGGGCGCATCGAAAATTTCGGCGATGCGGGCGGACATGTCGAAGGCACGCGCTTCCGCGTCTTCCGCCAGCAGCAGGATTGCGAATTCGTCGCCGCCCAGACGGGCTGCGATGTCGCCGGGCTTCAGGCATTCCTGCAGGCGCGAGACGAGTTCCCTCAATGCCGCATCGCCTGCCGCATGACCCATATTGTCGTTGATCCATTTGAAGCGATCGAGATCGACGAAGAGGCAGGCAAGTTCACGCTTGCGCAGGTCTGCCTCATTGATCTTGGCGTCGAGTGCCGTTTCAAAGCCCTGGCGATTGAGAAGACCAGTCAGGTGATCGGTGATCGCCTGCCGCAGATTGCGGTCTTCGGACTGCTTGAGTTCGGTGACGTCGGTCATGACCGACAGCGAGAGGCCGTCCTGGATCGCGGTGGTTTCGAGGATCAGGACGTCCATGACCCGCTCGTCGCGGCAGACGAATTTCACCGTCACGGCGAGGCGAGCGGCGCTGTCCGGGTTGCCGTGCTTGCGTTCGGTATATTCCGAGCGTGAATCCGGAAGTACCAGGCTTGCGAACCGGCGACCCAGCACTTCGGTTCGGTCGTAGCCGGTGGCGGCCAGCCAATAGTCGCTGACGGCGGCGATGCAATCGTCCTTATCGAGAGAGAACAGCATGGCGGGCGTCAGATTATAGGTGTCGGTC
This sequence comes from Rhizobium sp. ASV20, assembly GCF_016429015.1. Classification (GTDB taxonomy): domain Bacteria; phylum Pseudomonadota; class Alphaproteobacteria; order Rhizobiales; family Rhizobiaceae; genus Rhizobium. The sequence goes on from NZ_JAELTU010000055.1 coordinate 9,463, forward strand.
GCCCGGCGATGGGCGAACTTCAGCTCTGTTTCCTCACGCTGCAACTTGCTCTGCATGTCGTTGAAGCTGCTGGCAAGCCGGCCCATTTCGTCATTCGACTGCCAATCGACGTGATGACGCGAGCCCAGCCGGCGGGTAGCTTCGACGGCGTGCGTCAACCGCATCAGCGGCTGGATGACGAAAATGCGGTTGCCTATCAGCGCCGCGCCGAAAACGGTCAACACGGCGAAGATGAAGATCGAAATGAAGACGATTTCTTCGTTCTTGAGGCCGTCGAAAAGCCCGAGCTCGGGATAGAAGACGGTGATGGTGCCGAGCTTCTTGGCGCCGTCGACGCCATTGTAGATGATCGGGCGGGAGACGGATTCCAGATTGCCCTTGTAGGATTTCGGGATGGTCGACTGCGTTACGTCGAGCTGGCCGGAGAGATCACGAACATTCACCCTGACGATCGCACCTTCGGCAACCGTCGTGGCGCTGATCTGGGTGACGCTGTCTTCGTCCAGATCCCATAAGGGCTTTGCCAGTGCCTGCGCATTGGCGACGAGCAGAACGGTAATATGATCCTTGATTTCTTTTTCAGCGCGCTCGGATGAGAGGAAAAGGAATAGAACGAAGAGCGGCGCTACGAAAACCAGTAGCGCACCGCAGACGATCGCGAAAAACCTGTTTTCGACCGAATGGCTCATTATTCCGTTAGCTCCCCAGTCGCAGGCCAGCCGCATCCTGGGCACGCCACCCCCTACAACTCTTTCGCGTAGATTTTCATGAATCCGTTAAATGTTGCTGAAACTCTGGGGTTAATGGAATTCAATTAAAGTATAGATTCAAGAAATCGCTATTTTTACTTTCTCTAATATTGCGCGCCAAACGCGAAAAACCCGCCGTCCCCAGGGGGAGGCGGGTTCGAATGCCAGTGATGAAGAGGCCGATTAGGCGCTGGCTTCTTCGCTGCCTTCTTCTTCGGCAAGGCCGGCAGCCGGAGCAACGATCGTTGCGATCGTGAAGTCGCGGTCGGCGATAACCGGCGTGACGTTCTTCGGCAGCTTGATGGCCGAGATGTGGATGCTGTCGCCGCTCTTCAGGCCGCTGAGGTCAACGGTGAAGAATTCCGGGATGGCATCGGCCGGGCAATGGACTTCGACTTCGTGGCGAACGATGTTCAGCACGCCGCCAGCCTTGAGGCCCGGGGACTTCTCGTGGTTTTCGAAGTGAACCGGAATTTCCACGGTAACGGCGGTGTTGCCGGAAACGCGCAGGAAGTCGACGTGAACCGTAAAGTCACGGACCGGATCGAGCTGGTAGTCCTTCGGCAGAACCTTGATCTTCTTGCCGTCGACGTCGATCGTTGCGATCGTCGTCAGGAAGCCGCCAGCGTGAATGCGCTTCGTCACCTCATTGGTGTTGAGAGCGATAGAAATGGGGGCCTGCTTGTCACCATAGATGACAGCGGGGATCAGACCATTGCGGCGAAGTTCACGGGCGGACCCCTTACCAACCCGTTCGCGCGCCTCGGCCTTGAGCTCGTAGCTTTCGTGGCTCATAGCTATTCCTTTCGAGGTTATTTGGAGAGTTCATCCGGTCGGTCTACGCCGTATCGAGTGAACTGGAGGAGGGCGTGCCCTGCCTCATCCGCGTTGCCTCCAAGGGTGTCTACGCGGACGCGTGGCGTATAATACAAAGTGGCCGAAGGTGCAAGCACCCCTGGAATGGGAGGGTCTGTGACGACATTGCAACTGAGGCGAACGAGCCGCAGGTGTCATTTCTATCAACGGCTTGACATATACCCTCGGCCTCTTCAACAGTCGAACTCAATCGATCAGGGTCAGAAGGTGAGGTCGAGCATGCGCTCCAAGGTTATCGTCGCCGCGATTTTCTCCATGGGCTTTGCTGGCGCATCGTATGCTGCCGACATCAATCAACAGGGTGCGGACGATCTGCGCAACATCCTGATCTCTCCGCTTTCACGCGATCTCGCCCGAAGCGATTTCGTGACTGTGAAGCCCGCTGGCGACCAGTACGAGATTACTTATGATCTGGCGAAATTCTTCGACAAAATCAATTCCAGCGTGCTGTCCGTTACGGGCTTCAAACCGCTATCTCTGTTTGCAAAGCCCGTCGAACAAGGCCGGTGGCATCTGAACGGCGACAACAGCCTCGATGTCAACGTGCATTCGCCAACCTCTGATATCGCTTATTCGATAGCATCAAGCTCCTTTGACGGCATATTCGATCCCTCGATCGAAATGATGCGCTCCATGGGTATCAAGAGCAGCGGCGTGAAGTTTTCGAGCGTCGGCAGCGGAGCCAAGAGCGACCGCAAGGTCGATGCGACCATCGATAGCGTCTCGTTTGCCCATACGGTGACCGACAGTAGCGAGGCGGGCAAGGTCGATCTGCAAATGCAAGGTTCGCTGCAGCGCCTGAACGAGCAATTCATCTTGCCGCAGGGCAGGGCTCTGAGCTTCAGCGCTGATAGCGTCAACACCAGCGTCACTGCGACTAGCCTGCCGGTGCAGGAGCTGCGTGCGCTCATCCGTTTCTTCGTGCAGCACGTCAAGACAAAGCAGCTTTCGGAAAGCGGCGGCGAGAAATTCGAGCAGCTGGTCCACAAGGCCCTGCCCATGTTCGGCTCGCTCGGCAAAACGGTGACTCTGAGCAACGCGGTGATCGCAACGCAGAAGGGCAAGGTTGGTATCAAGCGGATCGATTACAGCTTCAAGATGGATGGCCTGACCAAGGCCTCCAATGTCAACCTGGAGCTTCGGGCCGAGCATTTGACGCCGGATGCGGATCTTGTTCCTGCTGCTTATGTTTCTTTCCTGCCCGAGACGCTGGACGTGCAGCTTGGCGTGCCCAATATCAATTTTTCCGGTCTCATCGACACGGCTCTCGATGCGATCACCACGCATGCGGCGCCGATCTCGGCCGAGGTCGTCAAGCGCACGATGTTCCCGAATGGATACGGCACGCTTGAATTTCCAAAGATCAGCGCTAGTTCGGGCGTCTACGATCTAGAGGTTTCCGGCGCATTGAAGGGTTCGACCAAGGCTCATTCCGATTATTCGCTGCAGGCGACGATCCTGGCGCGCGATTTCGACAAGACCGTCGCCGCCATTCAAGAAGCTGCGAAAGCGGACAATCGTCTCAACAAGGTTTCTTTCGGTCTGCTGGCCGCCAAGGGTTTTGCGAAAACCGATCCCGATGGCAGGCTGCGCTGGGATGTCACGATGGACGAAGATCGAACGGTAACGGTCAACGGACAGGTGATGAAGAAGCCCTAAAGCGGCGCAGATGCGCGCCATGCCACAGGGCAAAAACACAAGCTCCGCTCGAAGCGCCAATCGGCCAATTTCGAGCTTCCACAAACTTTTCCATCATATTTGGGGGTAAATTATGCGTTTCAAAGCGGTTGCCGCGGCGGCTGTTCTTGCTGCAGGTGTGGCCGGTGCCACGCAGGCGGCTGATGTCAGCGAACAGGGTGCGAAGGATCTTTTCAACAACCTGACCTATTTCCTGCCCGACGACATTGCCAAGAGCGGAGGCATCTCGGTAAAGCCGGTTGGTTCTCAATATCAGGTCACTTACGACCTGAAGGCTTTGTTCGACAAGCTTGGTATCACTGGTTTCGAAATCAGTGGCTTGAAGCCATTGACGATGTTGGCGACGCCGCTGGACAGCGGCCTCTGGAACGTCGAGGGCAATAATGGCTTCGACATTACCGCGAAGTCCAGGCCCGGTACCGATCCAGACGTCGAGTTCCGCTACGCACTGGCCTCCTCCGTTTTCAAGGGTGTCTTCGATCCGGCACTCCACTATCTGCGATCGGCCGATCTGCAGGGCAAAGGCATCACCTTTGCCACGAAGACCAACGACGCCAGTGCCCAGAGGACCGAAGGAACCGTCGACAGCATAGGCTACACGCTTTCTTCCGCCGATAGTGGTGAGGCCGGCAGGCTCGACGTCAAGATGAACGGAAGCATGCAGTCGTTCTACGACAAGGTTTCGTCTGGGGATGCGACGCTTGCCGAAATCAAGGTGGCGGCAATCGACTTCAACGCCGGCGTGACCAAGCTGCCGCTGAAGTCCGTCAACTCCATTCTGCATTTCGTCTCCGAGCACAAGGACCAGAAGACGCTTTCCGACGCGGACAGCAAGGCGCTGAAGGCGCTGTTCATGGATGCCATGCCGATCGTCGGTTCCTTTGAGGAGGCCATCACCGCCAAGGATATTTCCGTCACGACACCCTTCGGTGAGGGCGGCCTGCAGAAACTCGGTTACTTCGTCAAGTTGGCTGGTCCAACCAATGCGATGAATGCAGATTTCGGATTGAATGCCGAGAAGCTTACCTTGGCGACCGGTCTGGTGCCGGAAGATTACATCGCGTTCATTCCCGATGTGACCGATTTCCAGGTTCAGATGCCCAATCTGAATTTCTCGGCCCTGATGGACGTCTTCCAGCAGGCCGACTTCAATGATCCCGAAAGCAAGGCGGCCCTCGACACCAAGTTGCAGGAGGCGATGTTCCCGGATGGCACGATGACGATCAACTTCCCGAAGATCAGCGCCGTCTCCGGTCTTTACGATGTTGAGGCGATCGGCAGCTTGCGCGGTTGGTTGAACGAAAAGGACCGCGTGTCGATGAAGATGACCGTGTTCGCCCGTGATCTCGACAAGACGATTGCTGCTGTTCAGGAAGCTGCCAAGACAAAGGCCGATCTTTCACAGCTCTCGTTCGGTCTGATGATGGCCAAGGGCTTTGCCAAGACCGATACAGATGGGCGTTCACGCTGGGATATCGATCTTTCCGACACCGGCGGCGTGACGGTCAACGGCCAGGTCATGAAGTAACCCAACCCCGGATCTGACTGCGACCATGTTTGTCCTGAAACCGCTCAGCCAGCGCTCGATCTCTCTTCTATGGGCCGGTCAGGTGCTGGCGGCCACCGGCTCGGAATTCTATATGGTCGCAGTCGTCTGGATCGCTGCCGATTTCATCGGCAGCGATGCCGGGTATGTCTCCGCGCTGCAGTCGGGTGCACTCTTGCTCGGCAGCCTTTTCGGAGGCATCGTCACCGATCGCTGGCGCCATAGCACGACTATGATCGCTGCGGATCTGGTTCGTGCTGCGCTGCTTCTGGTGCTGTCGCTTGCCGGTCTGCTGCATTTGATGAGCCTGCCCTTGCTGGTCGTGCTTGCCGGGTGCATTGCCTTGCTCACCTCCACATTTGACCCATCGTTGCAGGCCACTTTGCCGACCATTGCCGTCGATCCCGATGTCAGACACGCTACCAACGGCCTGTTCGACGCGACGCGACGCATGGCGCGCATTCTCGGGCCGAGCCTTATCGCGCTCGTCAATGGTTTCCTGCCGAAATCACAGTTCTTCCTGGTCACGGCCACGACCTTTTTGCTCTCGGCGCTTGCGGTCTGGTTGGCGGTGGCAAAGCTGCCGGTAGCGCCGCGAAGGCGCGAATTTTCCGGAATGGCCGCCGTTGTCGACGGTGTGCTCGGCGGCTGGCGCATGGCTCGTGGCCACGCAGCCATTCTCTACGGGCTGTTCACCAACCTGATGGGAAATGTTGCCTGGGCGATGGGTATCTTGCTCGGCATGATCCTGCATCTGCGCGAGACCAGCGCCGATCCCTTGACGGATTACAGCCTGATGATGACCGCTTACGGCGTCGGCAATCTGACGACCAATCTCATTCTCAGCAGCTTCAAGCCGCGTCGACCGGTCGTCTGGATCATCGCGGCAAAGCTGATTTTCGGGACGGGCGTGTTCCTGTTGCCGTTGATGCATGATCGGATGTGGCTGATGATCGTCGCTTGTTTCGCGGCTATCAACGGCCCCTTCGAAAATCTCGCAATGCTGCATCTGATGCAGACGCGCAGTGAGCCGCATCGCCTCGGGCAGGTCTATCGTTTGATGATGTGCGCGATCTTCTCAGGCCTGTTTCTGGCCTATCTCATGTCGCCGAGTCTGTTTGCATGGTTCGGCATCGGGCCGTCGATCATGGGCGCAGGGGCAGCCGTCTTCGTTTCAGGCCTGATCGGGATCGGTCTGCTGGCATGGAGACAAACCCATCCAGCCGTCGCCAAGACGTTCTGAAACGCCATCCCATCTTAAGACGCGTTGCGATCTTTCAGATTAGCTTCCGGCGCTTCAGCATGTTTGCGCGACGTGATTCAGTCGAACAGGCTGGAGACCGATTCTTCCTGGCTGGTACGATTGATGGCTTCGCCGATGAGGGTTGCCGTCGTGATGACGCGGATATTCGGCGCCGACTGCACCGCAGTCGTCGGCTGAATGGAATCGGTGATGACCAGTTCCTTCAGCTTCGAATTCGTCACACGGGTTACGGCACCGCCGGAGAGAACGCCGTGGGTGATATAGGCTGTAACGCTTGCCGCGCCTTGCGCGAGCAGCGCATCGGCCGCGTTGCAGAGCGTGCCGCCGGAATCGACGATGTCATCGATCAGCAGGCAGTCTTTACCTTCAACGTCGCCGATAATGTTCATCACTTCGGACTCGCCCGGGCGATCACGGCGCTTGTCCACGATCGCCAACAGACAGTCGAGACGCTTGGCAAGGGCGCGGGCGCGCACCACGCCACCCACGTCAGGCGACACGACCATGACATTGCTGATGTCGTAGTTGGCCTTGATGTCACGGGTCAGGACGGGAACCGCATAGAGGTTATCCGTGGGTATATCGAAAAAGCCCTGGATCTGGCCCGCATGCAGATCAAGCGTCAGAACGCGGTCTGCGCCGGCCTCGGTAATCAGATTGGCGACCAGCTTGGCTGAAATTGGCGTGCGCCCCGAGGCGCGACGGTCCTGGCGGGCATAGCCGAAATACGGGATAACCGCGGTTATGCGTCGCGCCGACGAACGGCGCATCGCGTCGATCATGATAAGCAATTCCATCAGATGATCGTTGGTCGGAAACGATGTCGACTGTACGAGGAAGACATCCTCGCCGCGCACATTTTCCTGAATCTCTACGAAAATCTCCTGGTCAGCAAAACGCCTGACACTAGCCTTGCCTAAGGGAACGTTGAGATAATTGCAGATCGCTTCGGCAAGGTGCCGGTTCGAATTGCCTGCGAAAACCTTCATTGTGGTCCGCCTGTTACCAACCTGATAGCCGCGCTTTTACTCACCTCGCTCTCGAATGCAAGGGGTAGAGGCGCGTTACCTTTCATATTTCTGAAAAGCTTGTGACTATCCACCGTTGGAATTGCGCCAGGAGTTGAAGTCCGACATGGTTTTGGTGGCAATTTTCTGCATGACAGCTGGAGGGACCGCCGTCCACGGATCGCCGCGCTTCAACGGAGCGCTTTCGGCGCCCTGGATTCGGTGGACGCGGTTGCCGGCACCATCCAGTACGTCCCACACATAGGTCACGGAGATTTGCGGGCCGTCCTCGAAAGCGGAGAGGTAGCCCTTCAGGATATAGCTTGCACTTGCGTCGCTGGAACTCTTGATCGTCAAGCCAAGCGAGCGGGCATCGGCGCCGAGCTGGCGCGATAGCGGCGTGACGGCTTGAACGGGTGCGCCAATGATCGGCAAGAAGCGAATGCTGTTGCCGCCGGGCGCAGCGGTTGGCGGCAGCGATGCCTGTTGCTGGTCCGGTTGCTGATCATCGGCGGCTTGCTGCTGTTGTTGCTGCTGGGGCTGCGGGTCTTCCGAGAGGCGGCGATCCGCCTCGCGCTGTTCGTCGCTCTCAGAAAATTGATTGCCGCTGGCCGGAGGGATCGATGCGGTTCGGGCGCCGTCGAGGGGGCGGGAGGCGTAGGGATTGGTGCCGCTCGACTGGAGCGCTGAGGCCTGTTCGTCGAGCGAGCCGCTGCCGCCGTAGCTTTGTGGCTGATAGGCTTGCTGGGAGGTTTGCTGCTGATAGCCATAACTATCCTGCGAAGCCTGATAGCTTCGGCGGGGCTGCGGCGCGGCGGCCATGCGCTCGACCTCGCGCTGCGTAACGGGGCTGGAGCCGGCGTCGCCGATCGCCTCGGGCGGCGTCAAGGCGTCCGTGGTGTTGCAGGCAGAGAGCGCGATGCAAAAGCCGGCGACAGTCAATGTTAACCTGACCAGTCCCATTGGCGCGATCCTTCCTCTTTCCGGTCCTCCCGTTCAGGATCGCTACTTTACGCCGCTAACGGTTAAGAAATTCGAGTGGGTGCCGGGAGAGGGCTTTCGGAGCCTGGGACGTGGTCAGATAGGTCTGTCCGAGCGTCATGGCGGTGCCGCTGTCGGAGTCCATGATGATCATGTGGACGAAAAGAGACATATTCTCCGCGATTTCCTGCGGATTGCCCATGTGGAACATCTCATGCTCCATCCACGAAGGCGAGAAGCGAGCGCCAAGCGAATAGCCGCAGGCGTTCAGCCGGTGGCGCGCGAGACCACGCTCATCCATGATCTTGGCATGCACATCGAAAACATCGCCGAACGTATGGCCCGGCGTCAGGACCGTCTCGATAGCCTGCAGGGTTTCCAGGCAGGCGCTGTAGAATTCGCGATGGCGATGGCTGGGGTTGCCGATGACGACAGTGCGCATCATCGCCGCATGATAGTGGGCGTCGACACCGGCCCATTCGAGCGTGAGCTGGTCGTCGGCATCGAGCTTGCGGCGGCCGGCCTTGTAGCGGCAGAGCAGAGCCTCTCGGCCAGAGCCGATGATGAATTCGTTGGCGGGATAGTCGCCGCCGCCCCTGAAAACCGCTCCTTGCATTGCAGCCAGAATATCGGCTTCGTCAGCGCCTGGCTTGATCAAGGACAAGGCGGCATCGAGCGCGTCGTCTGCCAGTGCCGCGGCGCGTTCGACGCGGGCGATCTCCGCGGGGCTCTTCGTCAGACGCAGGCGGCTGATAATATAGGAGGCATCGACAATCTGGCCGAAGCTGGAAAGCTGATGGTCAAGCAGGTGGGCAATGCGGCCAGTCATGCCATGCGTGTCGTATTCGACGCCGATGCGCGCACCGAGAAGATCAAGCTCGACGAGCAGTTCCTTGAGATCCGCCGCCGGATCGGCATTGGGGCGATCAACCCAGATGCGGATATCTGTGATGGTTGATGTCAGCTGCGCCTGGCGAAGATCCGCAGAGCGCGTCAGAAGCGCCATCGATCCGTCCGCCTTGACGACGAGCGACTGGAAGAAGCAATAGCCGAACGTGTCGTAGCCCGTCAGCCAATACATGCTCTCCTGCGCGAACAGCAGCATGGCATCGAGCTTTTCTTCCTGCATTCTGGCAAGTAGCCGGGCGAGACGGGCATCGAATTCGCTGCGTTCGAACTGCAGGGCCATATCAACTCGTCTCCGCGATGGCGATTGCTGAAATCTGCCGGCCGTAATCCGGCTCCTTCGCATGCGTCGTGCGGCGATAGGAGAAGAAGCGGTCGGCGTCCGGATAGGTGCAAAGGTTCAGGCTTTCGGCCGTCACGCCCGCTTTGCGCAAGCGATCGACAGTCAAAGCCGGCAGATTGAACATCGCATGACCGGTTCGTTCGGACGGTACGAAATATTTGCTGTAGCCGGCGTCGTAGGCCAGGAAGCGGTCCACGAATTCCGGGCCTACCTCGTAGCTTGCCTGGCTTATGGAGGGACCGAGACAGGCGACGATAGCCTCGCGGCGGGCGCCGAGCGTCACCATTGCATCAATGGTGTTTTCGAGTACGCCGGTCAGCGCGCCTTTCCAGCCGGCATGGGCCGCGCCGATGACGCGATTTTCCGGATCGGCGAAAAGGATGGGGCCGCAATCGGCGGCCAATACGCCAAGCGCGATACCGGGCGTGGCCGTGACCATGGCATCGGCTTCCGGACGGTTTCCATCGTAATTGACGTCAACCATCATGACATCAGGCGAATGAACCTGATGGACAGTGACCAGCTTCTGCGCCGGGAGGCCGAACCAATCGGCAACGCGACGGCGGTTCTCCTGTACGTGCTCGCGATCGTCCTTGGAGCCGAGCCCGACGTTCAATCCGCGATAAATACCCTCGGAGACGCCGCCGGCACGGGTGAAATAGCCATGACGAATGCCGGCAGCCTCGGCGGCGCTCAGCAGCGTGCTTGCAATTGGTGTCGGCAACTGGAGCGTTCCTTGAGTTCTGGTTTTGCCTGTCGTGCGATGAATAACGCAGCCACGGCGAAGCAGTTCGATTTAACCGGGATGTTGACCCGGCGCGGCGCTGACTGTCAATCCGCAGGATCGACAGTCATTGTTCAGCTGACGGGACGAAAGGGCAGGAGATCGATCGCCGGGCTCGAAACTGCGAGAGCCTTGAAGAGCTCGCCCATCTTGCCTTCGCCGGCCGCAGCCAGCCTTTCCACGGCGATCTGGATATTCTCCTGCGTCGTCGCATCCTGGTCGCGACCGAGCGCTGCCGCCCGTTCCAGCAGGCCGAGCCCGACAAGAAAATCGCCCTGATGGCAGCATCCGTTAATGTGCATGCCGGAGGCGAGTGCGGTTTGGGCCAGGTCTTGAAAGTCGACGTGGCTGGTCAGGTCCGCTTCGCCGGGATGTTCCAGCGGCGGGTCGTATTCGTGCATGCGCACCGCCTGCAGCGTGTCGCCAAAGCCGGTGGCCATGTGCCCGTAATCGATGGCAAGCGCTGTGCCGCCATGGGCTGCCAGCCTGTCACAGATCGTTGTCATCACGGCCTGACGGGCGGGGGCGATTTCAAAGATGGCGCCGATCGGCGGCAAGCCGCCATCCGGCAGAAGAGCGGGATCGAGCGTTGCGACGCCGGTTGTGAATGTCAGCTCGTCATTGATATCGAGCCCAACCGCGCGCTCGCGAAAACCGCTCTGTGTGCGCACGAACTGGCGGATAGGTATGGCGTCGAAGAGCTCGTTGGCGGCAAGCAGGGTGAAGCCGGCAGGTACTTCACCGAAGTCCGTATGCCACATGATCTTCGTGCCATGCGCCTCCAGCGTCTGCTTCTGAAAGCCCTGCAGCCTTTCGCTGGTTTCGACCAGATGCACCGTCATGGCGTCATAGAGCTGCGGCGCGAGCTTACCGATGACGCGCAGCATGTCGGCCATCATGGTGCCACGGCCGGGGCCGATCTCGACGAGCCGCACGTCAATCGGCGTGCCGTGGCGTTGCCATGCATGCACCATGAAGACGCCGATCATCTCGCCGAAGAGCTGGCTGACCTCAGGTGCGGTGACAAAGTCACCGGATTGGCCGAAAGGTTCACGCGTCTTGTAGTAGCCATGCACCGGATCGGCGAGACACAGCGAAAAATAATCGGTGATGCTCAATGGCCCATTGGTGCGGATGATGGCTTTTATCTTTTCCCCGAGCGCCGTCGTCATTCGTTGCTTTCGCTAATGCGTGACCCCGACAAGCTGGGAGTGCCTTTCGACAGAAGCCACGCGATATTAAACCTCAACTCAAGCCGGCTGCCTGGCCGCTGCCCGGCCGGCACGAACGACCGCCCACAGGCCGATGGCAATCATCGGAAGCGACAGCACCATGCCCATCGTCAGCCAGTTCGTCCCGAGCAGATAGCCGAGCTGCCTGTCAGGTTGACGGAAGAATTCGACAAAAATACGCGAGAGTGCGTAGCCGATAATGAAAATACCACTGACTGTCCCCGGTTTCTTCAGCGCGAGTGTCCATCGAGTGAGCGCGAACAGGACTAAAAACAGTACGATGCCTTCGACGCCGGCTTCGTAAAGCTGGCTTGGGTGGCGCGGATCGGGACCGGCAGCGCAGATTCCGTTGTTGGCATCGATCAGATGCTGGCTGCAGAACACCATCGCCCAAGGAACGTCGGTGACCCGGCCCCAAAGCTCGCCATTGACGAAATTGGCGATGCGGCCAAAGAAGAGCCCGATCGGTGCAACGGCTGCGACGATGTCGAACATGCTCCAGACCGGAATCTTATTGCGTCTGGCAAACAAAAACATGGCGATGGTCGTGCCGGTTAATCCGCCATGGAAAGACATGCCGCCCTTGTTGATCTGTATGGCCCGTATCGGATCGTTCAAAACCGGCCCCAGATCGTAGAACAGGATGTAGCCGATACGGCCACCCAGAACGATACCGACCGCGGCCCACAGGATGAAGTCATCCAGATGCTGGCGCGTCATCGGCGCGGTATCGTTCAGCCACAGCTTGCTGTTGTCGATCAGCTGCCTTGCATAGAGCCAGCCGAGCAGAATACCCGCCACATAAGCAAGCCCGTACCAATGAACAGGGACCGGCCCGAGCCAAATGGCAACCGGATCGAGATCCGGAAATGGGAGAATGGCGGCGAGATTGGCAGATGTCAGCAAGATCGTCAGGCCCGTTGTCGCATGTTTCCCGAAGGCACCCTGCCTTTTCGGTGTGAGAGCATGCTATATCCAAATGTGCGCGGAACATGGCGTTCGCTATCGAAACGGTCAAGTCGATTGTTATTGAGGCCGTCCGGGCCAGACCTGTTGTCCCGTCCTATCTCAATTTGCTTGCATCGGCTCCTTGGAAATCCTACCTCCACTCTATCTGGCCCAGATAGATGCCTGACCGTTGAGGGCCGACGGCCGCAAGGAGATTGCTATGAGCACTGGACCGAACCGTATCATGGATGAATTCGCCAAGCTGATGACCGATGCCGCCGGTGCTGCCCAGGGCGTGCGCCGCGAAATCGAGACGGCTTTCAATGCACATGCCGAGCGTTGGCTGAACAGCATGGATATCGTAAAGCGTGAGGAGTTCGAGGTCGTTCGCGAGATGGCCATCAAGGCGCGCGACGAAAACGACGCGCTGCTTGCGAGAATCGAAGCACTGGAAGCAAAGCTGGCGTCCGAAGGCAAGTAACACGCATTTCGCTACTAAAGATCTGCGCGGCACACGTATGCCGCGCATTTTTTATGAAAATTTTATCTGTTTTTCCACCTGTGGACATCGGCAAAAAAGCCAATCGTCAGAGTCGGTTATGACTCCCTTCTGAATAGGTGTCCGAAGAGCTGTCCACAGCGCCTTTTCCAAAAACGAAGCTCAGGGGCTGGCAGGCCGGGCATGCCGCTATACACTGATTTTAAATGATGATTCGAAACGGACTTGGTAAGCTCCGGGCAGGGTGGACGCGTTAGTCTGGCAGCCGTTCAACATCATCCCGAGGATGTTTCCGGAGTAAAACTGTTTGCGTTCTCTCAGTGTTGAACCACGTGAAAACTGCATTCGTTCCGGTCAAGAAGGTGCTGCATGAGCCTGATGGAAGTGGAAGTCGAACGACAATCGAATCCGGTTGACATGATCGAGTTCGTGGCCGCGAACAACGACTGGTCGTTCGAGCGGTCCGGCGAGGACGAAATCGCCATGACCGTCGAAGGGAAATGGACCGATTATCATGTTTCTTTCTCGTGGATGGAAGAATTCGAGGCGCTGCATATCGCCTGCGCCTTCGACGTGAAGGTTCCCGAACCGCGCGTCAACGAGGTGATCAAGCTGCTATCCTGCATCAACGGACAGGTGCTGATGGGCCATTTCGATCTGTGGCGCCAGGAAGATATCGTAATCTTCCGTCAATCGCTGCTGCTCTCGGGCGGCGCTGAGCCCACCAACCGACAGGTGGAAGTGCTGCTTTCCAATGCGCTCGACACTTGCGAGGCGTATTATCAGGCCTTCCAGTTCGTTGTGTGGTCGGGCCTCGATGCCAACCGGGCGATGGAAGCCGTGCTTTTCGAAACCGTAGGCGAAGCGTGATATGACGAGCGAACATTCCGCCAGCACCCTGGCATCCTCCGGACCCATCATCCTGATCGGTGCGGGCAACATGGGAGGCGCGTTGCTGACGGGATGGCTGAAGAACGGCGTGTCCGGATCTTCTGTGATTGTCGTCGATCCCAATCCATCCGAAGCGATGCGCCAGACGATTGCCGATGCTGGCGCAAGCCATTTGACCGGCGTTCCCGCGGGTATCACCGCCGGCGTTCTGTTCGTCGCCGTCAAGCCTCAGGTGATGGATGCGGTCTTGCCGCCATTTAAAGCGATTTTAGGCGCGGAGACGGTTGTCGTCTCCATCGCCGCCGGCAAGACGATTGCCTCGCTTGAGAAAAATCTGGGACCGGCCGCGACGGTGCGTGCCATGCCGAACACGCCTGCCATGGTCGGACGCGGTGTCACCGGCGCCTTTGCGAACGCCAGGGTCAGCGAGCGGCAGCGGCAGCTCGTTCAGGATCTCCTGAAGGTCTCCGGGCCAGTCGAATGGGTCCCGGAAGAGGCCGATATTGATTCGGTGACAGCGGTTTCAGGCAGTGGGCCTGCCTATGTTTTCTATCTCGTCGAATGCATGGCGGAGGCGGGGCGCAAGCTCGGCCTGCAGGCGGACCTCGCTATGCGGCTTGCACGGGAGACTGTCGCGGGGGCTGGTGAGTTGCTCCATCAGTCCCCCGACGACGCATCGCGCTTGCGCCAGAACGTGACTTCGCCCGGCGGCACCACTGCTGCGGCTTTGGGCGTGCTGATGGCTGAAGACGGTATGCAGCCCTTGTTCGATGCAGCGCTGGAAGCGGCGCGCAGGCGGGCAGAGGAGTTGGCCGGTTAAGGCAGGTACGGGAAAACTGCACAGCGGCTTTCCCTCCGAAATAGCACGAAGACAATGAGCTGGAGCGGTGGGTGCTGAATGGAAGCACTACACCGCTTTGGTTTTCTATAGGAAAGGCAGAGGCATGACGGAAGAAATCACCTTTGGCGATTTCGAGCGCGTAGACATTCGCGTCGGGACAATCATCGAGGCTGAGATCTTTCCGGAAGCGCGCAAGCCGGCATACAAGCTGCGGGTCGATTTCGGACCGGAAATCGGCGTCAAGCGGTCGTCGGCGCAGATTACCGTTCACTATACGCCGGAGACGCTGATCGGACGGCAGGTGCTCGCCGTCGTCAATTTCCCACCGCGCCAGATCGGGCCGGTTCGCTCCGAGGTGCTGACTTTGGGCTTCGAGGATGAGGCGGGAGCGATCGTTCTCGCCGCGGTGACGCAACCGGTGCCGAACGGCAAGAAGTTGATGTAAGCGGCTGCCCTTTCTCAGCCGAAAGGGCAGGTTCAGTGAATATCTCTCGACACGGGATCCGTCATGCTGAAGTGGAGAAATTCCGCTTCGAAGCCTTCACGTTGGGGCGAGCAGAAGGCCGGCCCGACTGCTAGTTCCTCCAGCGTCGGATCGAACCAGGCAAGCCTTGCCATCCGCCATTCCTGCATCCGGTCGGTGCTATACTGGATGAAAAGAGCGTCGCCGTTGCGCGTCACCCGCACGGACATGGCGTCGAAGTCATGGTCGAGCCGGAAGGCAGACCAATCGGAATTGCCGTTGGTGACGACGACGCTGAAATGCTTGGCGCCGTCGGTGTATTCGATCCCGCACTTCATCCAGTGTCTGGCGTCATGGCGGATCATCAGGCCGGCCTGATCATAGAGGTCGTGGTAGTGTCCAGTGAAGGTCACCTCCGCGGTAAAATCACCGCGGCGGGGCTTGCCAAGAAAATGACCGTTGTCGCGATGGAAGCCGTAATAGGTTTCCTGCCAGAAATCGGTCTTGTTGTCCGAGCGCACGAACAGCCGACCCTGGTTCATTTCCCACGCCTGCGGTGCATTCAGCCAGTGCATGCCATCGATATCGATCGGCATCGTATGTCTCCTCAGGCGGGGATGCGGATGGTGGCGCGCAGACCGCCGAGCGGGCTGTCTCCAAGGGTGACATTGCCGCCGTGGCTGCGGGCAATATCGCGCGCGATGGCAAGGCCAAGCCCGGTGCCGGATTTGTCGAGATTGCGAGCGGAGTCCAGCCGGAAAAATGGCTTGAAGACATCCTCGCGCGCTTCGACTGGAATACCCGGGCCATCGTCGTCGAAGACGATCGTCAGCCATTTTGCACTGTGCTTGGCTTCTATGCGAAGGTTTGTGGCGTAGCGGCGGCTATTGGTGGCGAGATTGGTGACAAGACGGGTAAAGGCATTCGGGCGAACGGAGATTTCGTCATCGCCTTCGATGGAAAAGTCCATGGACTTGCCGTGCAAGGTGAAGTCCTGGCGGATCTTTTCGAGGATATCGCTGAGCTTGAACTGGCCGACATCCTCCTCCGCTTCGCCGCGTGCGAATGCCATATAACCCTCGAGCATGCTCTGCATATCCTCGACGTCTTCGTTGAGGCCGAGAAGATCGGGATTATCGCCGACCAGCGCGAGCTGGAGCTTGAAACGCGTAAGCACCGTGCGCAGATCGTGGCTGACGCCGGACAGCATGGCCGTGCGTTGTTCCAGCTGCCGCTCGATGCGCTCGCGCATCAGGATGAAGGCGAGGCCGGCGCGACGGATCTCGTCTGCGCCCCGAGGGGAGTAGTTTTCGAGCCTCTGTCCCTTGCCGAAACTCTCAGCGGCCTGGGCCAGCGCCAGGATCGGCCGGATCTGGCCGCGCAGGAACAGCACGGCGATGCCGATGAGCACCAGCGAGGTGCCGACCATCCAGAGGATGAAGATGTGAGTGTTGGAGGCATAGGTCTGGCTACGCTTGGCGAAGACGCGCAGCACCTTGTCGGGCAACTTGACGCGGATTTCGACGAGACTGGAGTTACCGACCGTGTCGATCCAGAAGGGCAGGTTGATCTGATCCTTTATCTCGTCACTCAGGATGCCGTCGAGGATCGAGAAAAAGGGCTTGTCGCGCGGCTGCGGCAGCTCGCCGCCCGGTTCGATCGAAATGACGAGGTCCAGCTTCTGCCGTGCCATCTGGGTCACGGCGGCATAATCGGCGTCCTGCGGATAGGTCTGGATAATGGTGATGATGGCGGCGATGTCGCGCGTTGTCGCCATGGATAGTCGCTGCGTCACCATCTGCCAGTGACGTTCCATGAAGACGATCGTGACGACCGCCTGCAGAATGATCATCGGCAGAATGAATATGAGCAGGGAGCGGGCGTAAAGGCCGGTCGGTAGCACATATCGGCGCATCCAGCGCGACAGCCACCGAAGTCCGTTGGTCGGCGTGTGATCCTGCTCGCGTCTGATCGAATCGAATGTCACCATCGCCGTTGATCCTGGAAGCCGAGCTCAGTCTATGCTCAGGCGGTAGCCGATGCCGCGCACCGTCTGCAGCCAGATAGGGTTGGCGGGGTCGTCTTCAATCTTGCGGCGCAGCCGGTTGATCTGGACGTCGATGGTGCGCTCGCCGACTTCGGCCTCATTGCCGATGAGTTCATGGCGCGGGATGGTCTCGCCGGCGCGTTTGGCGAAGAGCAACATGATTTCCTGTTCCCTGTCCGTGAGCCGGATCAGCTCGGCTGACTTCTTCAGTTCCTTGCGGGTCAGGGAAAACGTATAGGGACCAAACATGACAAGCTCGATCTTGGGGGAATCGGCGGGGGTATTCCGCCGCAGGATATTGTTGACGCGCAACACCAGCTCGCGGGGATCGAAGGGCTTCGGCAGGTAGTCGTCGGCGCCGGCTTCAAGGCCGGCAATGCGGGAATCGGCCTCGGCAAGCGCGGTCAGCATAATAACGGGAATGTTCTTGATGGCCCGCAAGCTGGATGTCAGCGAAATGCCGGACTCTCCCGGCATCATCACGTCCATGATGATGAGATCGAAATCGAGTCCCTCAAGCTTTCGCCGGGCTTCAGCGCCATCGGCTGCTGCCGTCACCCGAAAGCCTTTTTCCATGAGGTAGCGATTGAGAAGGGCTCGAATGCGCGTATCGTCGTCCACCACCAGAAGATGTGCCGCATCGTCCGAAATAACTGTTTTCGTCGTCATTCGATCCGTCTCGATCCTGTCCTACCCACGATTGATATGAGGCATTCCGTACCGGATTTGCGGCTGGTATTGCCGTCACTTGCCCGTTTGCATTCCCCTCAGAAAGCGTTTTACGCTTTCGCGTGTCGCGTCCGATGCGCCCTCGAATGCCCTTTCAATACGGCGCGATTGCGGCTCCGCCAATGCCAGCGCCAGATCGCGGCCGGCCTGCGTCGGATAAAGCTTGCGCTGCCGCCGGTCCTCTGGACCCGCAACCTGATGAATATAACCCGAATCGATCAATTGTTTGAGGACCCGTGCCAAACTCTGCTTGGTGATCTGCAATGTTTCCAAGAGGTCTGCAACCGTCATGCCGGGTTCGCGGTTAACGAAATGAACGACGCGGTGATGAGCCCGTCCGAAACCGCTCTTGATCAAGATCTGATCCGGGTCCGACACGAAATCGCGGTAGGCGAAGAAAAGCAGTTCGATGATCTCGAAGTCGATGCTTCCCGCATTCTGCATCGGCGTTGCCAGCAGCTCAGCTCTTGCCGCGTTCTGGCTCATCTGTCGTGGCACTATAGCATTTCCTTTTTATTTTTTGCGCGTTTGCGAAACTTACGCAAAAATATGTCAGCTTTATTGACGTATTTTTACGCCATCACTAGCCGCCGCACAATGCCGTGCGGCCTGAAAGACTGCGCCTTTTCGGGAAATCTAAGTGCGGATTGGGAAAACTCCAACCTATTTTGAGTTTTCTCTGCCGCCAAAGCGAGAGGATGTCAGAAGGGCTGTGTTCTCCCTGTGACAAGGACGGGATCGTCTTGGCCGGACTAAGGCTTCCGCCGAAGCATCCTGAAGGGATGCCGCCTCCGACAAAGCAAAAACGACCGGGGATTGCAAATGGAACGGCTCAAGCTCCGACTGATCGAGTTTCGCACTCAGCCGTTTCGGTGCGCCATACGCAAACGCATCGATAACCAGGCAAGATGCGATCCCGAAAAAGCCGCGTATGCTGACCTGTAGGAGCCGGATGTTTCCTCCGGCCCCTACGAGGTGATCCTTACGACTTGCGGCCGAGAACTGCGCCGACGATCGCCGAAAGCACGCCGCCCGCGATCAGCGAAGATATGCCTTGAGCTACAAGGCCGGTGAGGGCGTCGCTGCCGATAAGCTTGAGAATGACGCCGCCGCCGAGCCCGCCAATGGCCCCCGCGATCGTTCTGGCGACGAGATTGATGCCGTCCTGCTTGAGAACGCCGCTCGCCGCGTTGCCGCCAATGGCGCCGGCTATCAGTTGTGTGATGATAGGCCCTAGACTTTCCATGTGATTGCCCTTCTCCCAGTGTTCCGGAGACGCTTCCGGATGCCTATCGTCGCGCCCCGGATCGATGCCTGGGAGCGGCGGTAATCCTCACTGGTATTAGGACTACATCATGCACCGGTCGGTGGAAATAGAAGGGCAACCCAAACGAGAGAAAACCCGAATAATTTCAGGGGAAATCCAGGTTTTTGGCACGCGGCTGTCCGGCCGCATGCCAATTTCGCCATCTTGCTCACGCGCGGCTGCGAATCATCGGTAGACGTAGACGATGCGGCGTGTGCCCGGATCGACCAGTACCGGCTGATGGTTTACCTCGACATAGCTGTATTGATAGTCCGGGATACGGTGCACTTCGATGCTATGCGGAACCGTGGCACCTACGGCCAGATCGCCGCTTAGCTGGACCGTATCGACCGGATTGTCATCGATATAGCTTCGGATCTCTTCAGGGGGCGTGACCGCAACCACTTCGCCGCCGGCTTGATCGACGGGGGCCAACAATTGGTCGTCCGGACCGGGTTGGGCAGCTTGAACGCTACCGGTTTTGACCGGGTCCGTCTGCTCGTAGGTGATGGTTGGAATGCCGAGGTCGTCGCGATGATCCTGAACCATCACCGGCGCGCCATTCTGTTCGACGCTGAGATATTGCGCATAAACCCAGCCCCGCATTCCGTTGACATCGACGCGACACCAGCGGCTGCCTTCGACACAGCCGTCAAGTGTTGCCTCGGAGCCGCGTGTTGCGACGCCAACCTTGGGAAACTCGGCGCCTGGGCCGGAACGGACTTCGATGTCGCTGGCGGTGGTCGCGGCCATTTCGGCCCGCGCCAGGCCGGCGGTGCTGACAAGGACAAGGCCGGCCAGCAATAGATTTCTCTTCAAGGACATTGGTTTTCTCCTTCTGCCTTTAAAGCCCTCTCCTCAACGCTTGGCGCGCTTCGGTGTTCCGATCCATGCGGGTTCTTCTGCGGTCCATTGGCAAGGTGATCGGATAACCATCGGAATCATCTTCGTAATTTTGAATGCATCGACGTCGGATCCGTTGGCTGGCAGTCAGTTCCCGGCGGTTGGGGGCTGTTTTGCGTGGAGTTTGCCGCTATATCGACAGTCAGGCATTCAAACAGACGAGGCATTCATGGGCATGCTCCAGGCCGGCATCATTCCGGTGACCCCTTTCGAACAAAACTGCACCATCCTGTTTGATCCGGAGACGAAAGAAGGCGTCGTGGTCGATCCCGGCGGCGATGTTGACGTCATCCTGCAGACGGTGCGCGAAAACGGCATCACCCTGAAGGCCGTATGGCTGACCCATGGCCATATCGATCATGCCGGCGGTGCCGACGAGGTCAGGGAAAAGCTGGGTATCGACGTGATCGGCCCGCATGAGGACGATCGATTCCTGCTGGAGGATATCGAGGGCAAGGCCAAAATGTTCAATATCGACGGCGTGCGCAATGTCGTGCCCGATCGTTTCCTGAAGGACGGCGACAGGCTTTCTTTCGGCGAGCACGAGTTTGAAGTGCTGCATTGCCCCGGTCACGCGCCCGGCCACGTCATCTTCTTCAACCGCAAGCAGGGCTTTGCCCATCTCGGTGACGTGCTTTTCAACGGCTCGATTGGTCGCACGGACTTGCCCGGCGGCAATCACCAGCAGCTGCTCGATACGATCCGCGACAAGGTTTTTCCGCTGGGAGACGAGGTTGGCTTCATCTGCGGTCATGGTCCGGGGAGCCGGATCGGTGACGAGCGTCGCACCAATCCTTTCCTGCGCGGGCTATAGGAAGCAGGCGCCTTGCTTGAGGGTGATCCAGCCACCCTCAATAGTATCTGGTGTCA
Organism: Rhizobium sp. ASV20; assembly: GCF_016429015.1. Classification (GTDB taxonomy): domain Bacteria; phylum Pseudomonadota; class Alphaproteobacteria; order Rhizobiales; family Rhizobiaceae; genus Rhizobium. The sequence continues at coordinate 30,346 of NZ_JAELTU010000055.1, forward strand.
TCGGCAACAAAGCAGTTGCTTGAGTTTTTGGCTTCATCAACCGGTCGCGGTCGGAAATCAGTCGGCCGTGCAGAAGTGGCGCATGCCGTCATAGCCGACATAAGTACCGCTGCGGCCGTCGAAGCTTCTATAGCGATCGTAGCAGTAGCGCATCCATGCAGAGGACCAGGGACGCAAGCCCGAGGCCGGCGGAGGAGCATAGTAGCTCACATCGCGCTCGACATAGACGCGGCGCGGTGCCGGGCGATAGTAGTAGGGCGGGGGAGGTGCGTCGTAGTCCGGTTCGACGTAAACCGGTCCCGGCTCGACATAGCGTGGTTGGCTGGCTATGGCCGAACCGACGATCAGGCCGGTGGCGAGACCCGCGGCACCGAGCGCCCAGCCATCCCGATGACGCCAATAATCACCCGCCGAAGCGGCGCTTATGGACGTCAGCGTCAATGCTGCAGCCATGGCGGACATGACGAGCGATTTGCCGAGTATGGTCATTGGTTTGTCCTCTCAGGAAAACGGGATCAATGTCGTTCCCGCTCTTTCATGGGGAGCAAATTATGCGCGGCAAACTGAATACAGACTGAATGACAAAACCCGGCATTTCTGCCGGGCCTCAACTCGAATGATAACCGTAAGGGGTCTTAGCCAGCAATCTGGAGATTGACGGCCTTCGGTCCCTTGCCGCGGCGATCCGGTTCCGTGTCGAAGCTTACCTTCTGGTTTTCCGACAGTCCTGCCAGGCCGGAAGCCTGAACCGCAGAAATGTGTACAAAGATGTCTGCGCCACCTTTGTCCGGTTTAATAAAACCGAAGCCCTTATCGGTATTGAAAAACTTTACAGTGCCAGTCTCGGCCATGCCTCAGGTCCTTTTCTCTCTGCCCACCATCCACACGGGCAGCATTACTGTGTTGCCCCTGCGGGCGCTTGCAGGCAGTTCTCGAAATTTTAAGGAAAAGGTCCCCTATACCTCGGCATGGTCTCGGTGCGATGTTTGCCACCCCGCATTTTGACCAGGCTGACCGGAATATTAGCGTCTCCGGCGCGCAATTCTATTAGGACTTCCCATGCTCTAAAAATGCCCGAACATCGCTGAGATTGCTGTGTTTATTGGGAATTGGCAAGCAAAAGTTTTCTAACGTATCGCCGGCAACACAGTTCGGTAACGCGACTGTGCTAATGCGATTCGCAAATTTTCTCACTTTGAAACAAGTTTCTAAGGTTTTTGCATCGCTTGCGATATAGCTTTGGCGAAATTTTCCCAAATCGGCGGGGGTGAACGCTGATTTTCGATTGTTCAAAAAAAATTCAAAAACTGTTGTAATCCAACGGATGTGGCCGCCACTTCAGGCCGTTTTCACGCTGCTGCATTCCGTCGGCGGGCCAATTCGGGCACCAGTTCCACGGCAAGCATGGCGGCAAACATCAAGGCACAACCGACATAGCCGAGCGGCCCCATGGTTTCGCCGAGGATCAACGCTGCCAGGGACGCTCCGAATAGGGCTTCCGAGGCGAGAAAGATCGCTGCCTGTGGCGCGGTCGTGTAACGTTGGCCGATCACCTGCAACGCGAATGCCAGCCCGGACGAGAAGATGCCGACATAGAGGATTTCGCCGAGCACTGCCTGGATGCTCGCAAGGCTGATTGGCTCGACCGCAGCAGCAACGGCGAGGGCGAGCACGGCTGTAACAGCAAACTGGGTAGCGGAAATACTAAGTGGTCGGCCGGTCTCCGTGACTGCAGATCCGGCGAGGGTGATTTGCGCTGCCCAGAAGAGTGCGCAGATGACTGTGAGGAAATCGCCTGTCGTCAGGCGGGAGAGCGATCCGCCGGAGAGGAGATAGATACCGCAGAGCGCCATGAGCGCCGCTGGCCAGATGATCCAATGCGGTGAGCGCCGCATGACGATGACGGCGATCAAGGGGACGAAAACGACGTAGAGGCCGGTGATGAAGCTGGAATTGGTGACGGTTGTCGTCAAAAGTCCGAGTTGCTGTGTCGCGGCGCCGCCGAATAGCGCAACGCCGATTGCTGCAAAGGAGAGCCAGTTGCGGCTCTGCAATGGTTCCTTGGCCTTGCGGCTTTCCATCCAGACGAAGGGCAGCACGACCACCGTGGCGACAGCGAACCGCAGGCCGATGAACCAGAATGGTCCGATCGACTTCATTGCCGTCGATTGCGCCACGAAGCCGCCACCCCAGATCGCGGCAGCGAACAACAACAACAAATTCGCCTGTATGCGAGACATCTGCATCCTACGGAAGGGGGAACGAGTAGCAGACCGTTAGCAGTTGCTTTTGCGCGCGGCAAGGGTGAAAGGCGTTGCGGATACGCGGCTAATTCACTGCTCTTGAAACCCGCAGGAGCGCGCCATTGTCTTCGTCCGTGGTGATCAAAAGCGCGCCGTCGGGCGCGACGACGATGTCGCGCATGCGGCCGAATTTGCCTTCGAACATGCGCTCACGCTCGGTGATCTTGCCGCTTCCGTCACGATCGAGGCGTGACAGCAGCTGGAATTTCAACGCGGTCACCAGCAGGTCGCCGTTCCATTCGGGAAACATCTTGCCGCGGTAGACGGCAATCGCGCCGGGGGCGATCGACGGATCCCAATAGAAAAGCGGTTGCTCCATGCCTTTCTTCGCGGTGCCGACACCAATCTTCGTGCCGTTGTAGTTGGTGCCATAGGAGATGACCGGCCAGCCGTAATTCTTGCCGGCTTCTGGCGTGTTGATTTCGTCGCCGCCTTTCGCACCGTGTTCGGCCGTATACAGCTTGTTCGTCTCACTATCGAAGGTGATGCCCTGCGGATTGCGATGGCCTTTCGACCAGATTTCGGGCCGGGCGCGTTCACCGTTCTTGAAGGGATTGTCGGCGGGAATGCTGCCGTCGGAGCCGATATGGATGATCGAGCCGGCATCGTCGTGAAAATCCTGGGCGCGGTCCTGTTGGCCACGATCGCCGAGGCCGACGAAGAGACTACCGTCCTTGGCGATGGCAATGCGCGAGCCGTATTGGATATTGCCGTGCGACAGCCTGTTCATCACGAAGATGCGCTTTACGTGGGTGAGCTGTGTTCCGTCTGCCGACAGTCTTGCGCGCATGACAGCGGTGCCGCTGCCGCCGGCTCCCGACACGGAAGCGGTGAAGTAGAGTGTTCGATTGCTGCTGAATTTCGGATCGAGCTCGACATCCAGCAGGCCGCCCTGTCCGCGAGCATGAACCGGCGGCACTCCAGCAATTTCCGGTGATACTTTACCATCCCGGATCAGGCGCATGCGCCCTGTTCGTTCCGTGACGAGATAGGTGCCGTCGGGCAGGACGGCGACTGCCCAGGGGTGTTCGAGCCCGGTGGCTATGGTTTCGACCTTGAGCGCTACCTTTTGCGTCTTGAAGGGTTGTGCGGTATCCGCGATCGCGAGACTTGCGGGCAACAAGACGGAGGCTGCAAAGGCAATTGAAAGTCGTGTTGCTCCGACGCGCATGTTTCCATCCCCCATTATACTGCTTTCGCAAGGTGGGTCGAAGTATACATCGTTCAAGGCTGTGCATGGTGTAGATAACGTCTTTGTGTTCGCAAGTTCGACACAACCATTCGCCGAGCCTTCGAACTGGCCCGCCGCCGAAGGCGTCGATTTCTCGATACAAAACCCGGATCATCGCCTCACGAAAGACGGCGATCTCAGGATGCTATTGTTTTACATTGGAAATCCTGGCTCTCTTGAGAAATTGAATCAGGAACTTCGCAAACTGATTCAAGCTTTGAGCGTCGGCGTGTGTGGTTCTGTTTGCGGAAGGACTGTCAAAATGCCGGTCGCGGTGTCGCCCGCACACACCAAAAGGGAAGAGGAGATCCGGCCCGAAAGCCGGGAAATAAAGCCACTGTGACGCCTTTACGCTTGAAACGTTGGCCCATATTCGACATAGAGCTTAGCGCAGAAATCTGGTCCACAGGCTTTCTGCCCACTTCAACCGAATAGGACCGATCACCATGGCCTTTCTTGCCGACGCTCTTTCCCGTGTAAAGCCTTCTGCCACCATCGCCGTTTCGCAGAAAGCGCGTGAACTGAAAGCAAAAGGACGCGACGTGATCGGCCTCGGCGCCGGTGAGCCCGATTTCGATACGCCTGATAATATCAAGACGGCCGCCATCGACGCGATCAATCGCGGCGAGACAAAGTACACGCCTGTCGCCGGCATCCCGGAACTGCGCAAGGCGATCGCCGCCAAGTTCAAGCGCGAGAACAATCTGGATTACACGCCCGAGCAGACCATCGTCGGCACGGGCGGCAAGCAGATCCTGTTCAACGCCTTCATGGCGACGTTGAACCCCGGCGATGAAGTCATCATTCCGACCCCTTACTGGGTTTCTTATCCGGAAATGGTGTCGCTTTGCGGCGGTACGCCGGTTTTCGTCGCGACGACGCAGGCCAACAACTTCAAGCTTCAGCCTGCCGATCTTGAGAAGGCCATCACGCCGAAGACCAAGTGGTTCATGTTCAACTCGCCGTCCAACCCGTCGGGTGCTGCCTATTCGCATGACGAGCTGAAGGCGCTGACGGACGTGCTGGTCAAGCATCCGCATGTCTGGATCCTGACCGACGACATGTATGAGCACCTGACCTATGGCGAGTTCAAGTTCGCCACGCCGGTCGAAGTCGAGCCGAGCCTCTACGACCGCACGCTGACGATGAACGGTGTGTCGAAGGCCTATGCCATGACCGGCTGGCGTATCGGCTATGCCGCCGGGCCGCTGCAGCTCATCAAGGCCATGGACATGATCCAGGGCCAGCAGACCTCGGGTGCGACCTCGATCGCGCAGTGGGCTGCCGTCGAAGCGCTGAACGGTCCGCAGGACTTCATTCCGCGCAACAAGAAGATCTTCGAAGGTCGTCGCGATCTCGTTGTCTCGATGCTGAACCAGGCAAAGGGTCTTTCCTGCCCGGTTCCGGAAGGCGCCTTCTATGTCTACCCGTCCTGCGCCGGCCTGATCGGCAAGACGGCTCCGACCGGCAAGGTCATCGAGACGGACGAAGACTTCGTGTCCGAGCTGCTGGAATCGGAGGGTGTTGCCGTGGTCCATGGTTCGGCTTTCGGCCTCGGCCCGAACTTCCGCATCTCCTATGCGACCTCGGAAGAGCTGCTTGAAGAAGCTTGCCGCCGCATCCAGCGCTTCTGCGGCGCTTGCAAGTAAGCGGTCGAAAATAGATCAAACGAAAGCCCGCCAGAGATGGCGGGCTTTTTTGTGTTCAGGCTGGCGGTTTGGGCTTCATCAACTGATTCAAGCGTCTCGTGCTTTGAGTCCGCTTTGAGGTGCAAGTATTTGAAATTGCGGTCAAAGTCCGAGCGCCGTCAGCATAATGAAGGTGGCGAAGAGAATGAAATGGGTCATGCCCTCGATGGCATTGGTTTCACCGTCATTGAGGTTGATGGCCGCGACGATGAGCGTGATCATCACCATGACAGTCTGCACCGGCGACATGGCCATGATGAACGGCTGGCCCGTGTAGAGTGCGATCGCCTCCATGACCGGTACGGTCAGGATGACCGTCGATAACGAAGCGCCCAAGGCGATGTTGACCGTCGCTTGCATGCGGTTCCGCAGCGCCGCACGCAGGGCGGTCAGGATTTCCGGGGCGGCCGAGATTGCGGCGACGACGATTGCGGCGATTGCGGGTGGCGCGCCGGTGCCTCTCAGGCCGGTGTCCATGAATACGGACATGAATTCCGCCAGCACGCCGATCAGGACGACGCCGATCAGAATGGTGACGATGGATGTCGTTGTGGATTCATCCTCGTGATGTTCTTCGGGCATCGCGAGCTTCTTCTCGGCGCGCGGATAGCTGTAGCTGAAGAAATAGCTGTGCCTGCCCACCTGCATGCGCAGGAACAATGCGTAGAGCGCGATCATCGCGACGATGGTGAAGGCGGAATAGTAGTGCCACTTTGCTCCGGGGATGAACTCCGGCACGATCATCGAAATTCCCATGGCGGTCAGGATCATCACGCCATAGGTTCTGCTGGAGTCGTCGTTATAGGGCTGCTCGCCATGCTTCAGGCCACCGAGAAGGGCAGCCAGACCGAGGATGCCGTTGATGTCGAGCATGACAGCCGCGTAGATCGTGTCACGCACCAGCGTCGGTGAACTTTCGCCGCTCATCATGATGGCGAGAATAATGACTTCCACGGCAACGGCCGAAAGCGTCAGAATCATTGTGCCGTAGGGGTCACCGACCTTGACCGCAAGCGTCTCCGCATGATGCGCGACGCGCATCGATGCCAGTACAATCGTTGCGATCAACGCGGCTGCCGCGATCATTGATGCGGTCTGTCCCATTTCCAGCACCGAATGCTCGCCAATATAGGCAATGACGGCAATTGCCAGCGCCACCAAGAGGGCTTTTTCCTGCTTGAACCACTTCACTGTATTCACGTTCCCCACCTTTTGCGCCGATTCACGGTTGCACTCTAAATCAATGATTTCGCACATCAAGCGGGCGGGATTTGCAGTTAGAACCATTTAATGAAATACTGTGCGCGTCGGTCTGCCCACCCCAAACGTCGCGGCATCCTCGAATCCGTCTCAGATGCACGCGGTCCTGCCGGTAACGTCCGGTCCTGCAGGTCTTGGCAGATGAGAAGGAGGGTTTGAATGGTCAAGGTCGTTTACGAAATCGTACCGCATGACGGTGGATGGGCATATCGTTTCCACGATGTCTATTCAGAAGCGTTTCCGACACATTCCGAGGCCGTGGAGGCCGCAAGGATTGTTGCGGCAGAGCAGCAGGTGGGAGGAGACTCCGCGGAGATCAGCTGGCAGGACGAAAGCGGCAAGTGGCATGAGGAATATGCCGATGGCGGTGACCGCCCTGAAACGGAAGTCATTGACGGCCAGAAGCATTTTCCGCCGGTGGATACGGCTCCCGGTGCCTAAGCGGGTCGATTGTCTTCTTGATGCCCTGGACTGATATCGTGTCGATATGCTCGATCGTCTGGGCATGAGGTGGTGGCGATTCAGCAGGCTTGTCGGGGATGAGTTCAAGGTCCTTCGGCCGGCTCGGATCGTACGGTGTAAGTTCCACGGCTGTCGCCGTGACTATTGTCCCTCCTGGTCGTTTCCTTTCGCATAATCCTGCAAGCCGGCGACGAGCGCGTCGAATGTCACGCGGCAGCGTGGTGATGTCTTCAGGTTTTCATGCATCACGATCCAGGTGTCTATCGTGACTTCCATCTCGGGTAAAAGCCGTTCAAGGTTGGCGTCGCGTTTGGCCAAGGGTATCTGATAGAAGCTGATGCCGATGCCGGATCGCAGGGCGTTGTGCAGAACGATGCTGTGGTCGGATCGAAAGCTGAACGAGATGCCGTCGAGCATCGGATAGCGTTTTATCATGGTTCGGATGTAGGCGGTTTGCCGATCGAAGCCGATCAGTTTGTGTCGGCGGAGATCCGCCATCGTCTCAGGCCTGCCGTGTCGCTCGATATAGCTCTTATGCGCGAAAAGACCCAGGGAGATTACGCCGACATGGCGGGCCAGCAGCGCTTCTTGCGCCGGCGCGACCATGCGGACGGCAATATCGGCCTCGCGCTGCAACAGATCCTCAACGACGTCGGACGCGGATAATTCCACGATCAGGTCGGGGTACTGTGCCTGCAGCCCGGCAAGAATGGGCGGCAATACTTCCGTTCCGATCACCTCGCTGGCGCTGATGCGCACGGTGCCGCTGACTTTCTCCCTGGAGCCGGTGGCGGCGCGCAACAGCGCGGCAGTCGTGCTGGCCAGCGTCTCGGCATAGGGTTTCAGGACGAGGGCGGCATCGGTCGGCAGTAGACCCTGCTGCGAGCGCGTGAACAATTCGGAGCCGACGGATTGCTCGAGCGCGTCGATATGGCGGCCGACTGTCGGCTGCGTCAGGCCAAGCTCGCGCGCGGCCGCCGATAGTGAGCCGTGCTCCAGCACCGCGAGGAAGGTGCGATAGAAATCCCAACTTGGTTCAGAGGATGATGTCATACATTTATGTATATCATCTCTAGAATTTTCGGCAATTTTGTTTATCGAGAACTGCACGCATAGTCAGCTCATCGAAACCGATGGAGATGATTATGAGCAACCCGACAGAGAACATAAAAACTGCTTTGATACTTGGCGCCACAGGCGGCATCGGCGGCACAGTCGCCGAGGGGCTGGTTCTTCGCGGCTGGCACGTCCGCGCCCTGGGCCGAAACGCTGCTGAAGCGGCGCGTCGGCAGCCGAATTTCGAATGGGTTCAAGGCGATGCGATGAATTCCGAGGATGTGCTGAAGGCAGCCGAAGGAGCCGATGTCATCGTTCATGCCGTCAACCCGCCCGGCTACCGCAATTGGGGACAGCTCGTTTTGCCGATGCTGGACAATACTATCGCGGCCGCAAAGGCGGTTGGCGCACGGATCGTTCTGCCCGGCACCGTTTACAATTTTGGTCCCGACGTATTCCCCAATCTCACCGAAGAGAGCGCGCAGCGACCGAAGACCCGCAAGGGGGCGATCCGTGTGCAGATGGAGCGGCGTTTGCGGGCCGCTGCGGAACAGGGCGACACGCCCGTTATCATCGTTCGCGCCGGCGACTTCTTCGGAGGCACGCGCGCCAACAGCTGGTTTTCGCAGGCGATGGTGACGCCGGGCAAGCCGATCGGCACGATGACCTATCCAGGCAAGCGCGGTGTTGGCCATCAATGGGCCTATCTGCCCGATGTCGCCGAAACGATGATCCAACTGATCGAAAAGGGTGATGAACTGCCCGCTTTTGCCGTCTATCACATGCGCGGCCACTGGGACGGCGATGGCCGGCAGATGATCGATGCCGTGCAGCGCGTCGTTGGCCACGAGGTCAAGGTGAAGTCATTTCCCTGGTGGGTCGTGCCGCTTGCCTCGCCCTTCGTCACGTTGATGCGGGAACTGCGCGAGATGAGCTACCTGTGGGATGAACCGCTGCAGATGCGAAACGACAAACTGGTGGCTGTTCTCGGCGAGGAGCCGCATACGCCGATCGACGAGGCTGTCCGCACTAGCTTGGTATCGATGGGTTGCCTGACCACCGCATGAGCCGGCCTGGCATGTTGCGCAAAGTGCATGGGGATGCTGCGACGACGGCGTGCGCGGAAACACGTGATGGATGCCGGAGACGCATGTAGAACCGAATTTGGTTGAGCCTCGCTGATTTTGCCCCCAGAACAGAAAGCCCGCAACGATCCGTTGCGGGCTTTCTTTGAAGGTATGGACCCGATCCCGGCGTCACCGGGGTAACGAAAGGTCCGTTTTAAGCGGCCTCATCCAGTGTCGGATAGTCGGCATAGCCCTTGGCGCCGCCGCCATAAAGGGTCGTCTGATCCCATTGAGCAATCGGCGCGTTCTCCTCCAGGCGCCGGACGAAATCCGGGTTGGAGATGAAGGGTTTGCCGAAGGCGACGACATCGGCCTTGCCGCTTTCGACGGCTTCAATTGCCATCTCGCGGGTATAGGCGTTGTTGACCATCCAGCCGGCCTTGCCGCCTGAGGCCTTATAGACGGCATGCAGCGCATCATAGTCGAAGGGCAGGGAGTCACGCTTGCCCCCGGTCTGACCCTCGATGACGTGGATATAGGCCAGATCATACTTCGCCAGACCCTCGACCACGTAGGTGAAGAGCTGCTGTGGAGCCGGATCGCTGGCGTCTCCCGAGGCCGTTACCGGCGAAATGCGGATCGCTGTGCGGCCGGCGCCGATTTCCTTGGTGATGGCATCGACCACCTCAAAAAGGAAGCGCGCGCGGTTTTCGATCGAGCCGCCATACTGATCGGTACGATCATTGACGTTGCCGCGCAGGAACTGATCGAGCAGGTAGCCGTTGGCACCGTGGATCTCGACGCCATCGAAGCCGGCATCGATCGCCGCGCGAGCGGCCTTGCGATAGTCTTCGACAATGCCCGGAATTTCAGAGGTTTCCAGTGCGCGCGGCTCCGAGACATCGGCAAAGCCGCCGGTGCCGTCGCTGTTGACCAGATAGGTCTTCGAGGTTTCAGCGCGCCGGGAGGTGGAGGAAACCGGCTTGCCGCCATTCGGCTGTAGGGTGGTGTGGGAGATGCGGCCGACATGCCACATCTGCACGACGATCTTGCCGCCATTAGCGTGCACAGCGTCCGTCACTTTCTTCCAGCCATCGAGCGCTTCCTTGGTGTAAAGGCCCGGCACGTTGGCATAGCCTTGACCCTGCTGGGTTATAGCGGTCGCTTCCGTGATGATGAGGCCAGCGGTGGCGCGCTGGGCGTAGTACTTGACGTTCAGCTCGTTGGGCACGGCATTCGGGGAACGATTGCGGGTTAGTGGCGCCATCACGATGCGGTTGGCAAGCGAGATGTCGCCCAGCTTTGTTGGTTCAAACAGTTTGGTCATGGTTCGTCCTTTCTATGTGGGGGGAGGATGAAGGATGTCAGCAGGAGGCGAGGGCTTCGTTCTTGGAGCGGACGGTAGCAAACGTGAGGAGAACGGTGACGAGACCGAGGATCGCCATGGCTGCACCGGCAAGCGGTACCTGCGAGAGCGAGAATCCCTGGTCGATGACTGCTCCACCGAGCCATGCGCCAAGGGCGTTGCCGGCATTGAAGGCGCCAATATTGATGGTCGAAACGAGGTTCGGCGCATCCTTGCCGAAGGTGACGACGTTGATTTGCAGCGCAGGCACGGCGGCAAAGGCAGCGGCAGCCCAGAGGAAGAGGGTGATCTCCGCGCCGACGAAGGAATGAATGGTGACGCTGAAGATTGCCGATGTCACTGCAATCGCGATGAAGACACCGGCAAGGGTGGTGCCGAGGCGCCAATCCGCAAGCTTGCCGCCGACGAGATTGCCGATGGTCAGGCCGACGCCGATGGACAGTAGGGTCCAGGTGACCGCTTTCGGGGAGACGCCGGTAACATCGCGCAGCATCGGAGCGATATAGGTGAAGAGCGCGAACATGGCGGCAGAGAAGAACACAGTCGTCAGCAGCGATAGCCACAGCCCGGCACC
>NZ_JAELTU010000539.1 GCF_016429015.1 Rhizobium sp. ASV20
CCCCCGGTAGTGCTGAGTTCGGCAGGGGTGTAACTGGTTGGAATGTCGAGACCTCCGAAGGCGAGCGCAAGATGGCTGTTGGCCGAGACTATCGTGTCAACTATAACCCTGGCTATGTTTCTACCGACTCTGGCATTTGGTTGCAGGGCTGCTGTGAAGGTACCCACGGAGTAAGTATCAGCAACCCAGACGAGGATCGAGTAATAAAAATGAGGTCCCCTGGCTAACGGAATATTGTACAGCTGAGCGATACTCTTCTATCCGTGCTCGCTACCAGATCTGGCGAGATTGTCGACTCCATCTTCGGACGCTCCAAAGCCAAGCTATGAGCACGACTCGATATAGACGATTAAAACAGTGTGCCGCGACAGCGAAGCGAGATTCCTATAGATTGATTTCCAACTGCAAGAAGATATGATGGACTTGACGTGGTATAATTTAGGTATATGT
>NZ_JAELTU010000540.1 GCF_016429015.1 Rhizobium sp. ASV20
AGCGTCAGATGTGTATAAGAGACAGAGTGCTACGTATGTCGACCCTCTGAGCCCCTCCACGACGACATAAAACCTTGCTCTCGTCGGAGAGAAAGGGGTTGGTTCGTGACGTTTTCAGGTATGCTAACAAACTCACCAACAGGCCCGCCTCCCTCCCCGTGCCACCAACTGCCGCAAGCGCAAGTGCGGACACACCAACCAGCTCCGCCCCAAGAAGAAGCTCAAATAAACGATTCGTATCACCATGGGTGTGGCGTCTGGGGATATGGCATTCTGGTTGGGGTTGGCAAGGACAGAGATGCTTCTTGGTCTGCAAAGTTTCATGTAGTTCCTAAAGTAGCATCCGTTGTCGAGGCAAGGCATTCTAGACTGCCGAATGAAAATTATTTTTTTCAAAGTTACCAAAACACCGTATTCTATCCCTGTGCAATGTCGTGACTGTACTGTAC
>NZ_JAELTU010000541.1 GCF_016429015.1 Rhizobium sp. ASV20
GGTCCGAGGTGCTTGGACTTGTCCAGGTACTTGTCGAGCGTATCGGGAGGGTGGATGGGTTCGAACTCTTCGGTGGCATCTTTGCCCTGTGAAAGATTGTCAGTATGCGTGAGTCCTGGAAATGGTTCAATTGCTCAGGAAACATACAGCGTAGTCTAGGATAATCTGATCACCACCAGGGTGTTCTGTGAGGGAAATCGTCAGTCTCGGTGCCACTGTCGTCGTGTTCGCCATGGCGTAGAATTCTGTCTAACCTGGCAGAAACTCGGTGACATCGTATGCTTTGCCCTAAAAGAAATTACCGTTCAGTATATCTTGTCAAAAGGAATGAGACGCAGACAGGAAGCGCACATGAATAATGACCCAACACGATTTGGCACTATTGTGCTCGGCAATCTCGCCGCCTTTGAGGACCATGTCGGAGTATCTTTGCAGCCGAATGCGGGGAC
>NZ_JAELTU010000542.1 GCF_016429015.1 Rhizobium sp. ASV20
GACAGACCTAAACCTGGGGAATGAAACCCACTCTGGGGTTGCTGAGTTTTGAAAAGGCAAGATGAACCTTGGGGCCGATATCGCGACTCCGGAACGGTACCCAGACTAATAACAGGACGGACATTGTTTGAGAGAGCCCATGGCTAGCCAGTTGGTAAAAGTTGGCCGACAGCCCATGCAACTCACCTACAAGTCCGGCCTAGTGCGGACCACATTGCCGCGAGTGGAACGACTCTGGACTGATATTCAGCTCTGCAAACTCCCCGTGCGTGTCCCGCGTTTGGGGGTTAATAAGCTACTCGTTCAGTGCGTCGACGCCCATGTTCAGCCTTCCTTCCCATGACCTGGCTTTAGCTACTTACCCCACGAAACGACAATCCGGCCCAGGGTTGTCAACCACACGGAATGCTCCTGTGGCGGACAGCTTGATTTTTTTTCGCCTTGTAAT
>NZ_JAELTU010000543.1 GCF_016429015.1 Rhizobium sp. ASV20
TGAATCAGCTTATCGGTTTGCTGATCTCTCTCGAGGATGACAAGTTGGGAATTGCTGGTGTTTGCCAGTTCTGTGACTTGCTTCTGCTGAATTCCATTTCGGGCGCAGAAGCTGTCCAGGATCGAGATACCCTTGGGAGTTAGTTGCCAGACACTGCCCTTGAGGCTGTATGTTTGCTGGTACTTGCCGTCGGCCGACTCAATGAAGCGTGCCTCGACAAACCGCTGGCAGATTGAACGAGCCATATCCTTGGCCATGGAAAAAGTCGTAGTGGTCGTGGTGGTGACTATTCTCGACGGATCCTTGGGGTCAGGCATGCGGTTGGATTGGGAGAATTTTAGGGAGCCCAGGTTATTGATGGCATCTTCCGAGAGGAAGGTGTATTCAACCTTTGTCAATCGAACACGATGAGCCGAGAGCCTGTCTCTTATACACATCTGGACGCTGC
>NZ_JAELTU010000544.1 GCF_016429015.1 Rhizobium sp. ASV20
GTACAGCACGCCGAGGCTGGTACCGGACGGCGCGCCGAAAAAGTCCCGGGCGTTGAGGTCGGCGGCCTGGCTGTCGAGGCTCAGTAGGGTGCCGCCCAGCAGCATGGCCAGGTGACGCAAGGTGGAGTGATTCATCGCGAGGCATCTCTTATGGAATGTGATGGATGGCAGCGGAAAATGGGCAATGGGCGCCCGAGGCCGTCAAAACGACAGCGCAAAAAAGCAACGAATTAAGGGGTGAGGTCAGTCGGGCGGGGCGTGCAGCAAGTGCGCGATGCGCGCCTTGTCCTTGACCCCGAGCTTGCTGTAGATGGCGCGGATGTGATGGCGCACGGTGTTCGGCGACAAGCCCAGGTCGCGGGCGACTTCCTTGTAGGTCTTGCCTTCGCCAAAGCCCTGGGCCACGTCGTTCTCTCTGGGACTGAGCTGGGGCAGGGCGCGGTTGAGG
>NZ_JAELTU010000545.1 GCF_016429015.1 Rhizobium sp. ASV20
CCGTCAGGCTGCGGATTGTTCCAGTTATGATATTCAGCGACTGCCCTCAGGGAATCAATATCAAGAGGTTCATCTGATCCACGTATAATCAATTCTATCTCTTCAGGACGAAAGAGAGAAAATGCATTGCCCCCACAAACAGTATAAAAGCCGCGTCGAAATGGCTCAAACTGACGCTTTACTGACGTGTCAAGAACATAACGAACGTAAAGGTCGACGTATTCACGCCTGTTAGAGTTTGTAACAGGCCTCCTTTCGCCACCTTCACACAGTGATACTGGCGTGGACGTTCCGTACCGCTCGCTTTCGACAACAAAATCAAGCGAAAATGTTGATTCCACATCGCCGTCATATTCCAGCAAGTGCTGGAGACCCCGAGCAAGCCGCGGTCTATACTCGGCTAAATCTGACAATGTATATCTGAGAGTCGGGCGGGGATGAGCCGATG
>NZ_JAELTU010000546.1 GCF_016429015.1 Rhizobium sp. ASV20
GGTCTGGGGTGTCGACAGGGCCAACGCTTTCGCTTTGCTTCTTTGCTGGTTTTCGTAACGTCGGTGTGCGTTTGCTGTACGAAGCGAGATCCGGGGGGCCTTGGACTTTGATAAAATAGTTGCAGGACAGAGGCAATATGCAATACGCAGAATGCAAGGCTAGGATAGTCAAGTAGAGAACAGAGCTGAGGCGAAACCAAACAACGTTGGGCGATGGCGAGTCTGGAGGCGATGCGCTAGTGGTCTGGGTGGTGTTGAGTGCTCTGGCCTGGAGATGGCGTTATCCGGCGGCCAGCCCCACACACCGATGACCCGAAAATTTGGTCCAGAGTATATTAGTAAACTATCACATATCCCTATAAACTTGGTGACACTGAGTTAGTGGAGTAGCATGACGCAACTTTGGCCAATCGCACGCCTCGCCATGACTGACAAGTGTAACCAGCTT
>NZ_JAELTU010000547.1 GCF_016429015.1 Rhizobium sp. ASV20
CACGGAGGTAGCTGTTGATTTGTCCAGCGAGCTCAAAACGTCATCTAGAGCTATGATAGGTGCTCTAGAGTAAAGTGCCCGTGCAAGTGCCTATATTGACGCAATTAGCAAGTGAATCGGATATGAAGCAAGACTGGTTTGCAGACAATGCGTTGTTTTTGCCCACCACTGAGGTTAGCGCCGTTACTTCCGGCTGGGGAAAGATCTCCCTCAGGTAGTTGTTCCATGTCCTGGACTAGAAGACAGGCCTCGATCACAGAGTTGTACCATTCTTGGTCAAGGCATTCCTTTGTGCTGCCAATAATGTTATCTCGAATTGATGCGTTTCGAATCCATGGCGACTGGCCGCAATAAGCAATGCGGCCTTCGTCTATAGTGATTGATCCAGCTGATACGTTTGCTTCTCCAAGGATAGCTTGTAGCAGAGTGGATTTACCCGATCCTGTTG
>NZ_JAELTU010000056.1 GCF_016429015.1 Rhizobium sp. ASV20
ATAGCACTGTTGCCGTTCTGGACATCGGCGATCGCTCGCAGCTTCGCATGGACATTGCTGATGCAGCGCGGTGGCCTGATCGAGGCGGCCTTCGCCTGGATCGGCTTGCCGGGCATGGTGCTGGTTCGCACGTCGACAGGCGTTACGATCGCCATGGCGCAAGTCCTGTTGCCTTACATGATCCTGCCGCTCTACAGCAATATGCGCGGGATCGACCGGCGGCTGTTGGATGCGGCGGCGTCCATGGGGTCTGCGAGGTGGCGAGCCTTTCTGGACATCTACCTGCCGCTGTCGCTGCCCGGAATGCTGGCGGGTCTGTCTCTCGTGTTTGTTATCTCGCTCGGCTTTTACGTGACCCCGGCAATCCTTGGATCGCCGCAGGAAGCGCTCGTTTCGCAGTTGATCGCAACCCGCGTTGACACATTGCTGGATTTTGGCGGGGCCGGTGCCCTTGCCGTCATCGTCCTGCTCGTCGCCGCAGCCCTGATGACGCTGATTGGCAGGCTGAACGCCCGCCTCGATCTGCAACCCAATATGGCCGGAAAGTGAGGTGAGCGCGATGTCCTTTTTCTCGACGCGCCGCCAAGGCGGACCAGGCCTCTTTCTGGGGTCGATGACCCTGCTCACGGCAATCCTCATCATTCTGCCGATACTCGTCGTGATCCCGGCGAGCTTCACCGCAGGAGAGACATTTCAATTCCCGCCGCGGGAATGGTCCTTGCGATGGTACGAGAACTTCTTTACCTCGCGCATGTGGCTTTCGTCGTTGCTTCAGTCATTGCAGATTGCATCGTTCACTGCCGTTCTCGCAACCGTCCTCGGAGTGAGCGCGGCAATTGGACTGACGCGAATTTCGCGCAAGACGGGAGCGGTGCTCAGGCTCTTCTTCTCACTCCCCTTGACTGTGCCGAGCGTGGTTGTCGGCATCGCCATATATGCGGTGTTTCTAAGATGGCATCTCGCCGGTACTCTATCCGGTCTTGTCCTTGCGCATACGGCGCTCGCCATTCCATTCGTGATTACAACGGTGGCCGCCAGCCTCACGGGTTATGACAACGCGCTCGATCTTGCGTCGTCCAGCCTGGGCGCCGGAAGTATCACGACGCTTTTTCGGATCAAAATCCCGCTGCTTGCGCCCGGCGTCATCTCTGGTTTCCTGTTCGCCTTCGTCAGTTCCTTCGACGAGTTCGTCGTCGCACTCTTTCTGCAGACGCCGAAGCTCAGGACGCTGCCGGTCCAGATGTATAATTCGATCGCGCTCGATATGGATCCGACCATATCTGCGGCTTCCAGTGTGATCGTCGTCGCGACGACGATCATTTTCCTGTTCGTCTCGCTCAGAGCCGGCAACAAGTTTTAGAAAAAGCGGTTTCGCAAGAATGATGAAAAAGCACTCGATCAAGATCTCGAACGCAACCCGCTACTATCCTGGCGCTGCAAAGCCTGCCATCGACGATATATCGCTCGACATCGCGCCGGGTGAGTTCATGACGTTTCTCGGCCCCAGCGGTTCAGGCAAGACAACGCTGCTGTCCATCATCGCCGGCTTCGTGACACTCAATGCGGGCTCGGTTGAGATCGATGGTCAGGACATTACCAATCTCAAGCCGCACAAGCGCGATCTCGGAGTCGTCTTCCAGCAGTATGCGCTTTTTCCTCATATGACGGTATCTCAGAACATTGCCTATCCGCTGCGGCAAAGGGGCGTTTCCAAGGCGGAAATTGAGACGAAGGTGAGGCACGTTCTCGACCTCGTGCAGCTCGGCGACTTCGCCCATCGATTGCCACGGCAACTTTCGGGAGGACAACAACAGCGTGTTGCCCTCGCCAGAGCCGTCGTCTACGAGCCCAGAGCTCTGTTGCTCGACGAACCGCTCGGGGCCCTCGACAAGCGCCTGCGCGACCGCCTGCAGCTGGAGATCGCTCGCATGCACCGTGAGCTGGGAATGACATTCGTCTTCGTGACGCATGATCAGGAGGAAGCGCTTACGCTCTCCGACCGTATCGCGGTTTTCAACAATGGGAAGATCGTGCAGGTTGGTACGCCGACTGACCTCTACCAGCGTCCGAGTTCGCTGTTTGTCGCGAGATTCCTGGGGGAATCCAATGTCATGGCGGGATCGCGGCCGGCAACGAACGTCATCGTCCGTCCCGAGCATATCAAGCTCACACCGCCCACCAGCAAGTGCTCGGAGGACGAGCGCTCGAAGCCCGCAACGATAACCGATATCGCCTTTGCCGGCGCCCACCTCAAGGTGGGATTGTCATTCTCTGACGGAGAGAGCGGCTCCTCGCTGATCACCGCAGGTAACCCGGTGCATTTCCAGCGGGGGGAGGCGGTGCTAGCGGTTTGGAGCCAGGCAAATCAGCATATCGTTGCGAGCGAGAGCTGCGATCCCGATTCCGGACAGCACTGACATCCCCCGAAGGCCGTATGGACGGTGGCTTCTTATAAAATTCGCAGTTCTCTGGGGGCTAATTGTCGGTGCCGGGCGTCCCACGGCAAGCTGTCGAGGAAATCGCAGTGCTGGAGGGCGAAGGCACCGCCGAAGTCCCAGCCGTGTCTTCAGCATGGCTTGGTTGCCCTTGGCGCGACATTCCTGTTCGCAGCGATAGATAAGGCTTATCCTTCGCGATCGAATTGAGACGATCGAATGCGTTCGCGACAGAGTATCTTTCATCGACTATCTATGTCCTTGCCAACCACAGAGGCGCTTCGGCTCCACAGCACCACCTTAATCTGATCGGCAGGCCGTTCATTCGCCGGACGCGCTCATTTCGAGCCCATAATCCCCCGTGTGCGGCTTCGTGGCAGGAAAAGGCTTCAGGTTCGCGGGCATTTGCGAGGCGATATCGCCCCAATCTTGCGACGCTTACTGCCGCGTGGCAACCGGAAATCGACGCGCTCTTGCACAGGCTGACTTGGCAGGGCGATGCGGCAGACCAGCGTCGAGCCGTGCGTCCTCTCGAGACCGATCCGATGTAGCTTCCCCGCGTATCAACGAGATCAGCCGTTTCCGAAGGTCCTTTGAAACTATGCTGCTCTTGTGGCGACCGCTCAATTGAGACGATATCATGCAATGCCGATTGGCGAGTCGCCAACTTTGCCGATGTGAGTGGTTCTTGATTTGCGGAAGATGCGCCTCCCTTCGTATAGTGCAGTCGCGGTTGTTGGCCCGCTTTTTGCCGGCGTTGCGCTGAACGCGGTCATACGGCCGCACTTGGCCGAGCGGCTCGGCGGTGTAATGGTACGGACTGGGAGTGGCGTCCGCAGCAGCAATCGCTGGTGGACATTTCATGATGCAACACAGGTCGAACATCCGACCTTGACCTGGTTTCTTTCCTGTTCCGACGGCGCGATCAGCATGATCATATTTGGGATGATGGCGCTGCTGCTTCTCGTGGGCTGGATCATCGGGCACTTCAAGGCACGGCCCTAGAATACGCCGGAGCCAGTCACGTTGTGATTCAGGTGAGATCGGCCTTCATCTCTTCCGGATCAAGCAGGTTTAGATTGTAAGCCGGCTACCAACATGCGCACAGCAGGATTACGGACCGGTCGAAGTGACGGCCATTGACCATCGACGAGCTCTCCGGAATGGACATACCGCCACCTCCAGTCAACGCTACTGCACGGTTCACGATAGAGCCTGATTGACGGCTGGCCAGTCTTAGGCTTGCAATTGTCCTTGCGGTCGCTCATGGCACAACGGAGCCGTTGACCCATGGATGCGATGTGTCTTGTCTCAACCAAGCCGATGACTTGCCGTCCCGGCAGCTATAAAAGCGGATTTGCCGCGGCAGTTTGAGCCGTCCGTCGCGACATCGTTGATTAGCCATTGGAGGGAGGGGCTGGTGAATATCAAGCAATTGGAAGTGTTGCGTACGCTTCTTGCGACTGGCTCCACCATCGCAACAGCAAAGGCCATGGGATTCAGTCAGTCCGGCGTGAGCCGCATGCTGCAGCAACTCGAGAGTGATCTCGCCATCACCCTCTTCGTTCGCGACAAGGGGCGCTTGATTGCAACGCCGGAGGCGTCGGTTCTCGCACGCGACGCCGAAAATATCCTGCTTGCGGTCGAGCGCATGTCCGGCCATGCCGAGGATCTGCGCAACGGCGCTTCGGGGCCCGACATCGTTCGCATCGGCCTGCCAAGCAGCATGTGGGAAAATTTCGCGCCGGCGATGCTGATCGACTATGCTCGTGATTTTCCCGGAGTCCGGATCGAAACATTCTTCGAAACGACAATGGCCATCACCAAGCTGGTCGAAGAGCGGGTTATCGACCTCGGGTTCCTGAGGATGGAAGGCGAGATCGGTCCGGGCATCGACATCGAAAAGGTTGCGAGCGGTGAAAGCGTCTGTGTCGTCCCCAGGGGGCATCCGCTGGCCGAGCTCGACGAAATCACCGTCAAGGACCTTCGCAACATACCGCTTATTTTGATCGGTCGACAGCGACCGAACCGCATGGTGCTGGATCAGGCCTTTGCGCGTGCGGGGGTCAAGCAGATGGTCAAGGTCGAGACCCATACAAACAGCTCCGCCTGCTCCTATGTGGCGCACGGGCTCGGTGTCACCATCATCAGCAGCTTCTATGCCAATCTCTATCGCCACCTTCCCGTCGTACAGCGTCCCTTCTCGCCGCGTTCGATACAGGCCTTCGGACTGGCCAAAGCTGCCGGTATCCCTCTTTCGATCGCAGCCCAGGCGTTGAGCGACGCGCTGAAGAGACAGATCCTTTTGTCTCAGAGCACGGATGGCGCCGCCTGAGGCACATGCCGATGTCCGACAGTTGACGCGGAGATCGCGGCGGACTCTGCATAAACCTATGACAAAACTGCATAATATTGCGTATCTTTTCACAGTCCGTCATAGTCATGAGCAATGAAATCGATGGTGGCCGAAGAAAAGCGACCTCCAATCGTGGGGACAGAATGCTGAGATTTATCCTAGGCCGTCTATTGATGGCGCTTCCGACGATCGCCCTGGTGGCGGTGGCCGTCTTTGCGCTGATCCGCTTCATTCCCGGTGATCCCGCCGCGCTCATGCTCGGCGACATGGCGCAGCCCGACCAGATCGCCGCAATGCGTATTGAGCTCGGTCTCGACAAGCCGATGCCCCAGCAATTCATCATCTGGGCCGGCAATGCGCTGCATGGCGATTTCGGCAAGTCGATCGTCAATGGCGAAGCCGTGCTGCCGCTTGTCGCATCGCGTTTTCTCGTCAGCGCCGAGATTGTCGTTGTCGCCGTCTTCTTGGCGAGCCTTATCGCCGTACCGGCAGGCCTCATAGCGGCGTGGCGGCAAAACAGCTGGGCCGACCTGGCTCTGGTCGGAACGGCGACCGTGCTGCTTTCCATTCCCACTTTCTGGCTGGGCCTGCTGCTGCTGCTCTTCTTCGGCCTCAAGCTCGGCTGGTTGCCGGTCCTCGGTTACGTCTCGATCGGTGACAATGTCGTCGGTGGCTTGCTCTATCTCGCCTTACCGATCATGACGCTTGTTATCCATGAGATGGGCGTGCTGATCCGCATGGCTCGCGCCTCGACATTGGAGGTGCTGCGCCTCGACTACATCACGCACGCGCGGGCCAAGGGACTGTCCGAGAGCGCAGTCCTTTGGCGCCATGCCTTCAAGAATGCCTTCGGTCCGACATGGACCATGATCGGCCTCATCCTCGGCAATCTGCTCGGCGGCATTGCCGTGATCGAAACGGTCTTCACCATACCTGGCCTTGGCCGGTTGATGGTCGACAGCATTTTCGCGCGCGACTATCCGGTAATTCAGGGCTGCCTGCTGTTCGTTGCGCTGTCCTATGTCCTCGTCAACGTCGTCGTCGACCTTCTCTATCCCATCTTTGATCCGCGCGTGGTTGCCGAATGAAGACCCTTACTCTCAACGGCCTTTTTGGCGGCATCCTCGTCGCGATCCTGCTGATCACCGCTGCGGTCGGATTGTTCTGGACGCCGTTCGATCCCACGAAGCTCTCCTTCACGGCACGGCTTGCCGCACCGAGCGTGGTCCATCCCCTGGGAACCGACGAGTTCGGCCGTGACGTGCTGAGCCGCCTGATGGTCGGGGCACGGGCAAGCGTCTGGATTGGCGCATTGACTGTTGTCCTGGCAACGGTCTTCGGCACGCTGATCGGTCTTGTCAGCGGCTATGCCCGCGGCTGGGTCGACGGCGTTGTCATGGCGATCAACAATGCGCTGCTTGCCTTTCCGGGCATTCTTCTGGCGCTCGGTCTGCTCGCAGTCTTCGGAGCCAATCAATATGGCATCATTTTTGCGCTCGGCATTGCCTATACGCCATCAATGGCGCGTGTCGTCCGTGGTGCCGTCCTTTCACTGCGTGAGCGCGAATTTATCGAAGCCTCGCGAGTGATGGGTAATGGCGAGCTCTACACGATGTTCCGCCACGTCCTGCCGAATTGCCTGGCGCCGATCACCGTACTGGCAACCTCCATGTTCGGATGGGCCATTCTGTCCGAAAGCGCGCTGTCCTTTCTTGGCCTCGGCGTACCGCCGCCGGCCCCGACCTGGGGCAACATGCTGGCAGCCGGCCGGCCCCTTGTTCAGCAGGCCGTCTGGCTTGGCATTTTTCCCGGCCTCTGCATCGCATTGACGCTGCTCGGCATCAATCTCCTGGGTGATGCCCTGCGCGACAGGCTCGATCCGCGCATGAGAGGTCTGAAATGACATCTGAAACGACAACAGGCGCGCTTCTCAGCGTCCGCAACCTCTCACTCGAGGTTGCAAGATCAGGCCAGAAGGTCGTCAAGGATGTTAGTTTCGACATCGCGGCCGGTGAAATCTTCGGCATTGTCGGTGAGAGTGGCTCCGGCAAGACGCTTGCGACCCGTGCGTTGATATCGCTTTTGCCACAGGCAATCGCGATTGCCGGCGGTTCCGTGACCTACAAGGGGCGCGACGTTCGGGCGATGAAAAGCCGGGAGCTTCGCGCACTGCGCGGCGCGCAGATCGGGGTCGTCTTCCAGGAGCCCATGACATCGCTCAATCCATCGATGACGATTGGCCGGCAGCTGGAGGAGGGGCTCATTCTCCACGGGAAGCTCTCGCCCGACGAGCGTCGCACACGCATTCTCGACATGCTGAAGCGCGTCGGGATCCGCGATCCGGAAGGGGCGTTGACCTCCTATCCGCATGAATTTTCCGGCGGCATGCGCCAACGCATCATGCTCGCCTCCGTCATGCTGTTGAAGCCTGCGCTTCTGATCGCCGATGAGCCGACCACGGCACTCGACGCCGTCATCCAGCGCGATGTGATGGAATTGATGGTCGAGCTCACTCGGGCCGAAGGAACAGCAGTTCTGCTGATCAGCCACGACCTGCCCATGGTGGCGCGCTACACGAGCCACATCGTGGTGATGGAAAAGGGCACGGTCGTCGAGCAGGGACGCACGGAGGATCTTCTCGACGCGCCAAAGCATGTCTATACGAAGAAGCTCTTGTCCTCGCTGCCTTTTAGGACCGAGACACGGCGTATCGACACATCGCGGGCACCGATGGTGTCCGCACGCAATATCGTTGTGGACTATGCCGGCCGCAAATCGCTGATGAAGAGGGGCAAGCCGAAGCGTGCGCTGCACGGCGTCAGCGTCGATATCCATGAGGGTGAAGTAGTCGCACTTGTCGGCGGATCAGGGTCTGGCAAGACGACGCTTGGCCGGACGATTGCCGGTCTCGTCAAGGAAAGCGGCGGCGAGATCCTGTTTCAAGGCCGGTCGCGGGAGAAGGATTGGCGTGATTATCGCCTGAACTGTCAGATGGTTTTCCAGGATCCCTATTCATCGCTGGATCCGCGGATGACGATCCTGGCGCTTGTCGAAGAGGCACTCCGGCTCGTGCCGGACCTCGAAAGCGACGCCAAGCGAAAGCGGGCGCTGGACACGCTGGAGGAGGTCGGACTTGGCGGCGACCATGCGAGCCGCTATCCGCACGAAATGTCTGGCGGCCAGCGTCAACGCGTTGCAATCGCGCGAGCCATTGCCAGACGACCGCGCTTTCTGATCGCCGACGAGCCGGTGTCGGCGCTCGATGTGACGGTCAGGGCCCAGGTGCTCGATCTCTTCTCCAACCTGCAGAAGCGCTACGGTTTCTCATGCCTGTTCATCAGCCACGACCTTGGCGTTGTCGAACAGGTTGCCGACCGTGTCGTCGTCATGCAGGACGGGCGGATCATCGAAGAGGGCGACCGCGATACGATTTTCGATCATCCGAAGGAGGCCTATACGCGCCGGCTCCTTTCGGCCATTCCCGCCCTCGACCAGAATGACAAGGGTGGCGTGACACTCAAATGGCGCCTGGAGAATTGATGTGAGCAATCCTTCCAACTCCGCTTCGGTTGCTGTGCGGCTTGCGGAAATCTGCGACGCGCAGCCGTTCGTGACCCGCTTTGCGATCCGCAACCTTTCAACCGGCGAGGCGATCGAACGCGGCGCCGACGATGAAACCCCTTCGGCCAGCACCCGCAAGACCTCGATCATGATGGCGGCGCTAAAGGCGACGCAGGAGGGGCGCCTCGATCTCGACGAGCCAGTCACCTATGAAGGTCGCTTTGCCGAGGAAGTGGCGTCGGGCATGTTCCGCTACCTGACGCCCGGCATCGTGATCCCGTTACGCGATGCCATCACGGGCATGATGGTGCTGAGCGACAATGTCTGCACGAAGATGGTGTTCGAACGGCTGACGCTCGAAGAAGTGGACGGCTATTGCAAGTCGATCGGCCTTTCAGGCACGCACCATCGCTTCCTGATCCCGCCGCTTGCCCTGTCGCCGGATCATGCGCTGACATCGGTGACGACCACAACGGCGCGCGATCAGGCCGTGCTCTTGCAGATGATCCTTGAGGCACAGACCTCATCGGCGGTCCGGCAAACGCTTGGCGTCTCCGCCGAACTTTGCGCCTATGCACTGCAGACGCTGAAGAACCAGATCCTGCGTTACGCCATTCCCTCGCGTCTGCCGTTCGGCACCGTCGTTGCGCATAAGGGTGGAACCGGCAAGCGCGGTCGGATGAATGCCGGCATCGTCTATCGCGATGGTGCGCCCTTCTACATTATTTCTGCCTATACGGACGAGGTGCCGCTTGCCATGCCGGACGGCACGCCCGGCTATACGATAGCTCTGGAGACAATTGGCAAGCTGTCGCGCGCCTGTTGGGACGGTTTCGCATCATGACGATGAACGACACAAGAGAGGGCACAACAATGAAAAAGCTTCTTCTCGCAGGCACGGCCCTGCTCGCATTGGCGCCTGTCGCAGCGGCGCGTGATATCACCGTTGCCCAGAGTTCGGACCTGCGCAGCAATATTCCCGGTGTCAACCGTGACGGCAACACCGACGGTGTCATCCTGCACATCGTTGAAGGCCTCGTCGGCTACAATAATAGCGGCGAAGTCAAACCACTGCTTGCCAAGAGCTTCGAGACTTCGGCGGACGGTCTCACCTACACGTTCAAACTCAGAACAGACGTCAAGTTCCACAATGGCAAGCCGTTGACGGCGGACGATGTCGTCTGGAACTGGACGCGCTACCTGAAGCCTGAGACGAAATGGACTTGCCTTGCCGATTTTGTCGAGGGCGGCGCTGCGCATGTGACAGGCGTCAAGGCCGTCGACGCTTCGACCGTTGACATCAAGCTCGAAAAGCCGTCGGCCGTTTTCCTCGGCCTGATGTCGCGTCCGGAGTGTGGCTACACCGGAATGATATCTCCTGATTCCCTTGGGACAGACGGCAGCTTCATCAAGCCGATCGGCACCGGTCCCTTCATGTGGGACGAATGGAAGAAGGGCGAATATATCCACCTCAAAAAATTCGCCGACTATGTCTCGCCGCCCAACGATGGCAAGCCCGATGGTATGGTCGGCTCCAAGCGACCGCTTGCCGACGGCATTAAATTCATGGTCATCCCCGATCCATCGACCGTAAAGGCCGGATTGGAATCGGGCGTCCTTGACACCGCGGAACTGTCGCCGGATCTTATTCCGGAATTCAAGACGAACCCGAAGATGCAGCTCATCGTGGCGCGCAACAACGGCAAGAACCTCTTCTACATCCAGACGCGTGACAAGGTCCTTGGCAAGCCCGGCGTGCGTCGCGCCATGGCAATGGCGCTCGATCTCAACGAGCTCGTGGCTGCTGCGTCGAATGGGACCGGAGAGGCGAACGGCTCGATGGTATCACAGGATTCCGTCTACTTCGACGCAACGCAGAAGAAGCGTCTGCCCTATGACCTGGAAGCGGCAAAGAAGGAACTCGACGCGTCCGGCTACAAGGGGGAGCCGATTTCCATCATCGCCAACAAGCGCGGCAACGTCCCGAGCTTCCCTGTTGCCGTGATGGCGCAGGCCATGCTGCAGCAGATCGGTCTCAATGTGCAGATCGAGGTGCTCGATTACGCGACGCAGGTCGATCGACGCCGGTCAGGCAATTATCAGATCATCTCGCAGTCGGTCGCGCCTCGTCTCGATCCGGCACTGATGTACTCGTTCTATGTCGGCGACAAGGACAAGAACGCGTCTCTGATGTGGGATAACCCGAGGGCAATTGAGCTTATGAAAGCCGCCTATGTCGAGGCAGATCAGGCAAAGCGGCAGAAGATCTTCGACGAGTTCCACGAGCTGATGCTGAAGGATGTGCCGGGTATTTTCCTCTACGACATGGTCGATGTCTGGGGCGCGACCAAGGCATTGAAGGGTCAGCCGGTCTGGCAATCCAACGCGCGCCTCTGGGAAGTCTCGGTCGACTAGGCCAACCGCCTGCACCCTCTGGAGGAGGGGCGCGAACGCCATCCTCTTCAGCATCGTCCGGAGGCTTTGCCGCTGGGCGCTGTGTCACGCCCTGTGAAAGGGCAAACTGCAATGCGAGGATACGCCATGAACCATGACGCAGTCGTCGCGATCGCTGAGACGATCGAGGCGATGAAGCCGGACTTTACGAAACTCAGCGATAGCATCTGGGATCTTGCCGAGCTGAAATTCGAGGAGACGCGCTCTTCGGAGCTCCTGGCAAAGACACTTGAAGACAATGGCTTTGTCATGCGCCGCGGGGTTGCCGGCATGGATACGGCCTTCACCGGCGACTTTGGCACCGGTAAGCCCGTTGTCGCCTTTCTTGGGGAATTCGACGCGCTGGCCGGCATGAGCCAGATCGCCAACGTCGCTGCGCCAGAGGCCTTGGCCGAAGGCGCCTCAGGGCACGGGTGTGGCCACAACCTGCTTGGCGTTGGCTCAATGATGGCGGCGATTGCGCTTGCCAAATATATGAAGGCGAACAATCTTCCTGGAACCGTGCGCTATTATGGATGCCCGGGCGAGGAGGGTGGCTCTGGCAAGACTTTCATGGTTCGCGCTGGCCTGTTCGACGATGTCGACACTGCGTTGACCTGGCATCCAGCGCCCTTCAATGGGGTCCGCTCGACCAATAATCTTGCAGTCCTCGAATATTATTATCGCTTCAGGGGCGTGGCGGCGCATGCCTCGAACGCCGCCCATCTCGGTCGGTCGGCGCTCGATGCGGTCGAGCTGATGAATGTCGGTGTCAACTTCCTGCGCGAGCACATGCCGCAGGATTGCCGCGTGCATTATGCGATCACCGATGCCGGCGGCAAGGCCGCGAATGTCGTTCAGGCCAAGGCCGAGGTTCTCTACCTGATCCGTGCCCCGGAAATGCCGCAGGCCCTCGATCTTGCCCAGCGCGTGGAGAAGGTCGCACGCGGTGCTGCCATGATGACGGAAACCGAGGTCGAGGTCGTCTTCGATACCGCCTCCACGAACCTTTTGCCCAACATCTCCCTTGAGGCCGCCATGCATGACAACATGGTCGCCCTCGGGCCGATTGCATTCGACGACGCGGATCTGGCTTTTGCACGCTCCATCCAGGAGACGTTTACCGACGAGGCCATCAGGAGCAGCATTCGGCTCTATCAGATCAAGGGAGATGTGTTCTCAAACATGAGGATCGACGGGTCGACGCCCCTGCATCTCGGCCTGCGAGCCTTCGAGGGGCATTCGCATTTCCGCGCAGGTTCGACCGATGTTGGCGATGTCAGCTGGGTGGTGCCGACGGCACAATGCTGGACGCCCGCCTGGGCGATCGGTACAAATCCTCATACGTGGCAGGTCGTTGCTCAGGGGAAGAGTGCGGCCGCCCACAAGGCGATGGCGCATGCCGCCAAGGCACTCGCGACGACGGGGCTCTCGCTGATGACGTCACCGTCGCTTTTGGCGGATGCCCGAGCGGAGTGGCTGCAGAAAACCGAGGGCAAGCCTTACCTATGCCCCATCCCGGAGCATGTCATGCCTGGGAGAAGAGTTTGAGTTTTGCGGCAAGGCAGGCTTGCTCTCTGTAGCCCGATTGCCGCCGATCGATCTTGCCGCCGGCCGCCATCTCGATGATATGATCCGACCCGCGCCAGGATGGCTGATACGGCGTGCTTAAGATATAGTTCGACGCCAAGGCGTGTGGCGATCGGATGATCAGGCGGTCCGGACCCTGCGGTAAGTGACCAAATTCCGGAGCCTGTGTCGTTCGAATTTAGCTGATCGTGGTCGAGCGCGGCGTGTGGAACGAAAAACAGGTCGCGCCCTCATGGCAATCGCGCTGTTATTCTTGGTGGGAGCTCAAGTCGTGGCTGCAGACGGATTGATTTCGATGAAGAGTTGTTTTGGACCGCAGGAAACGATGAGCCGGTTTGAAGCCGAGGTTCGCGCCCGAGGCATGACGGTCTTTGCTCATATCGATCATGCGGCAGGGGGAGCCACAGCCGGTCTGCCACTGCGGCCGACGGATCTGTTGATCTTCGGCAACGCGAAAGCCGGCACGCCTCTCATGCAATCGGTGCAGACGATTGGAATTGACTTGCCGCTGAAGGCGCTGGTTTGGCAGGACGACTCCGGCGCGACGTGGCTTTCTTACAACGATCCCGTCTGGTTTGCGGAACGCCACGGCCTGGACATGCACGCGAATCCCATCGTTGGAATGATGACAGCCATGCTGCACGATATCGCGCTGAAGACGGCAACCTCGTCATGAGGGTGAACATCATGGACGGCGAAAATTCCCGGATCTGTGCACCAATGGCCCGCGCATGGTGTCACGCTTCCAATCCTTCCAAGAGCAAACATGTGTTGCTGTATCTGAACATCCGCGGTCCGGCGTCGGTGGATTAGGGCTATTCGGGCGATGCTGCCATCGATGGCGGCAGGCACCACCATGCGGAAACCATCTGCTTGCCGGTACACGGGATCGGCACTTGGCGACCATGCGAGCCCGACCGTAATTTCTCATGCGCGGCGTGCCAGCCAGACGCCGGAAATGATGAGTGTTCCCGAGACCAGGGCATTTAGGGAGATTGTCTCGCCGAGCAAGAACACGGCAACGACGACGCCAAGGATCGGCTGCAGGAACTGCAATGGCGCGACCGCCGCCGCGCCGGCTTCACCCAAGGCATAGAACCACAGCGCGTAACCAACGATGGTGACGAGCAGCACGAGAAATGCCAGAGCCAAGAGATCAACCAGGCTCGGGGTCGACCAGTCGAAGCCAATTGCCTGGGGGATTGTACATGGCGCAAGAGCCAAGGCTCCCAATGCGATCGACCATGCAGTTGCCGGCCACTGGCCCATCCGGGCGGAGCTGCGGCCGCCGAATACATAGCCAACGCTGGCGAACAGGATTGAAAGCAATACCAGCCCGTCACCCAGAAGGGTCGCAGACTTTCCGGTCGTTGCGACGGGGCTGCGCGAGACGACCAGGATAATAATCCCTGAAAGTGACACTACCCCACCACCCCACCATAGAGCCTTGGGCCATCGGTTGGTAACCAGAAAGCTGAGCAGGCCCGTAAATATCGGTGCGGAAGCCAGTATCACCGAGGCGTGCGTCACCGACGTCGCCAGGACGCCGATGCTGAGAAGAAGCGGATAGGCCATAAAGCCGAACAGGCTGCCGACGATAAGCTCAATCCGCTGTGGCCAAGTGGCCGGGAAGCGATTTCTAAATCGAAGCAATAGCGGCAGCAGGACAATGCCGCCGAGAAGGGTGCGAAGCCCACCGATCAGCTCCGGGGAAATACTGCGCCCCGCCACTGCCGTCGCTGCAGGAGATGCTCCCCATATTGTAACGGCGGCCAACGCGGCAGTGAGCGCGAGCGGCGATGAGCGAAGGCTGTTCATGGAAGTGTTCCGGTCGATGCGTTTATCAGAGAGGACTTGCATCGAACATCTATGATCGCCAATATTGTCTGGCTCAATTCAAACATTGTCTGGCATACAAGATGACATGGTTACCCACGCTTGCATCGACAGGATCGCGCTACCTCGCACTGGCCGATGCTATAGAACGCGCGATTGAGGCAGGCGAATTGAAGGTCGGCGACCGGCTGCCGCCTCATCGCGATATTGCGTGGAGATTAGGTCTTGACACCTCGACGGTTACGAAAGCCTATCGCGAGGCATCGCGCCGTCATCTTGTTCACGGTGAAGTCGGTCGAGGGACTTATGTCCTTGGACATAGCAGAGCCGCCGAGATGTTCGCATCTCACGCGGATGATCCGACAGTCCTCGATCTTTCCGTAAACGCTCCGGTCGCGATGGCAGGAGATGCGTTTGCGCCAGCTTTGGAGCGAGCAATGAACAAGCCCGGCATGGACTGGCCTGGATATGCGTCCGACAATCTCATTCGACGGCTGCGGATTGCGGGTGTTCGCTGGTTGGAAATGCGTGGAATAATGGCGCGGCCGGAAGAGGTGGTGCCGGTGGCTGGTGGTCAGGCGGCACTTGCAGCGATCCTCAGTGTCCTTGATATTCAATCCCTCGGTATCGAGGAGCAAACCTATTCGGGCGTTATCGCGTTGGCGCGTGGTCGTGCGCTGAAAGCTGCTGACCTGCACATGGACAGCGACGGCGTCCTGCCTCGTTCGTTGCTGGATGCCGCTGTTGATGCCGCGATATTGACGCCGACACTTCACAATCCGACAGGAAAAATCTGGCCCGAGGCACGTCGCTATGAATTGCTCACTGCCGCTGCCCGCAGTGGTACGCTTCTGATAGAAGACGACGCGTATGGCCCGCTGGCGGACATCCAGCCGATGGCTACCCTGCATCCCGACGCATCGATCCTCCTTGTCTCGACCCTCTCCAAGACCGTCGCTCCTGGACTTCGCACCGGGTTCATATGGGGTAGAGGCCAGATCATCGAGAGGCTGAGTTCGGCCATGTATGCTACGAGTTGGGGCATGGCTCCCCTCATGATGGAGGTTGCCATCCAGTCGATCGAGAGCGGCATGGTGAATGATCAGATCGGCTTTCAGCGGCTCGAGATTGAAGCGCGGCATCGTCTCGCGACGACATTCTTTCCCGAGATGCGCGGTCATCCGCCTTCGCCTCACATTTTCGTGCGGACATTCGCCTCGGCCGAGCTGTTCGAGGCGGCGGGGGTGCGTGTCGCTTCGTCTTCGGCCTTCTCGAGACGACCAGAGGCCAATCCCGGCATACGGATCAGCCTGAGCGCGGCGCCGTCTCGCGTGACGCTCGATATTGCACTTTCACGATGCGCGGAGATCGTTCGCGCACACGCTCGCCCTTAGCGGGAGATAAGGCAGAAATGCCGGCGGAGCGCCAGATAATTTGAACCGCGCGATTGACGGCAACGGCGACCTCCGGTGCGCCATGTTGCGAAACGACGGGGGACCGGTCAAACGTGCGGGCGACGGCCGAACGCCTCAATACAGTTCCACAACGAGGTCTTGCAGGCAGAATTGCCTACCGGGTCGCTGGTTCGACTCCGATCGAGAACAAAGCAGCTCTAAAATGAGCCCCCGAGGGCAACGGGAGATGTCACCAAGAGAGGCAGCGGTTCAAGAATTCGAAATCGGTGTCGCGATTTTCCAGCCGAGCCCGCTACGCATTCGCACGGCGCAACTCGGTCGGCGACTGGCCGTAGAGCCTGCGGAAGAGCCGAGCGAAGTGGGAGGCGCTGTCAAAGCCGACTTCCAGTGCGATTTCGATCAGGGGCGCCTTGGTCTGAAGAACCAGCTGCCGTGCGCGCTCCATACGAATGCGTTTGTAGACGATTCCCGGGGATGTTTTCATCTCCTCTGTGAACAAACGTTCGAGCTGTCGCCGTGATAGTCCAACGGATGCTGCGAGATCCTCGGTCGACACGACATCCTCCGTATGCCTCTCCATCCTTATCAGCACGGCCTTCAGACGCGGATCCTGGCACTGGATCGCAAGCGGTTTGCGGGGCTGAATATCCAGCCCGGATCGCGCTCGCTCGATCTGCAACACTTCCAAGGCATTGCGTTCCGCGTCCCTGCTGATGTGCCGCCGCACCAGAAAGGCGGCCATGTCGGCCGCTGTGCTTCCGCCGGCGCACGAGCCGCGGTTCCGGTCAAGGTTGAACAAGCGGTCCGAACGAACGGGGTGGCCCGGAAATTGCTCCCTGTAGGCCTGATAGTGCAACCAGCTGACACAGGTCTGGTGCGACTTCATCAGACCCAACCGCGCCAGAATGAACGTGCCGGTGCAGACCCCGATCAGCGGGACCTTTTGAGCGGCCGCTTTCTTCAGATAGTCCGCGGTTTGGCTGTCGATGGTGACATCGGAGTTCAAAAGGCCGCCAACCACAACGAGGTAGTGGAATTCCTGCGGGTCGAGAAAATCCGAGGTCGGCGCGACCTGCACGCCACAGCTCGATGTGATGAGATGCCTGGTGCTGCCCACCACCTGCCAGTCGGCCAGGACCCGGCCGGACTTGTCAGCCTCGTCGCTCGCCAGTCTCAGCGTATCGACGAACAGCGCGAAGGCGGAAAGCGTAAATGACCGCGCAAGGATGAAACCGACCTTCAGGGGATCGCGTTTTGCTTCATCTTTGACGGGTTTCATTTAACGCCTCGCTTGGCCAAGCTCTTCTGTTTTGTCTGGAAACCATAAGCCAAGCGATCACGACCGTCGATGAGGATTATGCTGCGGCCGATACTGGATGCCCAGCCTCAAAATCGTCTGGAGCCTGATGTGTCTTCATTGTCCATTGGGTGCTGGCCAGGGCTTCAACGATCTCAATCCCCTTGAACCCGCAGCAGGCGACACCGTACGAGCAAGGCGTTTCAGATCCGGCTTTCCAAGGGCAAATGCCATGGTGACCCAAAGTCATGAAAATGCGCCGGGATCGGATCAAAAGTCCGGCGCATTCTTCTTGCATTGACCGCAGCGCTCGCCCTCATGAGGCAAGGCTTCCTGTCATTCGCCGTCGTGTTCTTGCATCTCGGCGACATCGATGCCGTGGGTGTCGAACCACCATTCCGGGCTCATGCCCGGATGTCTGTCGCGAAGGCGGCGATAGCTGGAACGCAGTCGTTTCTGGCGCTCGACCTCCTGCGCGAAATAGGGATGGTCAAGCGTTCCGCCAATGATGTGGATGCGACGCAGAAGCTTTCGCAAGACATAGCCTTGCTCCTTGTTTCCCGGTTGATAGCCGCTCTCCACGATCCTCAAGACCGTATCACGCAGCGTGGCCAGAGCGTCATCCGGTGGCGTACCATTCAGGAGCATGTCGAGGCGTTCGGCACCGAAACCGACATCAATGCAGGTTCCAAGCGGATTGACGATGTTGCCGATCTCGATGCCGTCCTTGTAGAACTCGGTGCAGTAGCCGCTGACAGTGCCGTCGCTCCAGGTGCATTCGTCATCTGCAACGATGGGAATGCGACCGCCGTAAAGCGGTGACCAAGCTTCCAGACGATCCGGATGGATCGTGACATGGTCAGGCGCCAGGCCGAGTGTTCCAAGAAACTCGAGCCAGAAATCAATGGCGCCGCCGACAGTCATCTCGCGAAATGAGAAGAGGCCGAGCATGGTGAAGTGGAGGAAATGCGTCCCGTCTCCGATTTCTTCGAGATCGCCCATCCTCAGGCAGGCCTGAGAATTCGCAACTGTTCCAATGTAGGATGGATCGGAGAAGAAAGGCTTGTACCGCTGCATCCCGGCGCTGCAGAAGAGCGTGGTATTATCGTGCGGCCGTACGGATTTGATGCGTGTAAAATCGATGCCCTTGGAAAGACAAAACTCTTGGTATTGCTGGATCAGGCGTCCCGCGATGACATAGGCAACCTCCTTTGCTGTTCGTGTGCCTGCAGAAGATATAGGCCTGTCGGGTCGGAATGGCAATCGCCGCATGGTGCAGCCGGAGCGTGCTGGTTGCCGCCTCTTCTCCAGTCTCGATGATCGAATTGGACGGTTTTGAAGCCGACATGACCATGGCGGTTTGGTCAGTTGTCGCCCATTCGTTGCAGCCAGGCACGCATCGTCATGACGACGCTTTCCTTGAGCTCGGCGACCCAGCTGCGAATAATCGCAACGCGGTCCATGATCCATCGGAGCCAAGCATAGGTTAGCAGTTTCTCGCGGCCTGCATGGAAGAGGCGCTCAACCAGCAGAAAGCTCATCAGATAGGCCAATGCGATTATGACAAGCCCGGAGATCACATGGCCTCTGGCAATGATGACCAATGCGTAAACCTTTAAAGGTTCGGCAATCGCGAGCGGCACGACGAAAAGAACAAGTATAACGCCACGTGGCAGTGAGCCGACAAGCTCGCCAAAGTGCTTTACGATAGAAAGCGAGGCGAACCAGTTCACGAGCGGCCGATAGATGGGTCGAGCGATCTCACTGATGATAACGAGCACGGCGATGACGAGCCGCACGGGCAGCAAAAGGAACTGCCAAACTGACTGAAGTTGACGTTTGACGACCATCTCTGAAACCCTCAAATCCCCATTGGTTGATTGGGTGCAGCGGACGTCCCGCGAAGAGAGGACGATACGGATATCCTCATTTCATGTCCTCATGCCCTTCGGCAATAGCAATCTGCAAGGACCTTACCAGCCGGGATTAACGAGGACGCGCGTCAAGGCCACACCTCTCAACCCTTTCCGGCCCTTGGTGATCGAGGAGCGAGCGATATCATCAAGAGCTGTCGGTGAAGCTATGTCTTTGGCAACAAATATAAATCCCGATGCTTGCTGCCTTTGCAGATATCAGGTGAGCGCTTCACCTTCGTGCCGGCGCGACAGGGGCGGATGGGCGCTTCCTGCGAAAGGGCAGGCGGCCAAGCTCGCAGAGAAGTCTCGGCGCTGTTCCATTTAAAAACGCGCTGATCCAGATTTGCCTTTTACGGCGGTTCAGTCCCTGCGTGCAAACCGATTGACGAATTTGCGATGCCGACGCCCAGACAGATGGCGATGAAAAGCAAAGTTGGGTGAGAACTCGACGCAAATGAACGGCTGCACATCGGAAGAGCCCGGTACCAGCATGACAAGATTGAACATTCGGGGATATGATCGGCATTGTAGAGCAGCGGTCCGCCCGGGGCCGGTAGAACGCCATTCCTCATCGCTCATGATCGCGTGAAGCAAAGCCGCCTCCGTCTGAAGGCGACTTCGAATAGCCAATGGGCTCCTCCGGGAAGCCAGTTTTTCAACACACCCTAATAAGGATGCTTGTCCGCCTTGCCGGACCAGGCGCTGTAAGCCTTGAGGCCCTCCTCGCGCTCGAAATTAGGCGTCACGGCAATGCGGCGCTGGTCCCACGGCTTCCGAAAGTCCTCATATTGGAAGGCGTCGTCAAAGCCGATCTTGCTTGTGTCCTCAAGGCTGGCGGCAAAATAGACATGGTCGATGCGCGACCAGTAAATCGCGCTCATGCACATGGGGCAGGGCGCGCCATTGATGTAGATCTCACAGCCCTTCAGCATCTTGGCCCGCTCCGGCACGGGGTCTGGAGAGCCCGGCTCGCGGGGGATCATCTCCAAAATCGTGCCTGCCGAATAATCGCTGCCCAGCAGCGCCTTGGGATTGAGCGTTGCGGAGGCGTCCATGATCGCCGTGACCTCGGCGTGGAACACGGGGCAACCGGTGAGCAGGACGCGGTTTTGGCCGCGTCCGATGATTTTTCCATCCTTCACGATGACGGCACCGAAGGGGCCACCCCACCCCTTCTCGACCGATTCGATGGCAAGGCGGGTCGCCTCCGCCATGAAGGCCTTCTTCTCAGCTGTGGCTTCGACAGGCTTGGCCTCTCCTGCCGCTTCAGCGCTTGAAGCCAGGAAGAACGTGCCCGCGACGGCAGCGCCGGCCGTGGCAAGGAATCTCCTGCGATCGGTGGCGATCGGATCGTCGCAAATGAATTTACCCATTTGATTGCACCTTAATAAACAGATGGCCCAGAATGCGCGCACTGAAGCATAGCTGCGATGAAAAATGAGTTAAAGACTTGGATTAACTTGAATCTGCGCAATTATATTTTCCAAATGGCTTGGAATTACTTTGACGGATTCATCGACCATTCACGATCACGGGCCATCACCAGGACCTTCTCGGGGTGCGCGATGGGCCGCCGTACCGGGCGGTGGCTGCGTCTCGCCAGCGCATCGACAGGTCGTATCCGTGTATTCGACATCTGGAAATGCGCAATCGGCTGAGCCGGCATATTCCGTCGCGCGGCAATCCAAAGGACCGGCAATTTTCTTCTATGTCGAGTATCTTGGTCCTGATACCGTTGCCAATCTGAAAGCCGAGACGCTTGATGACTTGATGGCTCGCCCCTTCGGCGGCGTCGGAAGCGCGATCCGGTAATCGCCGTGAGGTTTCTCGCGCAGGGCCGCCGAGCTCGGGGGCTCGCCGAAAGAAACGAGTAAATGGCTTCTTCGAAAGAAGATGCGGAATTTATGGGAACGATGAAAGCAGGACACATATGAATCTCAGACGGCAGCCCGCAATCCAGTGCTTTGGGCGTGAGTATGACACAGTCCTGTTTGATATGGATGGAACATTGGTGGACTCACGCGCCGTTGTCGAGCGCGTCTGGTCCGGCTGGGCACGACGCCACGGATTGGATCTTCATAAAATTCTGGCTGTCTCCCATGGCCGCCGGACGATAGACACTGTTCGTGAGTTCGTTCTTCCGGGCATGGATCCAACCGACGAGGCACGCCGGCTCGAAGAGATCGAGGCGGCGGACGATGAGGGTATCGTTGGTGTTTGCGGCGCTCGGGAGTTCGTCGACCGGTTCGGACAAGACCAATGGGCGGTCGTAACCTCCGCTGGCTGTCGCCTGGCGGTCAAGCGGCTGCTGGCAGCGGGCCTGCCCATTCCCGAGGTGCTGATTACTGCGGAGGATGTCGGCCGGGGCAAGCCTGATCCTCAAGGGTATCTTCTTGCTGCAGAACGCCTCGGTGCATCGCCGAACAGATGCCTTGTGTTCGAAGACGCGCCTGCAGGGATCGAAGCCGGGATGAGAGCGGGGTGCGACGTCGTGGCAATTCGGGCAGCCCAGCCATTTTCCTTTGAGACTCCCTGCCGATCGATCCTGGATTTCCGATCCGTCGAATGAGGCGATCATCGCAGATGGGCGCTCCCTACCGTGAAAGGCGGCCCATTGGTCGCCAGGTATGTTGTCGCTTTCCAGCCGAGATTATCGCCCATGCTGTTGGTTTCGACATCGGCTTCCATTGAGCCTGCGTGGGGCTCGATTATGATCGACATTCAACAGCCACCGCCTTTACGACAGGTCAGACGGGCATCACGACAATCGCTGCTGGCTTGTTTTGTCGAAGAAATGCAGGCTCGGGGTTTTGAACGAGATCTGTATTTTCTGTCCGGGCATGAGCGCGGCTCGTTCCCGCATGACCCAAGTAAGCTCCTTACCTTCGAGATCGAGCGCGACGTGGGTCTCCGAGCCGGTGGGCTCAATGACGTTGACGGTTGCGGTCACACCGCCTTCGGGGGCGAAGGAGATATCTTCCGGGCGTATGCCCAAAACAACGTCGCGTCCATCCGACTGTCCCGGAGCGCTGGAGAGCTCGATGCGGGTTCCGGTTGCCAATACCAGGGCCGGAGATGTGCCGCCAGTGACCTTGCCTTCGAGGAAATTCATGGCCGGTGAGCCAAGGAAGCCTGCAACGAAGACGTTTTTCGGTCGGTCGTATAACTCGAGCGGCGAGCCCACCTGTTCCACCTTCCCGCCTTGAAGGACGACGATCTTGTCGGCCATGGTCATGGCCTCGATCTGATCGTGGGTCACATAGACAATCGTCGTTTTCAAACGCTGATGAAGCGCCTTGATTTCTGCGCGCATCTTGACGCGCAGTTTGGCGTCAAGGTTGGAGAGCGGTTCGTCGAACAGGAAGACTTTTGGATCGCGCACGATCGCTCGGCCCATGGCGACACGCTGACGCTGGCCGCCGGAAAGCTGGGCGGGTTTGCGATCGAGCAGCGGCTGCAACCCTAGTATCTTGGCGGCATCGCCAACTTTCTGGTCGATCTCGGTTCGCTTCGCGCCGGCAAGCTGCAGCGCAAAGCCCATGTTCTGGGCCACCGTCATCTGCGGATAGAGTGCATAATTCTGGAAGACCATGGCGATGTCGCGATCCTTCGGCGGCAGGTCATTGACGACCCGTCCACCGATCGAGATCTGCCCACCGGTGATATCCTCAAGCCCGGCAATCATGCGCAACAGCGTTGACTTGCCGCAGCCCGAAGGACCGACGAGAATGACGAATTCGCCGTCCGAGATCTCAACATCGACGCCGTGGATGATGTTTACCGCGCCGTAGGACTTCCTGACGTTATTGATGGTCAATCCGGACATGACATTCCTCTCTTCTGGAGCGATCAGCGCTGCTTGCGGATGCGGAGCGCCTGGTACGGCTTGCCCGGCAATTCGACGCCGAAGGCTGCATCGGCTTTACCGCCGCGCACGATCGCGCCATGGCGTGTCGGATGTGGGATCGGTGCTTCCACCTTCTTTGCGGGCGTGATCGTCATCTCCCATGTGTCGATGATGTCGACGTCATAATCGGTTCCATCCTTCGGCAGGCCGGTGGACCAGATGACGGGCTGATGCTCGCCGAGATAGATGTAGCTGACATCGCCGTCGCGGGCGCCGGAGACGCGTGTCCATGGCCATTCGCCGAACGAGGCCATGGGCTCGAGGCCGTTGACGACATCCTGTTCCAGGAGATCGCGCAGGAAGCCGATGCGCTTCCAGGCTTCGCCGCGCAATTCCCCGCCCTTCGCCCACCAGATCAGATCTTCCGGATGCGAATAGGTTTCGCCATGACCGGCATAGCCACCGCGTGTGACCGTGATCCAGAAGCGATGGACAAGCTCTTCAGCCGTCAGGTTGCCCCAGGACTGGATGATATTGCCCTCATATTCCGGCTCGTCATTGACGACGGGCTTGCCATAGGCCTCGCGCCATTCCTGCGTGCGCTTCACGTCCCAGTTCTGGATGCAGGTATGGGTGACCCATGGCTTGCGATGATCGAAGTTCATCGTCGGCTCACCATTATGGATCGACTTCAGGTGGCCGTAGGGATCGTTCTCTTCGAGAATGTGGAAATAGCGGTCCCACTGCTTTAGCGGCTTGGTGTCGAGCAGGAAGTCATACTCGTTGGCAAGCGCCCACCAGACGTTGCGATAGGCGGCAAGGCGTGCCGCGAGATAGGCGACATAGCGGAAATCCTGTTCGGCCGACATGTCGGCATAGCCCCAGCGATCATAGGGATGGAACATGATGATGTCGGCCTCGATGCCGAGGTCGCAAAGGGCTGCGACCTGTTGTTCGAAGTGGCGGAAGAGGACTGGGTTCGGACGATCGAAATCTTGCCTGCCGTCGGCGCCCTTTTCGAAGCAGGCGTAAAGCGGCTCATTGACGTTATAGGGATAGTCCTTGGGGAAGACGCCCATGCGGATCTTGTTGAAGCGAGCCTTCTTCAGTGTCTCAAGCGTCTGCGCCTGCATCTCGAGTGGCTGGTGTGTCCAGGCATAGCAGGTCGTGCCGAACGACAGGAAAGGCTTGCCGTCGGCATGGGCGAAATGGAATTTGTTATGGACATGCACGGGGCCGTGGTTGCCCTTGGATGGCTTGGTTGCGACGAAAGAGCCGGTCTTGCCATCCAGTTCCGATGTCTTCGAGCGTGTCCGGAATGACCAATCGCCTTCATTGTCCGGCATGAAGCGAACGCGATAGACGCCGTCGCCGTCATAAAAACCGGGCACGCGTACTTCGCGGCTATTCTGGCTGAAGACGGCATCGAATGCCACATCGAGATAGGGATTGCCGTGGGAAGGA
Organism: Rhizobium sp. ASV20; assembly: GCF_016429015.1. Taxonomy (GTDB): domain Bacteria; phylum Pseudomonadota; class Alphaproteobacteria; order Rhizobiales; family Rhizobiaceae; genus Rhizobium. The sequence goes on from NZ_JAELTU010000056.1 coordinate 24,151, forward strand.
CCATTGAAGGCCGCTTCGAAGATCCCCCATTTTTCGACGGACGCGTTGGACATGATGTTCTCCTCGGAAGATGTATGGATGGAGCGACCGCTCAGCCCTTGACGGCGCCGGAGGTGAGGCCGGAGACGAAGTAGCGCTGGAAGATCAGATAAACGATGGTGGCCGGTGGGACCGTCATGACGATTGCCGCATTCAATTGGCCGTAATCATTGGAAAACTGGCCCTGGAAGGACATGAGCCCGAGCGGTAGCGTCCACATGTGCTGATCCTGCAGCAGCACGAGCGCCATGGCGAATTCGTTCCATGTCGACACGAAATCCAGGATCAGCAGGGCTGCGAGCACCGGCAGGCAGACCGGCAGGAAGATGCGGCGGAAGATGGTGAAGTGGCTTGCCCCGTCAATCAACGCGGCTTCCGACAACTCCTTCGGAATGCCCCTGAAGAATCCGTGCAGGATGAAGACCTGATAAGGCACGCCGAAGGCGATATAAGGCAGGATCACGCCCGGATAGGTGTCGATCAGCCCGAGCGAATTGACCAGCGTGAACAGCGGCGCCAGCATGACCTGGAAGGGGATCATGGTGCCGAAGACGATGGCCAGCAGCAGCAGCTTGCTGAGCCGCATGCGGATCTTGGCAAGCGCATAGGCGGCCATTGCCGAAAGAAGGAGCCCGATCGGCACCTTGATCACGGTGATGATCGTACTGTTTAGAAATGCGCTTGCGAAATTGCCGCGCCCCCAGGCACTCGAATAGTTCTCGAAGGCCGGCTGGAGCGGCGGCATGAACGCGCCGGTCGACGTCACGTCCGCCTGGGTCTTCAACGAGGTGAAGACGATGAAGACGAAGGGCGCAAGCCAGATCGCGGCGACGACGAGGAGCGCGATCCACAAGCCGATCAGGACCGGATCGCGCCTGCGCTTTGCCGGAATGATGGTCTCGAAGCTTTCCGACACGGATGTTGCCGATGCTGCCGTCATTGTTCGGCCTCCTCGTGCTTCTGCGTCCAGCGCAGGTAGGGAATGACGACGACGATGGTGATCAGCAAAAGCACGACCGAGATCGCCGCACCGCGGCCAAAATCGAAGATCTGCATGGCTTGGGTGAAGGCCCAGAGCGCCAGCATCTGCGTCGACTGCGCCGGGCCGCCGCCGGTGAGGCCATAGACGATATCAAAGGCCTTCAGCGACGAGATGACCGACAGTACCAGCACGATGGTCAAGGTGGTGCGCAGCGCGGGAAGCGTGACGTAGCGGAAGATATTCCAGCGTCCGGCACCGTCGATGCGTGCTGCTTCCACGAGTGTCTGCGATACGTTCTGCAGGCCCGCGAGAAAGAGAACCATGGAGAAGCCGACAGACTGCCAGAGAAAGGCGACGAAGACGGAATAAAGCGCGATGTCCTTGTCGCCGAGCCAGTCCTGGATCCAATCCTGGAGGCCCACCGATGTCAGGATCTCGGTGAAGAGCCCGAAGAAGGGATCGTACATCCACTTCCACATGGTCGCGACCGCGATCGGAGCGATGATGACAGGCAGATAGAAGATGGCGCGGAAGGTGTTGCGGGCAAAGAGCTTCTGATTGAGACCAAGCGCCAGCAACAGTCCGACCATGGGCGGAAAGATCACGCACATGATCGTCCAGATCACGGTGTTGCGGAACGCGACCCAGAAGACTGGATCTTGCGTGAAGATATATTGGTAGTTCGCGAGACCAACGAACGGGCGCTGCGGATCGAGGCCGTTCCACTTCTGGAAGCTCAGCATCACCACGTTCAGCATCGGATAGAGCGCGAAAATCGCGTAGATCAGCATGGCCGGCGCAAGCAGTGTTGCTGCCTGAACGCGGGGATCATGGGTTCTAGTGCGCAATGACATTCTGGTTGCTCCCGGCGGCAGGTGACGCTTGGGCATAAGGGTGAGGGAAGCCGTCCGCCGCGATTGGCAATCGGAGTGGCGGCCTCCCTCGGTCGATCAGGTGCGGCCGGAGATGAAGGTCTGCAACTGCTTGGCAGCGTCGGCCGGCTGGATATTGCCGGAGGCGACGTCGTTGATCACCCGGAAGTATTCGGTGGTCACGTCAAGCGGGAAGGCCTGGTCACCATTCATGTAGACCTTGCTGTAGGTCTTGAAGATCTCGAGCCATTTCGCCTCGAGCGGCTTCTGGTCTTTATACTGCACGTTCTTGTTGACCGAGATCGAGCTGATCTGGCCGACGAGATCCTGCTGCACCTTGGTCGACAGGAAGTAATCGAGGAATTTGGCGGCGAGATCCGGATTCTTGCTCTTGGTGCTGACGTAATTGTATTCGGCAAAGCCATAAAGGCGGTTCGTATTCGTCGGGAACGGTATAACACCGTAGTCGTCGAGGTTGACCTTGCTGCCGCTCAGCTGGCTGACCAGCCAGTCGCCTTCAAGCATCATCGCCGCACGGCCGGCGACGAACAGCGTATAGGATTGCTGATTGCTGATGCCCATGAACGGCTTCAGCGTGTAGTCCTTCGTCCACTTGGCAAATTCGGTGAAGGCATCGGCTGCGCAGGCTTCCTTCGTCCAGTCGGCCTTCATGGCCATCAGGGCGTCATGCTTGTCCGCGCCGCATTTGGTTTCGAGCAGCACGTCCATCAGGCGCATCACGTGCCAGTTGACCGAGCCGCCGAAGGTGAAGGCCGGAATGCCCGCCGCCTTGAGCTTGTCGGCCGCCGCCAGCAGCTCTTCATAGGTCTTTGGCTCCTGGGTGATGCCGGCCTTCTGGAAGAGCTTCTTGTTGTAATAGATCGCCTCACCCTTGAAGGTGAAGGGGACGCCATGCTTGCCACCCGGATAAAGGTCGGCAAAGGCGGCTGCAGACGGAAGCAGCTCATCTGCCCATTTGTACTCTGTGTAATATTTGTCGAGCGGAAGCGAGAGGCCTGCCTTCACATATTCGCCGCCGAGGCCGAGGCCCGCCCAGCTGAAATAGATATCCGGACCCTTGCTGGAGCCTGCCGCCACGCGAAGGGCGGTCTTGTGCTCGTCGACGCCGCGCTGGACGATTTCGACGTGAGTGCCGGGATTGGCCGTTTCGAAGTCCTTGGCGACCTTCTTCAATGCGCCGTTTGCCGCGCCGTTGTCGAAGTTCAGCGTCCACATCGTCAGGTCTTCAGCGGCAACATTGGTTGCCGAAAATGCCGCCACAGCGATCGCCGCAGCACCGAACCAACGCGCATATTGGGTGTTGATAGCCATCTCCCGTCCTCCTCTGAGCAAAGCTGATGGCGGTTTTGACAAATAGTGATCAACATGTCAACTGGTATGATGAGATAATCAGCGGCAAGTTAGCGTCCGCCTCAAGCGCAGTCATCCCCCGCCACCGCTTGACCCACCAGGTGGCAGTACCGTCCGCGACCGGCTTTCCTGTCCTAGGCGGCCGCCGGCCTTTTGCGGCTAAGGGAACGCACTGAGCTTGCCGGAGATGCGTGTCAGCCTGTCAAATCCACGCAAGCCGTGGCGTAGGCTGTAAGCGTGAACCGTCTATTTCCGGGGTGTTTCGTCAGGCGGAACGCTCCAAGGTCGATTTCCTGCGCGTAAGGGGTGATGTTGACCAAATGCAGTTGCCGCGACGCCCGGGGAGTGCCGGTGATGAAGGCGAGAACGGCGGTCGGATCGGATGTGAGACATTCCTGCCAGGTGCCGCCCGCCAGCCGGGACAGGGTAGAGACCGCAGCAAGGAGCGGCCGTGGCGTTCCTGGTGCCGAGGGCTCATTGTTGCCCGCGATCAACCCGAAAGCCCCGGTGAATGCCGAAAGCGTCAGGCATTCCAATCCGGCATCGAGGGTACGGGCAGCGTAGCCAAGCGCGAAGGCATTGCCGAAGCGCGCATTGTGCCGAGGATCGGTATTGGCCATGGCGATGCGCCCGCCGTACGGATTGTCCATGGTCCGGCTGCCATAGGGGTTCTGTCGCATCGGTATGGTCGACGGGCCGATGCGATAGGGCTTGTCGCCGTAAATGGCGCGCACCGAGCGCGTGATGAATGGCAACGCTTCCAGTGTTTGCATGACGCTGAGATCATCGGCTGCATGCACGATGGGATTGGTGCAGTGGGTGATGAATGCAAGCGAGTCCGCGGGAACGCGCTTGCGGTTGAGCTCGGTGAAATAGCTCAGCATGCCGCCGCCCAGGCGCATGCCGGCAAAGGCGGCGCGACCGGCTGCGTAGACTTCTTCAAGAGGTGGGCATTCGGGCCATTTGCTGCCGGGTGGCGTCGATTGCCGGTCAACCGATGGGGATAGTACCAGGGCATCGGGCTTGAGGCCCGCATCTTGCATCAAGGTCGCAATTTGCTGCGCTTCGGCAAGGGGGGGAAGGCGGCACGGCAAGGCGATTTCCAGGGTGGATCGCCCTGTGTGACCTGCTGCAATGGCCGCAAACGACTTGAGTGCATCGATGCCGTGTCCTGCCCCCGGATCGAAATGAAACAACAGCTCCTGCGGTGCGATTTCATGCAGCCGGTCGCGGGCTAAAAGGGTGGCTTCGGCTTCTTCGGGCGTGATCACAAGCCCGATTGCCGGCATGGTACCGGACTTGTCTCCGAGGCTCAGCGTGACCGGCCGTTGAGCGCTCGCTGGTGTGCGAGTGGAGCGCCGCATGTCGCCAAGGGTGAGGATGATGCGTTGCCGCACCGGTTCGCCAGCCGGGATATGATAGGGCCAGGGCAAGGCGAGGGGGCGAACATAGGTCTTGTAGGACGCATCCGACCAGTTGCGCTGGTCTTCCATTTCGAAGGTGTCGCCCTCCATGCGGCACTCGGCCGTGACATGTGGTGAGACGCTATGCGTGATCGCCCGCATGTCCTTGAACGGCTGCCAAGGCTCGATAAGGTCGGGGAAATGTGTGTCTTCGCTCCGGCCGTCGACATGCTCGACCGACACCGGCATTCCGGCGACCCCGACGATCGGATGCAGGATGCAAAAGCCGCAGCGATTGGTTTCAAACCCGGTTGCCGAGAGCGCTACGGCCTCGAAGGTCAACGCTTCGCCCTCTTCGGCCGCAATTTTTACGTCGATTGCGAGCTCTGTGTCGAAAGGCCCGGCACACCGCGCTATGAAGCTCACGGAAAAGCCGCTTTCGCGCTGATCGATCCGCAGATCGTCGATGCGAGGCGCATATGTGCCCCAGTCCCGATCGCGAACCAGATAGGAAACGGCGCGCAAAACTTCGGAGCCATCGTAGCAAATGCTCCGCAAGTTCCCGTCCTTGAAGTCCGCGGCAAGCTTGCCCGCGGTCAATCTTGCGGGTGACGTTTCCGTCTCGTGCGTGCCGTAGAGCTGAAACGGATCGATCGTGGTCGTCATTGCAGCAATGCTCCGATATCGACCGTCTGTCCGCTTGCCGCGCTGTCGTAGGCCGCTTCGACGAGCGCCAGCGTTTTGAGATTGTCTGCTCCGGAGGTGGAGGTCTCCTTGCCGTCTGCCAGGCGATCGGCCCAATGCTGCTGGATCGCCAGAACGCTTTCCTGGATGTTATGCCAGGGGCGTGACGCCCAGGAAAGAAGCCGTGGCGAGACATCGGAAATCGCAACGCCATCGGGGCCAGTGACCTCGAGATGATAGCCCTGCGACAGCCTGATCGAGCCTTTCGTGCCGTCGAGTTCGATCAGCGTTTCCGGGAAGGGCTCCGCCGAAAGCGTGGAGGCATAGCTGACGTCGACGATCGATGTTGCACCGTTTTGATGGTCAAGCAGGATCGTGGCGACATCCTCGCCCTTGATGTTCGGATTGACCCGCTTGGTGCGAGCCGTCAGCGCGGCGACGTCGCCGAGAATGAAGCGGGCGATGTCGAGCGTATGGATGCCGAGATCCTCGATGATGAAGCGCTCGCCTTCGGCAAGGTAGGGCTGGCCGGAGAAGACATCGAAGCCGGACCGGAAGGAGAAGCGGCCCCAGAAGGGGTCGCCGATCACTCCCGATTGGAGAACCGCCTTGACCGCCTGGATGGGCGTCTGCCAGCGGAAATTTTCATGCACCATCAGCGGTACGCCGGCCCTGGCGCATACCGCGACCATTGTCTTGGCATCGCCCAGCGTTTTCGCGAAGGGCTTCTGGCAGATTGCCGGGATCGCATGGGAGGCTGCCATTTCGACCAGAGCGCGGTGGCTTGCCACTGTCGTTGCGATATCGACGAAATCGAAGCCGCCGTCGGCAAACATGGCCGCAGCATCGCCATAGCGACGCTCGATGCCGAACTGGTCGCCAACGAGCGTCAGTCGCTCGGGGTCCCGATCGCAGATCGCGACGATGTTGGCACCTTTCACATCCTGCCATGCGTGCATCTGATTGATTGCGAAGAAGCCGCAACCGATCAATGCGCCTTTGATGTCTGCCATTTCAGCCTGCCTTTGCCATTTGCATGAGAGTTACGCGCTGCTGGAGGCGTCGCTGCGCCTGATCCACGACCACCGCGATGATGATGACCAGCCCCTTGATGACCATCTGCCAGAAGGATGATACGCCCATCATTACCAGGCCGTCCGAAAGGATGCCGATAACGAAGGCGCCGATGATGGTGCCGCCTATGGTGCCGCGACCGCCCGACATGGACGTGCCCCCGAGCACTGCTGCTGCAATCGCATTCAATTCGAAACTCTCACCCGTTGCGGGATGCGCCGCCATCAGTTCCGACGAAATGACGATGCCGACGATGGCAGCACACAGGCCAGAGAACATGTAGACGAAAATCTTGACCACATCGACGCGAATGCCGGACATGCGCGCAGCGCGTTCGTTGCCGCCGACGGCGAAGATGTGCCGGCCGATCGGCGTCGAGCGGGCAACATAGGCGGCGACCAACGCCAGCACGATCAGGATCCAGATCGAAACCGGAAGGCCGAACACGCGTCCGGCGCCGAACACGGCGAAACCGGTCGTGTCATATTCCGGCCGCCCGACCAGGTTCGGAAAGGTCTGGCCGTCGGACGACAGAAGCGCCAGGCCGCGGGCGACATAGAGCGTTCCGAGCGTGGCGATGAAGGGTGCGACGTTGAGTTTGGTGATGAGCAGCCCATTGATGAGCCCGATCAGCAGCCCGACGGCAAGGGTGATGAAAATGATCTCGTAGATGTTGAAGTAGACCGTATAGCCGACCGGCAGTTCGATGCCGTTGAGGATGAGGGCGCCTGCCACCATGCCGCAAAGCCCGACGATCGAGCCAACGGACAGGTCGATGCCGCCGGTGACGATGACGAAGGTCATGCCCATGGCGAGAAAAGCGTTGAGCGCCACATGTTTCGACATCAGGATGATATTGGCGGTCGAGGTGAAGTTCGGCGCGAAGATCGCAAAGAAGATGATCACCGCAAAGAGCGCAATGAAGGTCCTGAGCTTCATCAACGTCAGGAGGACGGAGCCGTTCGAGCGATTGGCCGCAAAGGCGGAGGATGTGTCTGCCGTCATGATGCGAGTTTCCCTGTATGTCCGTGTCCCTTGGCCGATGCTGCGATGATGGCCTCTTCGGTGGCTTCGCTTCTGTCGAGAATGGTCACGAGCTTGCCGTTGCTAAGCACGGCGATGCGGTCCGAAAGGGCCATGACCTCTTCAAGGTCCGATGTTGAAAACAAGATTGCCAGGCCGTTGCCGGCGAGCCGGCGCATCGTGCGGAAGACATCGGCCTTGGCGCCGACGTCGATGCCGCGGCTCGGCTCGTCCATCAAAAGCACCTTCGGGTCAGTCATGAGCGCCTTGCCGATGACCACCTTCTGTTGATTGCCGCCAGACATCGAGGTGACCTCGAAATCCGGATTGGGTGCCTTGATCGCGAGATCGCGGATCATCTCGCGAATGGCGATCTTTTCTGCGGCCGCATCGATGTGAAAGAAGAGGCGGGCGAAGCGACTGAGGCTCGCAAGCGTCAGATTGCCGGCGATCGACAGGACCTGCACCAATCCTTCGCGCTGGCGATCTTCGGGGATCAAGGCCAACCCTTTGCGGATGCGTCGGGTGGTGTCACGGGCGCGGACCTCCTCGCCCTCGATGAAAATCCGCCCGGTCGAATGCGCGTGCCGGCCCATCACGCATTCGAAGAACTCGCTGCGCCCGGCACCCATCAGTCCGTATATGCCAAGGATTTCGCCGGCGCGTACGGAGAGTGAAACATGATCGACGGCAAGGCCGCCCATGCGCCTCGGCAGGCTGATTTCCTCGGCGCGAAAGGCTTCGCGGCCGATGGTGTGCTTGCCGGACTTGGCAAAATCCTTGGCATCGGAACCGATCATCGAGCGGACGATCCACGGTGTATCTATGTCGCGCACCATGGCCTGGCCCGTGATCTGCCCGTCGCGCAAAACGGTGATGTAGTCGCCGATGCGCATGAGCTCTTCCAGCCGGTGCGAGATATAGACGATCGCAACGCCCTGTGCCTTTAGCTCGGCAATCACCTTGAAGAGAATATCGACCTCGGCCGCCGAAAGTGCCGATGTCGGTTCGTCCATGATCAAAATACGGGCATCAAGCGAGATCGCCTTGGCGATCTCGACCAGTTGCTGCTGCCCGATGGGCAGATCCTCGACCATGGTGTCGCCGCTGATGTCGGCGTCGAGTTTTTTCAGGAACCCGTTCGCCCTGTCGATCTGGGCCTTGTGGTCGATGCCGAGAATGCCGCGCGTGATTTCGCGGGTCGCGAACATGTTTTCGGCAACCGACATGTTGGCAAAGAGGTTGAGCTCCTGGAAGATCATGCCGATGCCGCATGCCTGCGCATCGGCCGGGCTCGCAAAGGAAACGTCCTTGCCCTCAAGCAGAATGCGTCCGGACGTCGGCCGCTCGACGCCAGCGATGATCTTCATCAACGTCGACTTGCCGGCGCCGTTCTCGCCCACGAGCACGTTGACGGCACCGCGATGCAGCTCGAGATTGGCGCGCTTGACGGCGACGATGCCGGAATAGACCTTCGAGACCTCTTCAAGCCGCAGGATAATATCGTGGCTGGATGTCGTCCCCATCATCATTGTTCCAAAGTCAGAGCTGAAGGGGTTATCAGCGGCGGCTGTCCCGAGGCCGGCTGAGGGAAGGCGCCGGTCACAGTGATCGACCTGCCGACAAGCCCCTCACGGGGCAGGCCGGCGAGAAGGGACGTATTGACCTTCTCGTTGAAGGCCTTGCCGAACTGCGCCCATTCGATCTGGTTCTTGAAGCTGTTGAAGTCGACGAAATCCAGGGCGTCACGCAGCGCCGTTCCGCGGATCGCAGGACCAATCTGGATCTTGGCGTCGGCCTTGCCGTCACCGTCGACATCGACATCGAGCGTGGCGGCACGCGATGTCGTGTCCGTCGCGACGATCTTGCCGCTGAGCTTGACCGCATAGGTCCATGGCGAGCCGGATTGCTTGCGGGGATTGCCGTATTTGGCGCCTGCTTCATCCGGGCTTGCGGCAACGAGCTGCAGCACGGTCCTCAGGTCGCCGGCACGTTTTTCAAGATCCGGTATTGCCTGAGACTGCCAGATGGCGTCGACCCGGGCAGCCGGGTCGAAAGCGTTCTTGGCCTCTGCAGCGGCCTTTTCCTCAGCCGTGGGCGTCTTGACGATCTTGCATCCGGGCAGTGCCGCGACCAGCATGATGGCCGCAATCACCCCAACGATCCTCGCCATGCGATGCACCTCAATGTGTCGATGAAACGATGCGGAGAGCGTGATCCACGCTCTCCGCTGCCATATGGTTTGCCGTTAGTTCTTGAGCGCGAAGGTTTCGAGCTTGTCGGCATTGCCGGTGTTGATGAGAATGCAATCCATCAATTGCTTCTCCTCCTTCGGCACGGTCTTGTTCTTGATGTAAGCGTCGGCCTGCTGCACGGCCATCTGTGCCTGGGCATAGGCGGGCTGGAGCACGGTCGCCTTGATGCCACCGGCCTTGATGGAATCGCGCACGTCGTTTGAGCCGTCGAAACCGACAACGATAACATCCTTGCGACCGGCTGCCTGCAGGGCGGCGATAGCGCCCATCGCCATCGTGTCGTTGCCGGAGATCACGCCCTTGATGCCCGGATTTGCCTGAAGAATGGTTTCCATCTTGGCATAGGCTTCAGTCTGGCTCCAGTTCGCCGATTGCTTGGCGACGAGTTTCAAGTCCGGAAAATCGTCGATGACGTCGTGATAGCCCTGCGAGCGGATGCCGGCATTGGTGTCGGATTCCTTGCCGACGAGCTCGACGTAGTTGCCCTTCTCGCCCATCAGCTTGACGAATTCCTGTGCGCCGAGCTGGGCACCCTGATAGTTGTTGGAAACGATCTGGGCTGCCGCAACGCCGGTCGCGTTGATCTCGCGGTCGATAAGGAAGGACGCAATGCCCGCATCCTTGGCCTTCTTGACGGCGGCGACGGTCGCATCCGCGCCGGCATTGTCGAGAATGATGGCTTTTGCCCCACGCCCGATCGCGGTGTCGATGACCTCAGACTGCTTGTTGGCGTCGTCGTCATGGGTCATGACGAGCGTCTCGTAGCCGAGTTCCTTGGCCTTTGCTTCAGCGCCGACCGCTTCAGCCTTGAAGAAGGGATTATCGTGGGCCGGCGTGATGATTGCGATCAGATCGGCCGAAAAGGCCGGCACTGCCGTTCCCAGAGCAAGCGCACCGGCAAAGGCTGCAAGTGTCAGTTTACGCGTCAGTTTCATGGTCTCCTCCCAGTTATGAAACAGGCCCTGTTCCCGGCAGGGCGGCGAAGGGAGGGCGACGCCCTCCCCAGGGACGTCGATCAGGTGATGCGACGGATGCTCTCGGCAATTTCCTGCGGCTCGAAGACCTGCTTCCAGTCGTCGCGCATCAGGGCAGGAATGCCGAATTCGATTGCCTTGTTGCAGGCATCGGAAAATACGCCATCGACTTCCTTGAAGATGACGGCGCCGAGCACGTTCATATGGCCGAGCAGGAAGTCACGGGCAGCTTCGGCCGGAACCCCGCGGGCGATGCACTCGTCCATGGCCTGGCGCATGATGACCAAGAGCGAGGCGCAAACGGTTTCGGAAAGGCCTGGCTCCAGCATCGCCATCTGCTCGACGGTGACGCGGTGCGACCGCATCACGGGTGCCCAGATGACCTTGGCGATTTCCTCGCCGAGGGCATAGCTGCTCTCCGGTCCCTGCATCAGGGCCGAAACAATATGCTGCTTGGCAAAGAGGCCGCCGAAATGGTCCTTCTTCGCCTGCATGTCGGTCTCGTCGTTGAAGATCGGCGGATGGCAAGGATGGGTGACGAAGTAGGTCAGGTCGTCTCGTTGCGGCAAATGGCCGGCAAAGGGTGCGGCGGCGTCGAGTGCGACGACCATGGTGCCCGGCTTGAGCTTGTCGACGATGCCGGCGGCAACCTTGCCGATCGCGGTATCAGGCACGGCGAGGATGACGACAGCAGCGCCGTCGAGCGCGGCATCGGCCGGGACGCAATCGATGGAAAGATCATTTTTCAAACGAGCCTTGCCGGCATCGCTGACCTCGACATGGCGCACGTCGAAGCGCGAGCCCTTCAGGTTCTTGGCGAGCCGGTAGCCCATTTTGCCGCCGGCGCCGAAAAGAGCAATTGCAGTCATGTTGATACCTCGTTCACTTTCAGATTGTGGTAACGCAAGTGGTATGATGAGTCAATGAGTATGCCATTGGATTTGGCGTGACGAGTCAGGATCCCCTGCCGTCTCGAATTTGCGCAAAATAGTCGTCGGTTCCGACCTGTCCGCCCTTCAAAGCGATCTGGAGGCCGTTGGTAGGCGCATAGCTGCCGTGGGCAGTGCAGAGCGGCGATCCGGGTGTTTGCGGCAATGGCAGAAGCGTCGTCAGCGCCTCGACGCGAAGCTCCTTGAGCGCATGGCTCGATGTATCTCCGCCGGCGATAACGGCGCGGCCAAGGTTCTCCTGCTCGATCAACCGCCGGAGGATCCTGCCCAGCACCTGACCGAGCTGGTGGCGAGCGCCGGGTATGCGATCGATGTCGCCGCCGCGGTCGGCCGACGGGCCGAGCGCCGTGTGCAGAATGACGCTGCGGCCAGCCTTCAGACTGGCCACGCCTGTCGTAACGGCTGCATCCAGCGCCTGTTCGGCATGCTCGCCGACAAGCGCCAGCGGATCGAGATCCACGCCGTCGAAACCGTCAGCCGTGGCGCGGCGGATTTGCCGTTCCGTCGTCGGCGACACGCTGCCGGAGACGACCGCCAGGCGGTCGACCTTGCCGGGAGCTGCAAAATCGGTCCTTTCGCCGATCAGGCCTTCGGCGCGCCAGGCGTTGAGAAGGGCATATTCGATACCCGAAGAGCCGGCGACGAAGGCGTTACCTTTGTCTGCGAGACGCCAGAGCTGGTGACCGGCGGCGGCCTGCGTTTCCGGACTGTCGACATCGAGCAGCAGAATGGTTTCGCCGGCTGCAGCCAGTGCATCGACCCGCTCGTCGGCGTCGGCTGCGCGGATCGCGACGAGGTCGGCCAGGCGGACGGGAAGAGATGTTTGCTTGCTCAGATGCATGGCCAGATCGGCCTCATCCATTGGCGTGACCGGATGCCGGCTCATGACTGGGTGCCGGTCGATCCGGAACACTTGGCCCTGATAGGCGGCAAAGAGGTGACCGAAGGCGGTGTAGCGTCTCAGCTGGGGCGCCCCGACGACGACGGGCACGACGGATTGCTGAAACAATGCCTTGCCGATCTCGATCGCTTTACCAATGCTCCCGACCCTGGGGCTGGAATCGAAGGTCGAGCAGACCTTGTAGTGGCATATCGCGGCATCAAGGCTCTTCAGCCATTGGAAGACGGGCGTCAGATGCTCGTCCATCCATTGCGGTGTTTCACTGCGGCTGGTGCCGGCAACGCCAATGGCGCGGCAATCCTTGAACCGCTCCAGCATGGCGCTACTCGGGATTCCAAGGAAGAGAGCAGTCGCCACGCCATTCGACGCAAGCGCCTCCATGACGTCGGTCGAGCCGGTAAAATCGTCGCCGTAATAGCTGAGAAGAAGCTCGGGCATTGCTCTCAGGCGTCCTTGCCGTCGCTGAATTTCGCAATCGACGCGGCCAGTTCCGGCTGGTCCTTGGCATAGTCGGAGAGCGGAATGTCGGATACCGCCGCCTGCCAGGCCTGCTGGATGGCGCGAACGCCGGCGGCAGGTCCGGAGGGGTGGCTGACGATGCCGCCACCACAGAGATAGAGAAGATCGGTGGTCCTGCCTGTGCGCTGATAGGTCTCCGGCGCCTGGCCACCCCATTGGCCGGAGCCCGCCACGGGAAGCGGGCAGTCGGATGGATCAAAGAGCGGTGTGCTGATGGCCTTGAAGGATTCGACGAAGCTGTCGTCCGGCTCCCAGTATTTGACCCTGATGCCGTTGATCTGGAACTGATCGACGCCGAGAAGGCGCCAGAACTGCTGGTAAACCCTAAAATCCATCCCGGCGCCGGGATGGCGGGTCAGCACATCCCAACCGTTGCGATGCGCATGCAATACCAGTCCCGAGCGTTTGCGCAGGAAGCTCATGCCGCCGAAACCGATGGAATTGATATTGACGACGGCGCAATTGCCGCCGGCCTTCAACACCAGATCATGATTGCGCATCATCTCGTCGGGATCGGCATGCGAAATGCCGAAGGCATACATCACCTTCTTGCCCGTCCTCTGCTCGTGATCGAGGATGAGCGGCATGATGGCCTCGACGCGCTCCTTGAGCGGCGAATAGGCGGGGCTCATCAGTTTTTCGTCGTCCTTGATGAAATCGACGCCGGAGCCGATCAATTCGCCAACAAGCGCCGCCGTTTCCGCCGGCCGCAGGCCGAGCGCCGGCTTGACGATGGTGCCGATAATCGGCCGTCCGCTGACGCCAGTCAGACGCAGACTGCCGGCAACGCCGAACTGTGGGCCTGGATGCGCGTCCCGGAAGGCGGCGGGCAGCTTCATGTCGACGACACGGATGCCGGTCATGCCCTTGATCGAGAAGACGCCGCCGATGGCAATCGTCATAAGCGCGGAAAGGTCGGTCCCGATCGCATCCAGCGGGAAGGCGATATCGACATCGGCGCGGTGGATCGGACCATGTCCGTCCGCCACTTCCGGCCACGTCGGGTGGTCGGTTGCGGGCAGGGGGCGGATCGCGACCACGCGGGCTGCGACACGCGCCTTGAGCTCTTCCGTTTCTCCGGGGACAGCAACGAAGGTACCGGTCGACTGATCGCTGGCGATCTTGCGGGCCATCGCCTCGATGTTGCCGGGCGTTTCGATACGATAGGTGATGATGATACTCATGAGAGACCGAATACTCCTCTCGCCGCCGATTTTTCACGTGGCGTCAACTGGTAATCTGGTATAATGAGTATTCCAACTTCCGCAATGGTTTTTTTGCCGGTATTTAGGAACAGCTTTCGAATGGGCTTCCGTCACGGCATCAAAAATGCATAAGGGAGAAGAAGCTTTGAGAAAGCGAGGGGCCATGGGCGAGCCAGTCGAACAGATTGTACGTCGAAAGCTATCGGATGAGGTATTTGACCGGCTCGAGCGGTTGATCACATCGGGAGAACTGAAGCCCGGCGACGAGATGCCGTCGGAGCGCGTTCTGATGGAGCGCTTCGGTGTCGGACGCCCTGCCATCCGTGAAGCCATGCAAGCACTTGCGAAGATGGGTCTCGTCAATATTTCGCATGGCGAGCGTGCCAAAGTCCTTCAGCTCACGGCGAAATCGATTTTCCGGCAGGTCGATCTGACAGCGAAGATCATGCTGTCCCAGTCGTCGGATTCACTCGAACAGCTAAAGAGCGCACGCATTTTCTTCGAGCGCGGGATGGCGCGCGAGGCGGCGTTGCGCACGACACGCAAAGATGTCGATGAACTGCACACGATTATCGAGCGCCAGCGTGCATCGCTCGGCGATGCCGACGGCTTCATTTCCGCCGATATGCAGTTTCATACGCGCATTGCCCAGATATCCGGAAATCCGATCTTCACTGCCGTCAGCGAAGCCATGTTGGCGTGGCTGAAGGCATATCATACGGATATGCTGATCTGGACTGGCAAGGAAAAGCTCACCTTGGTCGAGCACGAGGAAATCCTCGCCTGTCTGGCGGAAAACGATGCCGACGAGGCCGAGCAGGCGATGCTGAAACATTTGGAGCGCTCACGCTCGCTTTACTCAAAGTAAGATTCCAGGCCCCGCCGGCATTGCTGCCATGATGCCCGCTCAGAGAGTTTGCGTTGTCTGGATCGAGGCGGTTGGTGCGGAGGAGCCTGAAGCGTTCGAGGGGCCGGTCCATTTCGTTCCAGCAATCGTCGCCGGTGACGGAGATATGCGCCCGAAGCATGGCATCGTCGTGCCTCACCAAACGATATGGCGATGGGGCAGGAAAATCGGCGTGGCTTCCGCAAGGCAATTGCGCAGAAAGAAGGCATCCCGAAAGGATATCTGGCACCTGGATGAGGGTGTGCCGCGAGGCACCCGCAGTAATGTGGGAGCCGAGCTGCATGGAAGATGAGGGTAGGCCCCTCGAAACCGACCGTCAGGGGTAGGTTTCAAACCACTGCAAGCTGCGACGGTAAAGAGCCGTGGTGGTGAGCGTTGCAGAAAAGGCGGATCTTAGTCCGTCAGGTGAGGTTTAGAGAGACGAGCGCAAGCGAACCGCTGATGACGTGTCGAAAAGTGCAAGATGATGTCGAAACCGGGAGGAATTCGTTAGCCCGGGACAAGTCTGGGGGGCGACCTGATTTCTGCCCAGGCGGCATCCGGCATGAAGGCGGCGTGACTCTTAACCAGGCTTTCGTGTGGAACGCGGGAACCTGTCGCTCCGATGTTAAGGGAGAAACCCAAGCAGGCGGTCCCTGCGAGGGTGAGATTACCGAAGCGGAGCACAGGGGCGGAGCAGCCCGTAGTAGTGCTGAAGGTCCTGTAATAGGGCTGGAGCGAAGGGGCTGCGTTGTTCAGCTCTGGAGCGTGGACAACCGGCGACGGGAGGATCCTCGTGGATAGAGCAAAGCCGTATGCGATTCCGAAAAGGGAGGTGTGGGAAGCCTATAAGAGAGTTAGAGCCAACCAAGGAGCGGCTGGCATTGACGGCCAGACGATTGCGGACTTTGAGGCTGATCTTACGAACAACCTGTACAAGCTCTGGAATCGGCTGTCATCGGGCAGCTACTTTCCGCCGCCGGTGCGGCGGGTCGATATACCCAAGAGCGATGGGAAGACGCGCCCGCTGGGCATACCTACGGTCGCCGATCGCATTGCGCAGATGGTGGTCAAACGCCATCTGGAACCGGTGGTGGAGCCTGAATTCCATCCGGATTCCTATGGGTATCGGCCCGGCAAATCGGCACTCGATGCGATCAGCGTGGCACGGCAGCGATGCTGGCGTTACAACTGGGTTCTTGATCTCGATATCAAGGCTTTCTTTGATAGCATTGAACCGGACCTGCTGATGCGGGCTGTGCGCAAGCACACCGATTGCCCGTGGGTGCTTTTATACATCGAACGATGGCTGAAAGCGCCAATGCAGATGCCGGACGGAAATCTCGTCGCCAGAGAACGAGGAACGCCACAGGGCGGGGTAATCAGCCCCCTCTTGGCAAACCTCTTTCTTCACTATGCGTTTGACATGTGGATGTGTCGGAACTTCGCGGACATTCCGTTTGA
>NZ_JAELTU010000548.1 GCF_016429015.1 Rhizobium sp. ASV20
CCATTGCACCCCAAATCGATCTGTCAGCTTGCCATAGTAGCTACCCCATGGTTGGACAGCGAGCGGTGTTGTCACCAAACCGCCTTGTGCCAATTGGGTAAAAATCCTGTCGGCGCTCTGCCGATCGTCCATGATCAGTATATGAGCCGAGCCGCGCATGGGTTCGGCATCGTGATTGTCGGACGCAAAGAACAATACGCCCGGCCCCTCGAAACGGGCATGCATTACCCTTCCCCGCATCGCTTCGTCGGCAAGGGGTATTACTCCCGAGCCGTGACGGACCAAGAGGGTCACGCGACCGAGCCCGCATGTGGTATAGAAGGCAAGCGCCTCCTCGCAATGCACCGTGAAGAACAGATAATTTGCGAGTTCCACGTCTTGCCTCCCATTTCAAGGCTATCAAGGCGGCTTGCGCTCACCCAGTCGGCTTTCGCCTAGCCCCATCGC
>NZ_JAELTU010000549.1 GCF_016429015.1 Rhizobium sp. ASV20
CGGTAGTGACGTAGCTCATAAGTTGTTTCCCTAACCCAGTTCTACGTGCCGAAAAAAAAAAGTTAGCAAAACTTCTGTTCGGAAACTTTGTTAAATGAGCAGAAGTCAGCTTTTGCAATACCCTTGTAATTCATGAGATAAATGTATCTCATAGCAGTATACCACTGGCTCGCCATTTTCAAACGTAGGCATCAGCGAAGTGAACCCTTTTACATGCTCGCCATCTTTGACGAGAATGTATCGCAAATCGACGGAGCTCATCTCCTTGCGCTTGGCTTCTGGATGCCACCCCGCCGAGGAATGGCGGTAATCTTCTCCACTGGTGGATTCTATTAAATTGAAACATGTATCCAGGTCCTCTTGTGAGAGTTTCTCTGCAGATGTGAGGCTGATGGTGTAGTCGTGTTTTGTCCTAGGGTGGATCCATGAAGTAGGCCACGGCGAGCT
>NZ_JAELTU010000550.1 GCF_016429015.1 Rhizobium sp. ASV20
GGTTCGAACCCTGCTGCTATCGTTATCGTACAACGATTTACTTTTTTTTTTTTGCTTCGTATTCTTTTCATGTTTTCGATCTCTCATCTAAAAAAAAAAATTTCTCCCTTTTGTTCTAGGAAATTCTGTGGCTTTATTCTGCGCCGTATAGTTTGCGTCATGGCTGTGATGGTGCGTGCTCTACGGCCGTTACCTGCGATATCGCGACTTACCGTTCTGTATAGCATGACAGCTTGATTAGCTGATGGATAAGTGTGAAACTCTCATTGGCGTATTTGAGCGTAGAATACTATGCTGCCTTTTTTCCCTTTTGTGAATCATTCATGCTTCCTATTCTTATGTAGTTCGCGGTTTAGATGCTGAAGCCTGTGTTTATCCGCAACTAAGTGTGCCTTATCGATAAGTCACCACACTCCAATAACAAAGTGATGTAACCTAGGCACACTG
>NZ_JAELTU010000551.1 GCF_016429015.1 Rhizobium sp. ASV20
GGTTGTGGGAGGAAGAGGGCTTGAGAATGCCCTTGATAGGTTTTGAGGATGCCGAAGGGAGTGCGGACGGCGGAGATGATTTGTTCGGTTTCGAGTTTTGGGTATACTCGGCAGGTTCTTTGTATTCAGTGTGTGCCGACCACTCGACCTTCTTCCTAGCTCGGCCGGATCCTGTACCAGAATTTGTACCCGCAGGCGACCAAGTCGAGCTGGCGTTGGGAGGCGTCTGCAAGCTCAAGCGAGCGTCGAAGGGCGCTGGCCGGCTCCGAGGCAGTGGACGTACAGCAGACTCTAATTCGTGATTTGTCTCGCGTGGTGGTGTAGGAGGCCTGGCCGGCAACGAGGTGAAGAGAGTTGTTGGGGTCGGTGTCGGGGCCGTGGCTACTGAAGATGCCATGGCTGCCCAGGCAGCAAAGGCGATCTAGAGAGCGGAGGAGTGGCCAGTGG
>NZ_JAELTU010000552.1 GCF_016429015.1 Rhizobium sp. ASV20
TTATATTATATCCATGGCAAGTGACAAGACGGCAGTGAAGCCAAATAAAACTTTAATAACTAAATCGAATGCCCAACTTTCTTTTCTTGTCGAGTTTCAAGTACTGGATACGTTCTTCCCCGTCACGATGCCCCTGTTGCTCATCCCGTTGCTTGTTTCTTTGACCTTTGTAGCAAAAAAAGGTGCCAACATTTCCACGCAAAAAGAAAACTATTTTACCAAAATCTGTTTATCACGCCGAGCATACCGTGTCCGTCATCTAACATTGGCAAATGTTAAAGAGCTCGGAATGAGTATATCGTACGCTTCCCCTCAAGCGAGTCTGTTTGAACCAAAAGAGTCTCCTGCACCAAGGACCTGCTACTTAGCTTTAAATTTATTATATATGTACGAATAGTAATAGAAGCCCATGTAGTATCGTGCACTGCTAGCAGGAGAGCACGTGAG
>NZ_JAELTU010000553.1 GCF_016429015.1 Rhizobium sp. ASV20
GGGCCTGCCGGGCGGCGGGGATCTAGATGCCCCGCTGCGAGCATGTGCATCCGCACTACCTTAGGTATGACGCTCAACGTACCGCGCCAGTAGCGCGGAACCATAATTCCCAACAGGGTTGCTCTATTTTCCCACCCATTTCACCTCATCTGCCGTTTGCTCAGCAGCGCCAATTGCTGCATCAGCCTTGCGGCACTCTTTTGACCGTGTATTTGCTGATGCGGTGAGGTTCATACAGAGTCGCGTCACTCCATCTCTCAGCGTGCACTGACTCGCCGCTGTCGCCTCGCCTCCCTGGTACGCCTACGGAGTCAAGCCGTCATCGACGCGATATCCGCCCACATCACCTCACCATGAGGCATCCCGGCATGGTGCTTGGCCAATTGGCCAGAAGGGGCATCCGACCAACCGTCATCCGAACTCCAAGGGGATTACTGAGCCCTAAGC
>NZ_JAELTU010000554.1 GCF_016429015.1 Rhizobium sp. ASV20
CCCAAAGAGAACGGCATCGCTTTGCGCAGCTTGCTCAAGCACTTCGTCTGTGACTGCAACTCCATGCTTGTCAAGGCTGCAGCCACCAACAAGCGCTGTTGATAGTTCAAATCTGATATTCGGGCGACATTCAGCCACGATGTCGAGAACTTTCAACGCTTGCTTAACAACTTCTGGGCCGACATGGTCGCCTGGTAGGACAAGAATTTTGAACGAGTTGGCAGCCATGGTAGTTTTGCTTTAATTAATTCTTTGGTGCTATACTGCCGCAACATATGTACACAGCGCGGCTACCCGGCGTATTTTACGGGCGGGCGGGCAATGCGGTATCGGCGCTCCAACAGAGAGGTGCCGGCCATGCCCCGCACAGGCTTCCCCGGCCTCCCCCGCAATGGCCGCGAATACCCCGCGAGTGACAATATCACTGGAGGGTCACGATATCCGTAT
>NZ_JAELTU010000555.1 GCF_016429015.1 Rhizobium sp. ASV20
GATCTACTTGAGACGTGCTTATCGATTGCTTCTACTTTAGGTAGTTGAAGCTTGTGCCAGGGCATCTGCTATTATTAAAACATTCGTCTTCTAGCTAGAATTTAAAACTTGAAATGTTGGAAAATAAAAAATCCCCTGACTTTTGGAATCCAAGACATAACGTACCAGACTGCCTGGTAAATCAAAGGGAACCTCTCCCGACCTGGCGTATTCCACATGTACAGGCAATCGAGCACCTTCAACTTGGGATGTAGCCTGGCAATTGACTTCCAGGAGCTCGCTGCCCAACCAAATGTGACGTTGAAGCCGCCGATAACTTTGGCCATTGCGTTTGCGATATTCCGAAAGACAGGCGTCGCGGAATCAAAGATAAGCTCGCCAGTAGGGAAATGCGATACCACGCGCTTGACCAGATCCTCTCCGTCCTCCGTCGTCAGGTACATGCTC
>NZ_JAELTU010000556.1 GCF_016429015.1 Rhizobium sp. ASV20
CTCATAGTCTGATGCGCATCGCGGTCTTGCGGATATGAGCCAGTCATCGACATCGAGCGATCCTCATGTCTCTCGGGTACCACTCGTCCTTGAGCTGTTGTCCTTGCGGAGCTTTGGTGCGAATAAGGAGCTTGGCGAAACTGGTTTGCCGATGACTGTGACTGCTGGTACGAACTCGGGTGCGGATAATACATTTGTGGTCGCGCCGCTGATGCCAAGGATTGCGATCTATACGGGTCGCTATTCAGAGCAGGTGTAGGTCCACTAGGATACATTCTCTGGTCCATATGTCTGGCACCAGCAGCCTGCGGTGGAGGACCCCGAGATTCAAGCCTGGGCGGAACTGGTCCTCCCTGGGGTGGGTAAGGCCGGCGATGCTGCTGCGGATATTGGTTCGGGTGATAATTTCCACCAGGAGCAGACCGCGATTCCTGATGGTATCCATT
>NZ_JAELTU010000557.1 GCF_016429015.1 Rhizobium sp. ASV20
GGGAGATGGCGAGGGCGCATGAAGAGATTGGGAGACAGGTTGATGAGGTGACGAAGGATTTGGAGCGGCTGCGGACGGAGGCGTAGTAGCTTTTGTTTTTGTTGTTGATTCTTACGATACCCCATGGTAGGATTTCAGATGCTATAGGCGAGCATCTGTATGCTTTCAAATAAAAAAGGCGCTGTCACTTAAATACGAGGCAACGACACAGAGTCATTTCCACCACCAATGGTTTCATTCAAATTGTCTAAAAGATCTAAAGTAAAAGTACAGTTCCTCTCCCAATTTTTGCTTCCATGACCATAATGAAGCTCGGCTACTTGGTTCTTTCACCCGTCTTGTCATTTTCCAACCAAGCCGCCCAGCCTCTCATAAATACAGCAACGCCGTGCTTTCTGCCTAGCCCTTGACCTTGAAGATGGCCTCGGCCAGGCGGCCAACATTG
>NZ_JAELTU010000057.1 GCF_016429015.1 Rhizobium sp. ASV20
GGCAGCCTCCCAGAAGGCAGGATTGCCGAGCGTCGGATTGGCCTTGGTGTTGAGGAGGATATAATCGGTGCGAGCCGACGGCACCGACAGCACCTTGACGCCAGCCTTCGTCTTCAAGGCCTCGATCTGGTCGGCCGAAAGACCGCGGGCGATATCGGCGTCGCCCTGCTCGACGAGAAGCCGGCGGGCGCCGACATCGGGAACATTGCGGATGATGACGCTGTCGAGCTTCGGCTTGTCGCTGGAATTGGCATTTGCCTGCAGCACGAGGGCTTCGTGCGGCGTATAGGTGGCAATCGTGTAGGCACCGCTGCCGGCCGAGTTCGTCTTCAGCCAGGCATTGCCGAAATCGCCATCCTTCGCCTGCGGTGCGGCGCTCTTCTCGTCGACGATCGAGGCGATCGGCGCGGTCAGGAGCGACAATGCAAACCCGGAACCGACCTCTGCCGGCCAGGTCAGCTTCACATGCTTGTCGTCGACCTTGGTGATGGCAGCGTCGACATTGTCGGCCTTCCAGCCGAGCTCATTGAGAATGAAGGCGGGCGACTTGTTGAGCTTGACGGCACGCGTCAGCGAAAAGATCACGTCTTCCGGACGAACAGGATTGCCCGAGGAAAACTTGGAGGCGGCGAGCTCAAACGTCAGGCTTCGACCGTCACTGCCGGCAATCCAGGACGCGGCAAGCGCAGGCTCGATCTTGGTGCCATCTTGGCGGTTGGACTGAACAAGGCGCTGATAGAGATTGTTGAACGATTGCACCGTCGTCAGCTCGAAGCCTTCGGCGGGATCGAAGCTGACGGCGTCATCGATCGACTGGGCGACCACAAGCACGTTCGGCGGCGTTTCGGCGTGAGCTGCGGGCGCGCCGAGCATAAGCGCCAGAGTAAATGCTGTTCCCAAAAGTCGCGAACGCACTGAAATGATCGACATTATGAACTCCTGAAATGTCATTTTGCCCGGCAACCGCGACAGGTTTGATCTTGCCCGATGCGGCTCGGCTATAGTTGAAGCATGTAGCAATCTCTTGGAGAGGACGCAGGCTAAAGGAATCCTGATTTTCGCGTTTCATTCGAATATTTTTCCATGAGCATTGCACAGCCGCCGCCATAGCCGGCCTGCGGCCCAAGGGCGCACTGCCCAGCTCCAACGCCTGCTGACCCCGATCACGATCGATGCCGTGACATGCCAATGCATTATTGCGGCGTTATTGATGGGCAAAGGCACGGAAGATGGCCTTCGACGCCGGGCGACGGCCGGGAGGTGACGCGGCAATGCCAGGCGCGTTTCAACGGCGATCTGGCTTGCGAAATCGAGGCAGGCTGCAAGCGGTGAGTCGGGCTTTCACGAGTGAGTCGCAACGGAAAGCCCCGCCAGCAGCCTCAGGTCGCAGCCGATGCCCGGTTGATTCACAGGAGATGGCGCAATCGTCGATCCCGGCTAAGCTTTTCGATAACACATTGAAATATATGGATTATATGTCTTTAAACCTACTCTTGCGCCGCGCGATCGCCTCCCTTTAAGCCTTTGTTTATCACCTATGATTTGACCCAAGCTCGGAATCAGTTAACTGTGAGGCGACGGAAATTTGGCGACGATCGAAAAAAAACCGTCGTGAGGAAAAATGAACGCGAAGCTACAATCGACCGACATGGTGGAATCCTCCGCCGACAAGATCAGCAGACAGTCGCAATTGCTGTCTGCGCAGCTCCAGTCGATTCGCGAGCGTCTCTACGAGCCCGAATCCGCCAAAACGCTGAAAACCTACACCTCCCGCGAGGTCGCGGCGCTGCTCGGCATCGCCGAGTCCACATTAAGACAGATGTCGCTCGATGGCGAAAGTGCCATTCCCGATCGGCAGGATAATGGCCGGCGCATCTATACACTGTCGCAGATCAACCAGTTGCGGGAGCATCTGGCGCACAAGCGGCCGGCTGAGGCTTTGGAATTCCTCCCTCGCCGCCGCCCTGGCGACAAGCTGCAGGTGATTGCCGTTGCCAATTTCAAAGGCGGCTCGGCCAAGACGACGACGACGGTGCATCTGGCCCACTATCTTGCGATCCAGGGATTGCGGGTGCTTGCCATCGATCTCGATCCGCAAGCCTCGCTCTCGGCCATGTTCGGCTATCAGCCGGAATTCGACGTCGACGAGAACGAGACAATCTACGCCGCCATTCGCTATGACGAAGCACGCCGCCCGATAAGGGAGGTCATTCGCAAGACCTATTTCGACGGGATCGATCTTGTTCCCGCAAACCTCGAGCTCATGGAGTATGAGCACGAGACACCGCAGGCGATTGCCGAGGGATATGGCCGCGGCAACGAGATTTTCTTCAGGCGGCTTGCAACTGTCATCGGCGAGGTCGAGGCCGATTATGATGTCGTCTTGATCGATGCGCCGCCGCAGCTGGGCTATCTGACACTCGGCGCGCTTTGCGCCGCCACGGCGCTGATGATCACGATACACCCGGCGATGATCGACGTGGCAAGCATGAACCAGTTTCTGGCCATGATGAGCGATCTGATGCGGGTCATCGAGGAGCGTGGCGGCGTTCTCAGCCACGATTTCATTCGCTACGTCATTACGCGTCATAACCCCAATGACGGCCCCCAGGTCAACATCGTCACCCTGCTGCGATCGCTGTTTAAGGATGATGTCCTTGCGCCCGCCGTCGTTGAAACCACCGCGATCGCAAGCGCCGGTCTCGAAAAGAAAAGCCTCTACGAGATGTCACGCGGCAGCGTCGGGCGCGACACACTCAATCGCGCCCTCGATTCCGTTGATGCGGTCAATCACGAGATCTTAAATCACATCAAGCAGGTGTGGGGGAGATAATGGCGAATCCGCGCGAACGAAACCAGCGTATCAAGAGCCTCTTCGGGAATGTGGATCCGGAGGCTCTGGGTAAGCAGACCCCCCTTCCCCAGCCTGACGCCGACAAGCGGCGGGTTGGTGCGGGAGCCGTCAAGTCGATGGATCGTGCCTTCGTCTCGATCGAAGAAGAGAATAAGCGACTTCACGATCAGCTCCTCTCGTCTGAAACCATTATTGAGCTCGATCCGGGCCGTGTGATCCCGTCTTTTGTCAGCGATCGGCTCGACATTGACGGCGACCGCAATTTCCAGGCCTTTGTCGACGGAATTCGTGAGGCAGGCCAGAAACTTCCCATTCTGGTCAGGCCGCTTGCGGGCAAGCCTGGTCACTATCAGGCCGCCTATGGCCATCGACGACTGCGAGCCTGCCAGATTCTCAAACGCCCGGTAAAAGCCATCGTCCGCGAGCTGTCGGACGAGGAACTGGTCGTCTCCCAGGGCATCGAAAACTCGGAACGCCTCAACCTCTCATTCATCGAGCAGGCGATCTTTGCGCTCGCCCTGAAGGAGAAGGGCTTCTCCAGAGAGACGATTTCAGAGGCGCTCGGCCGCAACGAGGGCAAGAGGCTCGCCTATATCTCGATCCTCACCAGCGTTGCCTCCCTGATACCGGAGGAGCTGGTTCGTCTTATCGGTGCTGCCCCTTCGACAGGTCGGCCGAAATGGGAAAAACTCGGTTCTCTCATCGAGAACAGGGTGCTGTCCAGCGCCCAGGCCAAGGCGATTGAGCCCATCGTTCAGGCTCAAAGCTTTGCGGAGACTGATAGCGATCAACGATTCTCCCTGATCTTCGCAGCATTGGGCGAGCGCGCAAAGCAGACAACCGAAGTCACCGAACTGCGTATTGGCGGCATGGTGATTACAGCGACCCGAACGGACACGAAAACCAATATTGCGATCCCGAACAAGCGCATGCCGGGCCTCTCGACATGGCTGCTGCAGCGATTGCCGGATTTGGTGGAAGAGTTTCAGGCCAAGCGTAAAGAGGATTCCAAGATGGAATAGCCGGAGAAATGAAGAAGGGCCCGCCGACGGCAATCGGCAGACCCTTGATCCATTAGCCAACGGAACGAAATCGAACCGTAAGCATCAGTTTTCAGCAATCTGATTCTAGGACGGTCACGGCACATAATCAAGCCTCTGTCAGCACAGAGATGCTTTTTTGTGCCCAGTTCTCTGCTGGCTTCCTCACAAACGATATGTGGGACTGCGGTCGTTTTCGGCTGCAGCAGGAAAGCTATGACCGAAACGGTACCTGTCGCGTCTTTCAGACGCGTGACACCAGGGATCGTCGCCAGCGCGCGCCTTGCGATGGCCAACGATATCCCTGATATTGCAAAAGCCGAAATTGCCCTTCTCTTGAAGAAGGCAGCTCCCGTCCTCGGTATCGACGGGACGACCTATCATGTCCTGGATATTCTGCTTGGCCTCTCGCGAGCAGATGATTGGAAGGGCGCAGGCCGCCCGATCGTTGCCATATCCAATGCCAAGCTCGCCGAGTTTACAATGCGCTCCGAGCGGACCGTCATCCGCTGCATTCGCAGATTGGTCGAGGCTGGAATAGCGGCCTACCGGGACAGTTCGACCGGGCGTCGCTTCATCTATCGTGGCGACAATGGCGAAATCAACGCCGGCTATGGAATAGATTTCACTCCGGCACGCGTCAGGGCCGCAGAGCTCAAGCTTATCGTTGAGCAGTATCACGCCAAGCTGAACCGGGAGCTTGCCGCCAGGAGGGACGTCAAGAGGCTGGCACGAGCGCTCGAAGACATCGGCCGAGCCTTCCCGGAAAAGCAGGCAGATCTACGTCTGTGCGTAAGTTCAATCAACTCCGCAGATGTCTCGATTGAAGAGCGAGCAGAGATGTTCAAATCGCTCCATCAATGCGTCATTGACGAGATAAGCTTGTCGGCTGAAGAGCCTAAAATGTCAGGCGAGGGTGACACTGGTGACAGGCCTTATATAGATAGAACCCAAGAATCTTTATCTGATAGTAGACCATCGGGGACTCGCTCTGACGAGCGAGAGAAAAATTATAATGGCAGCAAAGCTGCCGAGATGGCTTTTGAAAACGATATTGGCAAAGACAAGGGCCAAGAACAAATCCCGGCTTCACCGGTTCGGATCGATATGGGTGATTCCGTTCAGGTAGAGGTGCTCGGTTCCGTCTCCATCGGCCTCATCCAGGCTGCTTGCCGGGAAACCCAGGCATTGCTTGGCATCGAGTTCACCTCTTGGTCGTCTCTGGCAAGATCTGGCGAGGCCCTGAGGCGCGTCGTCGGACTTTCGGAAGCGAGCTGGGCTGATGGTCGCGAAAGGATCGGCGCCTATACTGCAAGCGCAATCCTGGCGACCGTGCTTGAGAAATACATCCGTGATCCCGAGCTGATCTCCAAGCCAGGTGGATATTTCCGGGCGATGGTCGATCGGGCCGCAGATCGAAGGCTCAATCTCGAGCGCACTCTCTTCGGATTGGCTGACGGGGTCTATGGAAAATAAGGATAGCGGAAAGTAACAGCTGTTACGTAGCAATGGATCGGATCGGCAAAGCTCTCGGGTATCAACAGAATGGAGCGCGGCTTGAGGCCGTGAACGACAGACGCGGCTGAATGTCAATCATTCTTGCTCCTGCGTGTGGGTGACAACTATCTCGAAAGGAAAAGCTGATTGTGGCTGACCTCACTATCCTCGATGGAACGACCATAGCGTTTGACCTCGACGGAACTTTGGTGGACTCCGCGCTGGATGTCATTGGAGCCGTCAATGCCATTTTGATTGCTGAGGGCCTTGCGCCGTTGGACTACGCCAAATACCGTGCTTTCGTTAGCCGCGGCGCCCGCTGGTTGCTTCAATCCGGCCTTGCCGCCTCCGGCGTAGAGAACCCGGCTGCGCGGACAGCGCCCTTGTTCGAGCGCTTCAGCCAATATTATGAAACCCATATTGCTGACGAGAGCCTGCCTTTTCCCGGTGCCGTCGCAGCCCTGAAGGAGCTGACAGCCGCCGACACCAAGCTGGTGGTGTGCACGAACAAACCAACCCATCTCGCGCGCCGCCTGCTGGCCGAAGTTGAGATGATCGCCTTGTTCTATGGTGTCGTGGGTGTTGATGCCGTTTCAGCGAGCAAGCCCGATGCCGCTCATCTGATTGAAGCAGTCGCGGCCGTGGGTGGTGATATCAGGCGTAGTATCATGATCGGGGATGCCGAACCTGATGCCCGAAGCGCGCGCTCGGCTGGCATACCGCTAATCCTGGTCAGCTTCGGCTACAGCGAAACTCCGATATCGGCGCTTGCTCCCGACATCCTGCTGCATCAGTTTGGGGATCTGACGGACGCTTGTTGCGAATTGGTCGGGGGAAGGCGACCTTGCGAGGCGTTCGGCTAGGTGAGCCGTTTCGCGCAATGCTTGCTCGCGTAGCGCCGAACGTTCGATCGGGAACAGGATTGGCTGGGCCGATTTGCTCATGCGCCACCAGCCGGCCTCTCTTCGAATTGGGGTGAACAATCTTGTTGGGAAGGAGATGGGAGGGCCCGACCGTCCGATTGTTGACCGAGTCGCCGCATATCAGGCGAGGAGGCTCAGCCTCGGGCCACTGGAGATAACTTTGCTGGCTAACTATTGAACGAATGGTTCCGTAATGCGCGGATGACATATCCCTTAAGCAAGCGATTTGCCACGCGAGGCGGGCTGAATTTTAATGCTGGACATGGCTGATGGCAGCGAAGACGCTACATCGATGACGAAGAGGTAAGGAATGAACGCACCATATCGACCTCCGGAGGAATTCACCACGGAGCGCTTTCTCGTAAGGCGAATCCGGCCTTGCGACGCTGCAGCGATTTTTGTCGGGTGGGCGACCGATCCCGACGTGACGAAATATCTGACCTGGCGTCCGCATGTCGACCTGGCGGAAACAAAGGAGGCAACAGCGCAGTTCCACAGCGATTGGGACGGCACCTCCAGTTTCCCGGCGGTGGTCTGCCCTCTCAATGCGCGCGGTGAGCTGATAGGGAGCATTCATGCGCGCGTCTCCGGATCGAAAGTCTCTTATGGCTGGCTGGTCCGCAAGGATCATTGGGGACAGGGCGTTGCGAGCGAAGTCGCACGCTCGGCCATCATGCATGCGCTCTCTCATCCGCAGATATTTCGGACCGAGGCAGCATGCGATATCGACAACGTCGCCTCGGCCAGGGTGATGCAGAATGCGGGAATGACACGGGATGCCTTGCTTCGGCGCTATCTTTCACATCCCAATCTCTCCAACGAGCCGAGGGACGGTTTCCTCTATTCCCGGGTTCGCTAGAACCGGCGAGAGCGTCGACCTCGTTGTTGGATCCGATCCTGACATTGGCGACATGTCTTTTGCAGTAAGTGGCGCAGGTGGCACCCTAGCCAGGTCGCAGGGCGATAGACGCGTGATCGGCCGAAACGACGTTGCTTTCAGAGCATTTGGTTGTATTTCGATATATGATATATCCTTGGATTGCATTTTCCGCCATAGATGACCTACAGCGCGCTTTAGCTCTCCTGTGGAACAACGGGTCATCCAGGGCGGTAAATGCGAGCCTGTGGGCTTGTCTGTGGATGTCGATTTTGGTTGTTTAAGAATAAAATGCAATCATAAGCATATGTCGTTGGTTCCGACACGCGCCCTAGTGCCTGACGGGTGAAGCGCGGGACCTCGCCTGCCTTCACCGATCTCTCCTTGCCGCCGCCGCATGAATTGCGAGCGGGGTTCTGTTTGAACGCAAGTTCGATGAGCGCCGGATAGTTTTCGCTCAGAGAGTAACAGCACAGTCCCGATCATCGGCCGGCATCTTGGATCAAGCCTGCCAGCGCTACGCCCAATCCGGCAAAATCCAAGGACTATGCCTGAGGCGCCAGGATCCCCTACCCTCCAACGACTTCGCTGATCTGCACGATGGGTGCAATGTCCGTATAGTTGGCGACATCCGCAACGATCTCTGCGCGGTGCGGACCGAACGCCTCGCGGAATGCTTCAAGCGTCGGCGCGTACACGTGGCAGGCCGCGACGAAGGCCGGTGCGCTTCCAGCTTCGCCACCTGCAACGCCTCTATCGATCTCGTAGCGCAGGCAGGCATCGCCGAGCCGTTCGCGGATCAATGGCAAGTGACGGGTGCGGTAGTAGTGGTGATCGAACCTCGAGCCACCATCGGCCGGATAGTAGACGCTCATCTTGATCATGGTCGGGCTCCTGCCTGAACGCCGCTGCGAGCGTCCCAGGAAGCTTTCTAGGTTACAGGCTCACAGAGCACAATCAGATTCCAGCTGTGGCCAAGCTTTGCGCGAAGGCAATAGGTTGCGCTGTGCTGGTCGAAGCGGGGCGGTGGCGGCGTGGGAATGCTGGAGCTCGCTGAAGGCGAGCTCCATGGGGCTAGCGTCAGAGGGAGGCGCTAAATGGCGGGCGGCGCTTGCAGTCGGGTATCATCTCGATGTTGGTTCAAGGACCCGGACGGGCCCTATCGAGGCGCAAGGTATCACGGTTGCAGGCGCGATCGACGAGCGGCATGTCGCGTCGTCGGGCACATTGAGCTTGTGTGCCACAGGCTTGCAGTCCGTTTGATAGATCGAGCGTGGCTTGGGCAGGGTTGCAGGCGCCATGGCTCGGCTGGAACACGGATCTTGGTGATCAGTTCATCGCGCGAACGCCGATACATCTGATGTCAGCAGCACGCTGTGGGGCTGCATTCCGCGTCTTGCCGTTGGCATCATGCCAGTGAAGCCATATCGATGGTCGGTCGATCATCGACAAGTCAGCACCGCCAGCTTTCAGGCGCCTAACCTTGCCCTCGCGCCGCCGACATCTCTCGTCGTCGGTTCGCATGGCAGCGGTGATGATGGCGCCACAAGGCAGGACCTGGGTCGCCCGCTAACGGGGGGGAGAGCAGAACGGCTTTCGTGTCGCAGCGACATGCAGGTCCTAGCGTGCGCAACTGGCTTTTCCTTCTTCGCCATAGCGGCTCGGGCCATGAAGGAAGACTGCCGGGATTCGGATGCGGCGGTGGCTTTTTATATTGCGGCTGAGTTTCTTGCCGGCCGATAATCCCCTGGACCGACGAGCAGATTAACCTCGCCGGACGTGTGGAGGATGCGAGAGGTGCTGCCGAGCTTCCCGTGATTGATCCTTGCTCGGCACCTGCGCTTCCCCGGCTCTTGAAGCGACAACGAGTGCTCATTCCTTTGAGCCTGTTTCTATGCGGCGAGATCCGGTCGAGACGACCAGGCCGTGGGCTCACAAGCGCGGAGCCGAAGCCGCATTGGGGCCAGTTGGACCATAGCTCGGGAGTTTTCGGCCAATTTGTCGTAGCGGCTGGCAACCCGACGGACGTGTTTGAGTTTGGAAAAGAAGCGGTCGATCAGGTTCCGTTCGCGATAATGCTATGGGCTGAAGTGCGGTATCGATCTCCGGTTGACCTTGGGCGGGATATTGGCGAAAGCTCCCTTCTCGCGGAGAGACGACCGGACGCGAGCGGCATCATATGCCTGATCCGCCAGCACGATTGCTCCGGTTCCAACGTGATCGAGCAGGCCGTCAGCAGATTGTCCGTCATGGCTTTGCCCGGCGGTCAGGCTCGACCGGATCGGAAGGCCTAGCCTGTCGATGACCGCGTGGATATTGGTCACAAGCTCGCCTCGGGAGCGACCGCGACAATGATCTCGATCCGCCTCTTTGTCGATGCGGCCTGTTGGTGCGCACGGATGGAGGTGCTGTCGATCATCTGGATAGCGCCATCATGCGCGGCGGTGATGGCGTCGATCATCCGCTCCCACACCCTGGCCTTTCGCCATCGCACAAAGCGGTTGTAGCAGGTCGCGCGTGGACCGTAGCGCTCGGGCAGATCACGCCACCGCGCGCCCCGGAGCGCAGCACCCAGAAAATGCCGTTCAGCACGCCGATCATTGACGCGTGGCACGCCTCGCGGTTTGTTGGGCAGCGGCGGCTCGATCAAGCGCCATTCGAAATCGGTTAGGTCATGTCTGCTCACCAGAGCCTGAATCACGTTTCCAATGCGAGCGAAAGCGGATAAGCCTAGCCGGCGCAGTGGGGACGAGCGATGCCTGACGATAGATCTGAGACATGGCTTCTGGACGAGAGTATTCAGATTATCGAGCAGAAGGCCGCTGGAGGCTATTCCACTCTCACCTCGCGTGCGCGCCTGATCTATTGCCTGTGGGCAGCAGACTACGGAATGCGGAATGCAGGCGATCTTACGACTGCCGCCGAGCTTCATCCAACCTTCATGGTAGATGGGCATTCCGCCGCGCAGGATCTCAGACTGTCGCAAGCGATAGCTGCCTTCTCGCTCACGCCTGAGGAGTTCGAAAGGCGCTATTTCGACATATTTGACGGGCTCGTAGCTGAGATCAGGGCTGTTTAACTGTCTTTCTTTTATGGGTTCACGGCCTAGTCCTGGCAGGATGAGGGTGACGTCGATGGGCACCGCCAAAAGGCTTTGGCTTCGGGATAGTAACAGTTGTTACTTTCGCGTGCTGCTCAGCCGTCAGTGTCCGATGCAGAAGTATGGACGACCTTTTACCAGGTCGGATCCTCATAGGTGGCGATCGCTGGTTTTCTGCCGCCGGATGAAGAGCATTGCGCCGGCGGCGGCATCTGAGGTGCCAACGAAGCCGGAGATGATGGCATACGGCCTGCCACCTGACAGATATCGGTGAAATCAAATCCAACCGGTTTCGTAATACGGTATGAATGGTTCGGAGCGCAGTTTCCCGCAGACCATATTCGCCGGCTCATCGGCATCGTGCGAGGCATCGTTGCGACAAAGGATGCGT
The DNA here is from genome assembly GCF_016429015.1 of Rhizobium sp. ASV20. GTDB lineage: Bacteria > Pseudomonadota > Alphaproteobacteria > Rhizobiales > Rhizobiaceae > Rhizobium. Next base: position 10,683 of record NZ_JAELTU010000057.1, read on the forward strand.
CAGAACCAAGAGGGGCCTCACCCTCACCTCGATCGATGGTGATCCTTGTCCAGCACCAATCATGCCGGTGTCGATTGTCTATCGAGCGATCCGCCGCAATAAGCTGCAGAGCCTGCCAGAGGTCGCCGTGCGAAATCGGCATCGGTTGACCGCGTCGTTCGACAGGCGTTTTACGTCGCCGGTCGAAATGGGCACGTCTTCGGCCGGTTGGAGGATAGCGGATCACGTCCGGTCGGGGAGGCGAGCGACGCATGTGATGAGGCTCGCGGGGCTCAGGTCCCGGAAGCGAATTGCCCACGGGCTACGCAATTACTGGCTCCGGACGGCATCAGTATCGAAATGGCTTTTCGAACGCCATGCAAGGGTTCCCAGATAAGCGATAGGTGGGTCGTGACGCGGACGTTCGTCGCTTTGACGTTCGGCTGGCTTGAGCGATGTCGGCGCATGAAGCGCGCGGTCGGGCTGGAACGCGCTGCCATCACTGGCGCGCCGGCGAGGTGGCGTGCAAGGGACTGCACCCTGGTAGCGACCGCCTTCGAAAATAGCCATCGTCGAGATGGGCAATAGCAACGGCGTGCAGGATCATCAGCATGCGGCTTGCGTTCAAGATGACGCCAGAAAATAGAGGGGAAATTCCCGTGGTGCAGTGATCGTCACCATTCATCGACGGCGCCGGAAGCAAGGTCCTCTGGTCGTCTGGTCATTTGGCTGATGACGATGGCCCAGGGCAGCCTCGAGGACTTGCCTGGCGGGGCTTGTGGCCCCGGGATGAGTGCCGCTACCGTCGAGCTGACGTGCTCATATGGGTTCAGCACGCCCCCCGTTGCAAATGGATCCCGTCGAGCGGGCTTTGACATTGGATGAACTCTTGTCGGCGTGCTAAGAGGCAGCTCGACAGGCGGGGTGTCAACGACCCAGCTTTCATCAAGATTGCCGCCATGCGGCTCCGATTGAAGAGCTCTGCGTCCAGCACCCGGTGGAGTCGGTTGGCAGGAAAAAGTAACAACTGTTACCATCGTCGCCGCCAAGGGTGTCCAGGTTCGGTCAACCCGGCGAACCGAGAGCATGAGAGACGAGCGAGATGGGCAAACCGGCCTCGGAGCAGGAATCTCTGCCCACGACGGACGCTCTGTCCCTCGATGGCGAAGTGGATCGCGCAGATGTGCGAGCGATCATGCGAGGATGCCGGATATGGCCTCTGGTCAGGTCTGGGATATTGAGCGCCATTGATGGCTGCCACGGCGGCACACTGTTACCATGGCCGATTGACATTGCTGCTTCAATGCCTGCCGTCTGGCAGCCAGGGCAACAAAGTTTAGCTCAACAGGCGGTCATGGAGTAACCTCGAGATGGAAGAAGCGGGGCCCCACATCACGGTGTCGACAAGCTCGACCTGCCGATGGTGTTATCTTTTGACGATAACACGCCATTACCCTACTGGCGCTCGACGGTCGCAGGACCGGAGCTCGACTGCGCGTGGAGACGCCGCGTCGCGGGGAGCGATGGATCTGCCGCTCGTCGGGTTGCGCTCATCCGGCCGCCTTCAATGTGAAGCCGGATTGATGGCTCTTCTGCTTCGTTCTTGTTGCGGAGCAGGTTCTCCCTCGGCTCGCGGAACGATGTGCTGTTGCTGTACGAGGGCGACGCGAAATTTCGACGAATATCGAGAACGAACTGCCCTGGCGACAGGGGCGGGCGCCTAGCCTGGAATGTTAGCTGAATGCGTCCGCAAGCGGACGCTCGCGCTGACAGAGCCTATCGCCGCCTTTTCCAAAGAGATGACCGCTACCTGCACGCTTTGCTCCCGGCGTCCATGCCGCGGCCGCCGGAGGTAGGAATTTTCGACGCTGAGGCATCGATGCGAGTTCGCAGCATGGGTCTCAGGGCGCAGTCCGGCGTCGGGACGATCCTGTGTGACGTGCCGCCTCGGTCAGTAGAGATCAAACGCCATGGACACGCTTGCTGACTGACGCACATGTCCTGCCCTGAGGCGCCGTCGCCTCCTCCGCAGGCCATCCGCTTCTTCGTGTTATCGACTGGATCTGAGGGCAAGCTGATTGACGAAGCACAGGAAGGCAGCCGTTGCAGGCGCTGGGATGCCACCTGGAAAGCCTAAGGCAATCACGGCCGCCAATGCCTCGCTCTGCCCTTTCGCAGGCCGAATTTGATGATCCAAAAGCTTTGTAGCCTAAACGGAAACTAATAGCCGATATGGTTCCATAACGGATATTTCTCGTTTTTTTCCAAAGTGATAGAATAGCTTCAAAACTGGCATGCGGCTGTGCCGAAATGGTAAAAACGCCGCTTTGACGAGCAACCGCGCCGCCGAATATGGTCTTACCACAGTTGGATAGAAGGTACGAGGACAAATGCAGCAAGGCCCGCTCAGCGGACGCGCATTTGTCATTTCAGAACCTGTCCGTAGGCAATGCCGCGAACGCTCTTGATGACGGCCGCCAAGTCGTTCCGCTTGCCGCCAGTCTGTGATTGCGACACTACCGGAGTGTTACGCCGGGGGCGCCACAGGCCCGATTTCAAGGTGAATGTCATCGGTGCTGAGTTGGGATATCTGCCGAGATCGATGTGGGGGTGGAGCGATCGGCCTGGTCTCAAGGCACGGGAGAGCTCCGTTGCCATCGAACTCCAATCGTCGAAAACAAAAGCCCCTGCTGACCGGAAGACCATGCGGAAGCAGCGCCGTCTCGAAAAAGTCCGAGGACATGCAAGGGATCTTGAGATCGGTATTCGGGGTGGCCATTGCTTCTTGCACCAGGGCTGGTAGCCTCGGGCATGGTTGCGGTTCATCATGTCCCCGAGCAATTCCAGATCGCCGAAACCGAGGGATGGTCGGTGAACCACCGAATAAACTCGGCGCTGCCCGGTTATCTCATGATCAGCTCCAAGCGGTTCACCAACGACCTGAGCGAGCTTTCGCCGAAATCCCTATGTGAACTGGGCCCTCTTTTTGCCAGGCTTCAGCGCCTGTTGAAATCCACCCTTGGCAGCGAGCGTGTATATATCGGGCGGTATGGCCATACACCCGGATATCCGATCCATTTTCACGTCATCCCGATATATGGCTGGGTCGAGGATCTGTTCTGGAGCGACGCCCGATATCGGCTTCTCGATCGTTTCGCAATGGGGCCGGGAGAGACGGCAACCGATGGGGCGGAGATGACCTTGTTCGTGTGGCGCGAATTTTGTGAGCGCGCAGATCCGCCGCAAATCTCCGGTCCTTCTGTTGCCGACGTCATTGCGCTTTTGCGCGAGAAGATGTCGGCAAGCGCGTAAGGCAAAGCAGCAGCGGCATTCTTTCTCACCATGAGCATGAAAGGATTTTTCGATTTCGATACAAGGCTCTTTCGCTCCCTTGCCCTCTGTTCATCTGCCGACGCATCACGTCTTTCGAGTGTAATCTTTTGAATGGCTTAGCATGTTGTCAGCTGACAACAATCCCCCCTTTCCGCGAACTCCTGCAATGCCATCCGCTGGCGGAGGAATTGAGGCTGTCATGGCGCCTGATTGTCGTGAGGGTCGGGGAATGGCGGCGACCGCAATCTTGCGCCCTGTTGTCGCAACAGGGCCCTGATCATTGGCCCGAGCGAACCCCCTCTGCTGGCCCTTGTCGTCAGGTCGCGCAAATAGGCGCCGGGCGAGTTTATATGGTCGCTTCGTTCCGGAATGCAGGCGACGATCGTTGCCGCATTTTCCGCGCCCATCGTGTTGCAGGCAAATCGATAGGTAGACGCCGCGATGCCGAGCATGCATCGCACAATGATGCTGGCGTCCACGAATTCTCTCCAGCGTTCGATCCCTTGTCTTGGGCCATAGCCGGCAATCTGAGGGCAGGCTCGCAGCACGAGATCCAACGACCGGCTGTTCGGTGAGCTTGTGAGTGCGGCCAATCCCTTCTCCGCACCGGGCAGCTATGCCATCACCAGGGGAAGCCTGACATCGTCGGCCAACTATGCCATGCGCTTTACCGATGGCGTGCTGACGGTCAATGCGGCACCGTCGACCCCGACCGCAGAGCTGGCCAGTGCCATCATTCCTCGCTCCTACCAACCCGATACCACACCGCCATTGCCGGCAAGTGGCGGGCAGGGAAGTTCAAACAACTTCGCCGGCGAAGGACATGGTGACGGAAGCCTTATCCTCATTTCCGATCCGCGCTTCGACGGCATCGTCTGCCTCGGGAACGGAGAAGCCTGTGTTGTCCCGACCGCAGCTCCGTGAGAGCGAAGAGGTCAGAGGAGAAGATCGAGTTACCCTGGTCAGATACACTGCGCGGGACGTGGACTGGATCGGGCGCGTGTTGCGCGCGGTCGATCTCATTGCGCGCACACTTCCACGAAATCCCGCCAAGACGATCTCTCGGCTGCTGCCAATCCCCATCAAGCTGCCCGGGCTGCTGGCGACATGCCGTTCAGAACTCCGTTCTCGATGAGATCACGCGCCGATTATGCGCGAAGGCCGAGCGCGTTCGCCAGCTCCGGGACACGGTGAGTCACTGGCCTAGAACCTGAAACTCCATCGCGTTGCGTAGCCGCGAGGACGCCGACGATTGACATTTCCCATCGATACCGTCCTCGCCCCTTACAAATGCAGGCCGGGAATGTGTGGTCTGCAACACAACATCTGTACCGTAGCCCGTTTAGACTAAAAACGCGGCCTTTTTTCCCTCTTGACGCGATGATTTGCGGTAGCCCGTAGAGGGGAAAGCCTGTTTAACGCCGAACTTGGCTAGATGCGTGGTGAAATTGAGGAACTGCAAGAAGCTTTGGAGAGCATTAGCCTCAAGTGACCGTCAATAGGGACGGCAACCTGGAGGAGACCTCTATGTCCATCAGAATTCTGCTTCTTTCCGCCGCCTTCGCAGTCGCTTCATCCGCCGCCTTTGCCGGTGGAAACGTCTCAGTTACCTCACAGACGGGCAACGGCAACGTATCGGCCATCGGTCAGGTCGGTAAAGGAAATTTCGCCGGCGTGGGCCAGGTCGGTAAAGGAAACTATGCTCAATCCATCCAGATGGGCCGCGATAACATCTCGGCAACGGCACAGTTCGGCAAATACAATCAGAGCTATACGACCCAGGCGGGCAAGGGCAACCTCGCCGCAACGGTTCAGTTCAGCCACGACAACTTATCTTCGACAACCCAATCGGGGAAGAACAACGTATCGGTGACAGTCCAGCACTGATCGGAGCAGGGGGTCGGCTGCAATGCCGGCCCTCTCTATCATTGAGGAGCGTAGCGCAAAATGGTCACCACTCCACCTCCCGCAGATATTTGCAAGATCGAGTATCAGGACGTCGGCGGCATGATCCAATTGTCGGCCATTCTGGTTTCGACGATCGCCCGAGACGGCAGCTATCGGTTTAGAGTGCGTTCGATATCGGAGGGCGGCGTATCCGCCAACGCTCAAGGTGGAGAATTCTCCGTAAAGGGAGGGCATCGTCAGGACCTGTCCAAGGTCATCGTCGGCGGGGCGCCGAACACTGTAGCCGCGGAACTGCAGGTCTTTGACGCATCCGGCAACTTGATTTGTCGTTACGACATGCCCGAGGCGAAGCAATAGGCCTCCTTACAGGCTCATAGTGGCTGTGCTCCCCAATGCGGCCGTGATTCAACGCCGGATATGGAAACGGCGGTCTTTCAACGGCGCCTGAAGAGTTGCTTCTCCGGGTGAGCGTTGTGGAAATGACCTCTTTCACGTGGTTGGCGTCATTTGTGGATCCCAACGGGACATTGGCCGATCGCATACAGCTCCGATCGAACATTCACCAACAAGACCTTATAATGGACACTTATTGGGAAGCGTCATGTCAAAGCCTTCAAAACCATTCATCCTTGAGGTCAAAGTCTCGCGTCGCAAGCGGATTGGAGCGGTGGGGCGATCGACGTCGCTCTGGAGCAAATTTGCACCGGATTTCAAGGCGGGCTCTCCAGCCAACCTGGAAGACCAGCCCGATGCAGTTGGTCCCGCGCCTGAAACGGTTGTGTCTTCTGATTTGAGGCCTGTGGCTTCTTCCCGTGGCGGAGGCGCGATTGGCTCAGCCTCAAGGTCCGATTTCATAGCGAAATGGGGGGCGAGAAAGGCGGAAAAGCCAAGAGCGGGTTCGCGCGATGTCATTACGACATTCCTGACGCGCATCGAGAGGCAAAAGACGCTGCTCGCCGAGTTTCAGGCGGATCCCGCCAGTTTCACGAAATGGCGATCAGCCTGGTTCCGTCGCGTTGCTGGCGGCTTTGGCGTCAGTGTCGGCCATGATTCCATCGACGCAGGAGGATTCCAATACGTCATTGTCGATAGGGCTGACGAGATTGCCGAGTTCTTCGACGACCTCGCCCGCCACGCGCAACGCGACGCAAGTTTCCAATGTGTTTTGAGGGAGAACCATCTGCGGCATTCAGCAAGGCAGCTTCGCGACAGAATATGTTGACCAGTTCGTCACACCTGATCCAAACGATATGTGAAGATAGCGTTTGATCACGGTCGATGCGAGTGATCATCAATGTCACCTGATCTTGCTATTTCGTCACTTGGACGACGCTATCGTCGTTGAGATAGTTGTGAACGGGCGTTGATGGAATGGTGATGGCGGAACTCTGTCTGCATGCGACCAGGATGCGGCGATGCATGGTCTCACAATCGGACTAATTGATCCTATGCACGCCATCTTTCACGCGGGAAGGACGTTCGGTCTTGAATATTTCTATCCAACGAAGAACGCCAGCGTTGATAGTAGGGTGAGTAACTGACCTTGCCTGTGAAAGCCGTTGCGAGCCATAATCGAGGTCAATTGATTATGAACCGTGTTCTTTGCCACACCGCGGGCCTGCGCTATCTCAGCGGGCGCTCCTCCCAATGCAAGCGCATAGGCGAGGCTTGCTTCGGCTGTTGTTAAACCCAGCACGGAACCCACGAGTGCCGGCGTCAGTCCACTATGATCTCCTATTCTGTAGAAGCTCAGCATGAATTTCAGCTCGCAATCGACGTGAAGATTCGCGAAGAGTGTCGTGGCAAGAGACCGTAGCCCGACGAAATCGGCCTTCAAAAGCCAACTCAGGCCATGCACGGGATCCTTGACCCATGCAACGTTGGGGATATCGCCGCGATGGCTTGCCTGCTCGAGAAGCCTGTCGATCTCCTCTCTAAGGGCACGATTGCCCACAACAAGAGAGCCTTCCGAAACCTTCAAAAGCGAGCCACAGCTTTCCGTCAGTCGTTCAAAGGCTCTATTTCCTTCGACAATTCTAAGATCACTCCGGATAATGGCTCTTGGGGTGCTGGAGTGCGAAAACAGGCGATCCAAATGCACAGCCTTCTCCCGGTCTCTCCACATCTGACGATGAAGGCCGACGGCAATTTGAAGGTGGGGCGTCATTGCCGCAAGCAACCGATCGGCAAGCTTAACATTCATTTGATTGTCGCGATCGAATATTAGGCCAAGGTTGAAGCGGCGATACCCCTCCTTGGCAATGACCACGAGCAATAATTTGGCCCCGTACTGCAGAATGTCGGCAAGATGACGCTGCCACGGCAGCCCGTCATGCTGTGCTTCAAGAACAAGGACGCTTCCAGGTCCAAGACATGCCGTCATATTGTGCAGGATATCAATGAAATCCGGATGAACTAAAACTGCTTTATCCACGCACCTGCCGACAGCGCTGACGCCGCCTTCGGCCCCGAAGCAAATGCCCATGAAGAACGCGCCCGTTGCACGCGTCATCTTTGTCATTTCAGTGAGAACTTCGCTCCACCCCTCTGGGTTGTTAACAGTTTGATAGATTGTCTGAACAACGTAAGAGTGCATTTCCTGATTGAAGGCCTCCATCAGTTTTCTCCCCTCCATTATGTCTTCACGCGCGGGAACTAAGAGGAATGGGTATGGTGGCACAGATTTGGTGCGCGAATTCTAAAGTCTCATCATGCCTTGCCCGGTAATCGGCTCATGCTTAAACAGCCCATGCGCGCCTTCACGGTTTGTCATTGGTCTTCCCTACTGCGATGAGTCCCTCGGTTGGCGTGGCAAATGGCAATATAAAATTTATAGAAGTTTATATTGAACGCACTGTTCCCGCAGCGATTCAGCAAAAAAAGCTAGCGCTCTCCGAGATTACAACAGTAATCCCGAGGTAACGGCAAACTCAAACATGTTGTGATATTATATAAGTTTTTGGTATTATTCAATAAAACAAATATGCACCTCTTTCTTGCTAATTTGCGTACGATTACTAACAATTGAAGGGCAAGGTATATGCAAGTATAAATGTCTTTTTATTTTTGCGCTTCTAAATTATTACGTTTTTTAAAACTCGATCCCCAAAGGTTGCTTTGCTACCCGACAGGATCTTTGAGTGATTTTTTCGCGCATTGATCGCAAGCAGGCGCGGTGCCCGTCGAGTCTGCGGCGAGTTGGTCTATTCGTCGATCAAATTCCAGATACTGTCGGAGACGTGCTTGTCCGATCGCTATTTTGACGCCGCTTCAAAAACGTGCGGCCAGAGAAACTCCCAGATTATATCGAAGGGAGGTTGTCCGGTCGATTCCCGTTGAAGTCGGGCGCGGGGCCCAAAGGCTTGCATGGACTCCGCCCAATAGGCGCAACTCGATCTGCTGCTTTAGTGGGAACACAAAACTTACGTCCAATCCCGCCAACCCCATCATGCCATTATCGTGTTGCGTGCCGCCCGGCACGTCTATCGATCCAACCGCGGGCAGGATGAAAGAATGATGGGTCGTGGACTTCGCTCCAAAATAGGAAATGCCCGTGGTCGCAGAAGTCTCGATAAAGAAGGGTGCCTGCGGTCTAAGACGCGCTTGCAAGCCAAGCATCGGTCCGCCTGATTCAGTGTCGAAGCTGCCCGACTCCGCCACCCCGATCGGAGGTATGGCCGTGCCGGCTCCGCCGTTGTTGAGGTCAAACGTAACCCCGCTGCCAAATCGCTCTCTCGAATTGAGATAAGTAGCGCCAATCTTGATCGCAAAACTATCGTCGGCACTCAGCGGCTTCGAAAGCCAAACCGATTGAGTATATCCGGTGACGCGCACGAAACGCCATGAATGGATGGTGCCCGGGTCGGATTCGTTTACTCCCCCAAAAAGTAAGCCGTTATTGTCAGCGTAGCCACCGTATGCCGCCGCACCTGGCGTCGATCCGTTGGTCACCACCGCCGCAAACGCCGCTCCGAGTGCTGTTGGGCTAACCGCATATTGACTGACGGAGTTCGGACCGGTTGGAGAGAACGCCGACGAATAAATTGCTGCGGGGGCACCTGCACTGTCAACAAAGCTCACATCGCTGGTTGCGGCCGCACCCGATCCGTCCGTCAACGCCTCCAGATTGATGTTTCCGGAACTTGGCGAGCCGGCCGAAATCACGAACGGGTTGTTGGTAATGGCGCTTGTCGAGGACGAGTGCCCAGATAGGTCGAACCATGTTCCGGTCCACGAAAAGGTAAAGGCATCTGGCTGTTTCGACAGAGGCATGCCGGCGGAAAGCCTTGCCTCCGTACCAAAGGCGGTAAGCCTCTGCTGTGCATCGGATGGCGTTCCAACCGTCGTTACCGGAAAAGAAAACTGTTGCCAGTCTAAATCGAACTGCCCACCCACAAAGCTCTGCTCCTGCGCAAAGCCCGGTGTGGCCAAGAAGGCGACCGGCGCAAGCAGGCAGGGTAGAAAAAGAACCCTCTTCAATACGGTGCTATCCGTGTGTGCCCCCATCTTGTGCGGAACGAGAGAATCTCACGAAGCAGACTAACACAAAGCACATTCATATAACATAAGCGTTGATTGCAGGACGAATCGCCCTTGGCCGCCTTGAGTATGATTTTTCATCATTGATGGACAGGGAGCCGCTGAAGACGTGCCCCATCTTCGTGGCTTCCGACCATCAGGCGGAATCCAGGCGACTAACACCATTGATGACTGTGCGGATGTGATCACGGAGTTGCGTGTCATGTCGTTCAAGGAGAGATAAAATGGGATCTGCAGCAAAGAGCTTGCCGGATAAGACGATCTCCCTGGAAATGGGGGTGACCTTCGCGCGTGGGACACGGCCCCTTGTCGTCGCCGACAAAGGGCGAAGCGTGACGGTTGGTCTGCTGGGCGACTACCCTGAGAATGGAGGGGAGGGCGTTCACATCGGCAACGATATGGATGTAACCGATGCTGCGTTGCGGGCACTGAAGGAGGAGGTCAAAGGTATCCTTTCTCCATCGACAAGCCGACGTGTGCGCAAAAAGCTGAAACTGTCTCGGCGCGAAGCTGGTGGCATCTTGAAGGTTGGCGAAAGTGACTTCGATAAATACGAACGCGGGCTGTTAGAGCCGAGCGATCCGACCAGTCAATTGCTTCGTCTTTGGGCAAGCATGCAGAACTGTTGGACGAGCTACGCTCAACGTGACGATTCTGGAGTTCGGGATCGAACAAGAAAAAAGGGCCGACGGACAACCGCGGCCCATGAAGTGTGGAGATCTTGAACCTCCAGAGGGGAACAGCTGCTGCGACGGCACTGGGAGGAGAAAACCGTCATGTGCAACAACTGCAGGCATCATGCCTGTTTCTTGACCAATTGGAAAATATTTATGGTGCAACGCAGCCATGTGATGGCTGCACCGCTCCTTATCAACGCAACATCCGGCAGAGAACAGGTCACGCGGTTTCGAGAACGCAATCTGCATCATCGCGGACCATCGCCGCCGGAGCCTCCTCGACTTCTCGCAGTTGGTGACGCTGATCGGCGACTTCGTTGGCAAAGCCGAAGGTGACGGCCCGTCGAGGTCGAAGTGTGGCCTCGTGAGCGGCGATCCGACCAGTTTACGAAAGTCGAGCGGCTGCCTAGGGAATCTTCCTGGATTCCCGAAAGTCGAACATAGTCTAAACCCTGCATTCCGTTATCAAATCGCAGAGGCTGACCGTCAAACTTTACTGGGATTCGGACGAAACTTCCTAAAGCTTTGACATTGATTGATTGGAAATTCGAATTGTTTCGGCTGGGCATGTGGAGCTGTGAGCTCCAAAAGAGACGCTGAGAGACAACGACACCACCACTATGCGAAAACGGATGATGCCAACAAATGTGATATCCAAGGTTTGCCGCACCTGGTCATTGTCCCAGAATTTCCTTTCTCTTCAAAACACTTATAGTTTGATTGATGAGCCAAATGACGCCGCGAAGTAACAAGCCCGCCACCAAGCAGGCTTTGGGTGCCAAGACGGGATCGCTGATCGGCAATCCTCCGACCTACGAACACATCATTACCAATGCGGGCGAGACTTTCCTGTGGCGATTGGACGACTATCCGTGGGAACGCAACGTATGGAACTACCATCCCGAGATCGAGATACATCTGCTTCGCAAGGCGAGCGGCATGGCATTCGTCGGCGATCACATTGGCGAGTTCCATCCAGGCTATCTGACGATTGTCGGATCGAACCTGCCACATGACTGGGTGACGCCGACCGAGCCCGGAGAAATCATTCGCGGGCGTGATGTCATCATCCAGTTCGATCCGGAACGGGTGATGTCGATCAGTGCGATGCTGCCGGAAGTCGCTCAGCTGAGCAGCTTCTTTGCCCGCTCGGAACGAGGGCTCGTCTTTCACGGCGAAAGTCGGCGCATAGCGACGGAGATCATCGATGCGATGGAAACAGCCAAGGGTTTCGCCCGGCTGTCGCTGTTCATCCAGCTGCTCGACATACTATCCTCCTCGCAAGAATTCGACATCCTGTCATCGACGGAGTTTTCTCCCAAGCTCGATGCAGAGACGCTCGACGTCCTTCAGCGTTCGCTTACCTATATATTCGAGCGGCTGGCGACTGATATTCATCTGCGCGAGGTGGCCGATCTCGCCGGTATGAGCGAAAGCGCGTTTTCGCGTTTCTTCAAGAAGAACACCGGCAACAGCTTCACGGATCACGTCAACAAGCTGCGGGTCTGGCAGGCATGCAAGCTGCTTGCCGAGACGGATATGCCGATCACCGACATTTGCTTCGAAGTCGGATATCTCAACATATCCAATTTCAACCGAACCTTCCTTCGCCAGCACAGGATGACGCCATCGGCATATCGCAGGCTCGCGAGCCAAAGACGGCCGGTTCGGGTGGTCGAGGGCTGATCGCGGATATACGCATTAAAGTATAGATTCGCTGCATGGCGCGCGCTAGCACCCCGCGTCGATGCCCGTACTATTTGCAGCTGCGATCAACGTCGCTTGGGAGGGCAGACGCCGGCATATTCGCCTGCCTTCACCGTCTATCTACAGGGGAGGAACTACATGAGAGCCGTAAAGACGCTCGTTTCGAGCATCGCTATCGCATGCGCTTTTTTTGGCACTGCACCATCTTTTGCATCTGCAGCACAATGCTCCGGCACCATCCGCGTGCTGGCGCAGCCACGTGATGGCTTGACCTTGCTGGAGCAATACAAGGATGAATTCAGCAAGCTGAGCGGAGGCGCAAGCTTCCAGATCGACTATCTCAACGAGAATGACAGGCGGGCGAAAACCAAGGCCGACGCCTCCACGATCGGCAAGTACAATGTGTACTATATTGACGAAGCCAACGTTGCGCTCTTCGCCTCGTCTGGCTGGGTCGTGCCGCTGCTGGACTATTATCCAAAGGACTATGACTACACCGATTTCGACCCTGGCCGTCAGAAGATTGCCACCTATGACGGCAAGGTCTGGTTCGCGCCGGTGACCGGTGGTGGCGACTTGATGATCTACCGCAAGGACCTGCTCGACGCGGCAGGCATTCAGCCGCCGAAGACGCTCGACGAATACATCGCTGCGGTCAAGAAGCTCAATCAGCCGGACAAGGGCATCTATGGTACGGCATTGCGCGGTCAACGCGGTTCGGGTGCCAATGTCTGGCGTTGGATGCCTTTCTTCAAGGGCTTTGGCGGTCAATGGTTTGACGGCAAGACGCCGGCCTTTGACAGCGATGCTGCGGTGAAGGCGACGCAGACCTATCTGGAGCTCTTCAAGTATTCGGCGCCTGGCAGCCAGACAGGCAGCTGGGACGAGGCCGTGGGCGCCTTTACCTCCGGACAGGTCGCGATCCTGATCGAATCGACGCCGCTGGTCGGCATGGCGCTCGACAAGAAGTCCTCACAGGTCGCCGACAAGATCGGGTATCTGCCGCCGCCGACGCCGCTGACGGGCGGCGGTTATGGTCACGGCCTTGCCATCGGCACAAAGGCCAACAAGGACGAGGCTTCGAAACAGTGCGCAGGCCTCTTCATCGCCTGGGCAACGTCGAAGGAGAACGAGGAGCGCCGTCTCGATGCCGGTCAGTTCAGCGAGCTCAACCGCACGAGCATCATGACGAGCAAGAAGTTCGCCGATACCTACGGGCCGGCGCTCGGTCAGGCTCTCGCAGACACCGGCAAGGTAACTGCCGTCAACTTCTGGCAGAGCCCGCAATGGCCTGACCTCGGCGATCGTTGGGGTATCATCCTTGAGGAGCTGATCACCGGCACGCGCACGGATATCAAGGGCGGCCTCGACGAACTTAACGATTTCGCCAAGGACCTGGTCGCTCGCAGCCAGTAGGCAGCGAGCATCCTCCCAAGGCCCGGCGGCGATCATGTCCGCCGGGTTCTTCGTCCATCGGCGAACAGGTCGCCGGAAGGTAAGTCATGACAAACAAACGCATTCTACTACCGGCGGTCTTCCTGACGCCAGCCATGATCGTTCTGGCTATACTGGCACTCGTGCCGACGATCTATGCGATCGCGATCTCGTTCGAGGATCGTGAGCTCAGCCGGCCCGACGGGCGGTTCGTCGGCTTTGCCAATTATCTCTCGCTGTTTTCGGATCGCCGCTTTCTCAATGCCATCTGGGTGTCGCTCACATGGGATGTGCTGACCGTCGCATTGACCCTCATCATCGCAATCGGCCTTGGCATTCTTCTGTTTGAATGCGCAACTGCTAGGGCGCGCAACCTGCTGTCGCTGCTTTTTCTGATACCGGTCATTCTTCCGCGCGTGTCGGCGGCCTTCGTGTGGAAGTTCGCCTTCCATCCACTTTATGGCATCATTACCTACCCCTATAAGGCGATCACCGGCCAACCGCTCGATCTGCTGTCCAATCCGGTGACGGCACTCGGCACGGTCGCCCTGGTCGATGTCTGGCAATGGGGCCTGTTCTTCTCCGTCATCGTCCTGAAGCTACTGGAAACGCTGCCGCCCCAGCCTTTTGAAGCCGCCAGGCTCGACCATGCTCGGACATGGGAAGTCTATGCCTATGTCGCGTTGCCGATGCTGAAGGCGCCGCTGATCTCGCTTGCCTTCGTCAAGATGATCGAGTCGTTGCGTGCATTCGACCTCATTTACGTCATGACGCGCGGCGGGCCGGGGATTTCGACGGAAACCCTCGACATGTACGCCTTCTCGCAGGGCTTCATCGAGTCCGGCCGCATTTCCTATGCGTCGAGCATGGCGGTCCTGATGATGATAGCGACATCCGTGGCGTTTACCTTCATCTGGAAGAGGGCGAGGATATGAGCAGTCGTCGCGCAGGCCGTCTGGTCGGCAGGGTCATTCTTGCCATTGCCGCGTTTTCAGCTGTTTTTCCTGTTTTCTGGACAACGCTCAACGCCTTCAAGAACCGCGTCGACATCGTCACGCCGACGCCACTCTTCTTCTTCACCCCGACATTGGACAATTTCGCCTATGTCCTCGGCCGCGACAGCGTGTTTGCCGGTCTCGTCAACTCCGTGCTGATTTCGGGCATCGCGGTGCTAATCGGTGCCGTCCTCGGCTTGCCCGCAGCCTATGCAATTGCCCGCTATCCAAACCGCTGGTCGAAGGACATTCAGTTCTTTGTCCTGTCGCTCCGCTTCCTGCCACCGGTCGCCGTTGCCATTCCGCTGATGGTGATCTGGCTGGATTTCGGCCTTTACGACACCCGCCTGTCGATGGTCGTGACCTACACGCTTCTGACGCTGGCAACCATCGTCTGGCTCAGTATCCCGGCCTTCGCCCGCGTCCCCAAGGATGTCGAGGAGGCGGCGCGTGTCGACGGTTACGGCCCTTTCGCGATCTTCTTTCTCATTGCGCTGCCGATTGCCTCGCGGTCATTGATCGGTGCCGTGGCCTTCGCATTCGTGCTGGTTTGGAACGAGTTCCTGATTGCGCTGATGCTGACCACGTCCGATGCCAAGACACTTCCGATCGTCGCCTCCGAATTGACACAGCTCGGCCGCGACGTTCCCTGGGGCATTCTCAATGCCTCGGTGGTGCTTCTTTCCATTCCCCCGCTGCTCTTCATCGGCGTTCTGAGCGGGCTGCTCAACAATGCGTTCAAACGCAAGTCATCATAAAAGGATCATCGAAATGGAAGCTCTCGTTCTCGAGCAAAAAGGCGTGCTCTCGTTGCGGGACATCGACCTGCCGCTCGAACTTGGCCCGAACGACGTGAAGATCAGGATCCACACGGTCGGCGTTTGTGGCAGCGACGTTCACTATTACACGCATGGCGCCATTGGGTCTTTCGTGCTGCGCGAACCCATGGTTCTCGGTCACGAGGCTGCGGGTACCGTTGTGGAAGTCGGCGACAAGGTCGACAACCTTCGGCCCGGAGACCGCGTCTGCATGGAACCCGGCATCCCGGACCTTTCCTCGCGTGCATCAAAGCTCGGCATCTACAATGTCGATCCCAGCGTGCGGTTCTGGGCGACGCCGCCCATTCACGGCGTGCTGACACCCTTCGTGGTTCATCCGGCCGCCTTTACATACAGGCTGCCCGACAATGTCAGTTTTGCCGAGGGCGCGATGGTCGAGCCTTTCGCGATCGGCATGCAGGCTGCCGCCCGGGCACGGATCGTGCCCGGTGATGTCGCAGCCGTGGTCGGTTGCGGCCCGATCGGCATCATGGTCGCACTCGCAGCGCTCGCCGGCGGCTGCAGCCGGGTCTATGTCTCCGACTTCAGCGGAGAAAAGCTTGCGATTGCCGGTGGCTATCACGGCATCGTTCCGGTCAATCTCAACGAAAGATCGCTGCACGAGGTCATTCAATCCGAGACCGATGGCTGGGGTGTGGATGTCGTCTTCGAGGCAAGCGGCAGTCCCAAGGCCTATAATGGCATTTTCGATCTCGTCCGCCCCGGTGGCGCCATCGTCATGGTGGGCTTGCCTGTCGAACCCGTCAGTTTCGATGTCCCGGGCGCAATTGCAAAGGAAGTCCGCATAGAAACGGTGTTCCGCTATGCGAATATCTTCGATCGCGCCCTGCAGCTCATCGCCTCGGGCAAGGTCGACCTCAACCCGCTCATCACCGAGACCTTCAAATTCAGCGACAGCATCCAGGCATTCGAGCGTGCGGCATCAGGAAGGCCGACTGACGTCAAGCTGCAGATCGCGATGGAAGGCGAGGGGAACTGAGATGTCGAATATCGTTTGTGCCAATGTCGACAAGAGCTATGGCGCCATCAATGTCATCAGGGGCTTCAATCTCGACGTCTCGGATCGCGAATTCATCGTCTTCCTGGGACCGTCGGGATGCGGCAAATCCACGCTGCTTCGCATGATTGCCGGGCTTGAGGAGATCTCGGGCGGCACCGTGTCGATCGGCGGGAGGCAAGTCAACGATCTGGAGCCGAGGGAGAGGGGCGTGGCAATGGTCTTCCAGAACTATGCGCTTTACCCGCATATGACGATCTACGACAATATCGCCTTCGGCCTCAAGCGGATGAAGGTGCCGAAGGACCAGATTGACGAACGCATCAAGGCAGTCTCGGCAACGCTTGGCTTGGAGCCCTATCTTTCTCGCAAGCCGACCGAACTGTCCGGCGGTCAGCAGCAGCGTGTGGCGATCGCGCGCGCGATGATCAAGACGCCGAAGGTGTTTTTGTTCGACGAACCGCTATCCAACCTCGATGCGAAACTCAGGCATCATATGCGGGTGGAGATCGCAAGGCTTCATCAGAAGCTGCAGACCACCACCATCTATGTCACCCACGACCAGCTTGAGGCGATGACGCTCGCAGACAGGATCGTTCTGATGAAGGGCGGCGCGATCGAGCAGGTGGGTTCACCCGCGGAAATCTATGAGCGGCCGAGATCGCTGTTCGTTGCTGGCTTCATCGGCACGCCGAACATCAACTTCATCGATGTGGTGGTGGTCGAACGCGAGGGTGGGTGGATATTGAGAGCCGAAGACAAGGACATCCCTATTTCCGGCAAGGGGTTCGACCTGAAACAGGGTCAGACCGCCGTGCTTGGAATCCGTCCGCCCGATCTGCTGCCGGCGGATGCCGGGCATGGTCCGCTCAACGGCATTGCCGATCTCATCGAATTCCACGGGAACGACGCGCTCGTGACGTTCCGCTTTGCCGGAAAGGAGATAGGAGCGCTGGTCAAGACATCCTCATGCCCGAAAACTGGTGATCGCGTCGCCTTCGGCTTTGATGAAGCGCGCATTCATCTCTTCAACGTCGAGACGGGATTGTCCTTACGGAGGAGCGGATCAAACTGATCCCTTGGGACGGCAGCCGCATGGGGTTCGGCACCGCGCGGCTCAAGGACCCTGGATAGGCGCTGGTGCACGGATCAGATTTCAACAGTTCCGCGTATGGTGTTACGATCGAAAGCAGCTTGATTGATCATCGATGCCGTAGAAACATAACGCCGCTTGCCGTCACCCCATGCGTAAAATGAGTTTCAAGGTGACGAACTGGGTGGAGCATGAGGCGTACCTTCACCGCTGCGGCGGTTCAACCCTTTGTAATGCGCCGGAAGCGCTGGCGGGCTGGGCAGCCCCACGTCGCAAGATCCGTGGTGGCCAGCCTCTCTATCCAGGTCCGGCGATCGAAACGACGCTGATGCTGGACATGGTGCTTGGGCCACGTTTGCGCGCTCGTTCATTCCGATCGCAGCAGACCAAGGCTGCAATCGGGGTCACTACACTCAATCGAATGCTTGCCTGCGGACGCCCGAAATCCGTTCGTTACCCGGTAACAGCGGCGGCAACGAAAGAGGTGAGGCATCAAAGACCCAATGATGACCCGTCGCCGAGCGGTGCACCAACGCGCAATGGAGCCACGACGCGATTATTTTGATGGCGAAACGGCAAAATAGCCCCCCTCGCCCGATCCATTTAGCCCGCAATTGTTGAGTTTCAGCTAGGTTTCCGCCACTTTTTCATTTTGCGCTGTACCACTTAATTGCATTTATGGTCTTGATCGAAAACATGTTTTCGCAGTGTGGGCGAATCCGCCAGAAATGAAAAAGTGGATCAAATTCGTGCGATAATCAACACCCGGCGATTTCTTGGGATCGGCAGCACGCGGATAAGTCCGCTCTTCTTGAAATTGACCGTCGACCTTCTGGATCTTGACCGATCCTCCGCCCTTGCCGACAGCCTTCTCGAGGGTGGCGCCATTGGTCGCATCGGATTTGGTGCCGAAGCTCGCCGTAGGACGACTCGCGCCGTCTTTGGTCAAATCCCAGCGAGCTCTCTTCTCGCTATGCGTAAATTTCGGCAGCTTGGCCATTTCCTCCTCTAAGTGCGTTGTGTCTTGGTAGTTTGAATATTGCACTTTTATGCCTACCATTGGTGGGTCGAAAATGCGAATTCCCGAACTTGCCCTTCGGTTTAGACTCATGCTATTTTCACCCACTAATGGTAGGTCAAAAGAACGAAAAGATAAACCAGCTTCATCGCTTGCTCCCCGAGGGGCTGGTGGTTGACACCGCTTGGCTGGAAAAACACGGCTACCGTCGGCAGTGGCGCGAAAAGTATGTGGCGCAGAGCTGGCTCGAAGGTGTCGTTCGTGGCGTCTATCAGCGGCCAACCGGTAACGCTGATCAGGCGATAGCCTGGCAGCGCGTAATCATCTCGCTCCAACGACTTCTGGATAAATCCGTGCACGTCGGTGGCCGCAGTGCCCTCGAGCTACAAGGGCTGACGCACTACCTCCGCTTTTCTGGCAAGCCAGAAATCCACCTCTATGCCTATGGCAGTCTGCCTGGCTGGGTCGAGCGGATACCGACCGACGCTCAGTTCGTCGAACACAAGGCAGACAAGCTCTTCGATGCTGACGCGCCTGGAAGGACACGCATCGTATGGGGACATTGGGGATGGGAGCTCGATGTCTCCGCGCCCGAGCGCGCTCTTTGCGAACTTCTTGACCTACTCCCGTCCCGGGAGACGTTCCATCAGGCGGACGTCCTAATGGAGTCGGTCCGCACACTGAGCCCGAAGCGGGTTCAGGCCGTGCTGGAAGCGTGTCGGAGCGTGAAGGTGAAGCGACTGTTTCTCTGGTTCGCCGAGCGGCACGACCATCCATGGTTCGGCCGGCTCGATCTCAAACGTATCAACCTCGGTCATGGCAAGCGTCAGATCGTGGTCGGCGGTCGACTGGATAGCAAGTATCAGATCACTGTGCCGGAGACACTCGATGCCGGCGTCTGAAGCCTATCGCGCGCAAGTCAGCCTCCTCGTTCGGGTTCTGCCACTCGTTGCAGAGGAGAACGTCTTTGCGTTGAAGGGCGGCACGGCCATCAATCTCTTCGTCAGAGACCTTCCACGTCTGTCTGTCGATATCGATCTGACCTATCTGCCGGTCGAAGATCGCGCGACGTCCCTCGCCAATATCGATGCCGCCATACGACGGATTGCTGCTCGAATAGCGGAGAGTGTACCGCGTAGCCGCACCCAGGCCGTGCCGCTGCGCAGCGAAGGCGCTGCAACAAAGGTGCTGGTTGCCTCCGACGGCGTGCAGATCAAAATCGAGGTGACGCCCGTCATTCGTGGCTGCGTCTACTCTCCGGAGACACGGGCGGTTTGCGACCGGATCGAAGAGCTCTTCGGATATGCCGAGGTGTCCGTTGTGTCCTTCCCGGACCTCTATGCCGGCAAGATTGTCGCCGCCTTGGATCGGCAGCATCCGCGAGATTTGTTCGATGTCAGGGATCTGCTCGCGAATGAGGGAATATCCGATGAGCTGCGGCGTGCCTTCATTGTCTACATGCTGAGCCACAACAGGCCGATGGGCGAGGTCTTGGCGCCGACGCGCAAGGATTTGCGCCACGAGTTTGACGCGGGGTTTGCCGGCATGACGGAAGAGCCCGTGACCCTCAAGGCATTGTACGATGCTCGTGAAGCTCTAATCGCCGAGGTCGTTGGCAAGATGCCTGCCGAGCACCGGCGCTTTCTTCTCTCCTTCAAGTCCGGCGAGCCAGATTGGGACTTGCTAGGCGTGCCTGGAGCCGCGGACTTGCCGGCGGTGCGCTGGAAGATCGACAACTTGGCCAAACTTTCGGAGGGCCGACGCGAAAAGCTGCTGTCTGATCTCAGGCGGGTGCTCGCGACATGAGATACAGAGGACGCGTTGGGAACGCCGAAGTGAAAAGGAACAAGACGACGATCAGCAATCTATGCTCCGCAGTAGTCGGCTCTCGGGTTGCGGCGGTGACGACGAGGATTGCCAGAACGTTTGCGCTTAAAAACACAGCCGAGCTGAGAGGCTAGACGATGGTCCGTCTCCTCATCGGCGTTACGGACAAGGTCTGGTTCGATCAGTTGAGCGCCTCTGTTCCACATGACGAAGTCAATTTCTGGCAACCCAGCGGGATGACGCAGTTTCGCGCGCTTCAGCCCGGCGAACTATTCCTCTTCAAGCTGCATGCGCCAAACAACTTCATCGTTGGCGGCGGCATTTTCGGTCACGCGTCAATCGCGCCACTGTCTCTCGCCTGGGAAGCTTTTGGCCTGAAGAACGGCGTTTCCAGCCGCTCTGAAATGCGGGCGCGAATTGCGAGCTATCGCCGGGATCCAATTGCTCTGGACGACAAACAGGATCCGGTCATTGGTTGTCGAATACTGACCCAGCCGTTCTTTTGGCCGAGGGAGCGGTCACCCGCTTTGGCATCGGCTTGAGAACCAGGATCAGGCGGCCTGTTCCGCGGCAGTCACCGTCCGCGAGGTTCTCCTGCTTCTGGTTGTTCTCCACGCGCGTCAGCCCTTGTTTGATGGCAGAATCGGTCAGGCTCGGCACGACTTACTCCTCTCGATAACTGGGATCGATCGAGGAAACAGGGGGCGGCGCTCGGGGTTCGGAGACCGTCCGTAAGCCCTTAAACAGCCCCCAGTGTGCCAAAGCCGCCAACAGCACGCAAGCCTGAAAAACAATGATGTTTCAATGTGCTTGAGCGTGATCGAGCGTGACTCTAATAAGATAAGTGGGATGGTTGTGCACAATCCGTTCAGCCCACAACCCCCTCGAAGGGTCATGAAGAGGACTTCCGCCCCACCCATTTCACATGGCGGGAAAGAACCGCCGTGGCGCCTTCAAGGTTTCCGCCACGCAATGCCGCGAGAATTGCGCGATGATCGCGGTCCGTGGGTGCCTCCCACTCCGCTCGCCAGCCAGAGAACAGGAAGCGTGCACTGACAGCATGAAGGTCCTCGATGGTCTTCAGCAGGCGGGGCATGTTGCAGGGCGACAGAATGATGCGATGGAACGCGCGGTTGGCCTCCTCCCAGGCCTGAACATCAATCGCGCGGTCGCCGGCGCAAGTCGCCTCCTCGGCCTGGTCCAGAATGGCCGTTGTCATATGAGGTGCGGCATGACGCAGTGCCAACACCTCGAGAGCGGCGCGCATCTCGGCAACTTCGCGAACTTCTTCGAGGCTAAGGCTGGCCACGCGAACGCCCCTGCGTGGCTGGCTAGTCACCAACCCCTGGGATTCGAGGCGGCGAAAGGCCTCACGGACGGGAACATGGCTGGTGCCAAACTCGTCTGCAATGTGGTCCTGCCTAAGTTTGGCGCCGGCGTCGATCTCTCCCGAAATAATTCGATCGGCGAGTGTCCGGCTTATCCGCACCGCGATGGGATCATCTTTTGCAACGCTCATATAGTCATCATCGGCTTTGAATGGATGTGCAACGACTCGATGATTAAGTTTAGCTGCCTCTTTGCTGATTCTCCATATTCTTCATCGAACGATCGTTGCTCCGCCGTGCGGGCTCATGCGGCAAAGATGACTGCGCCGCCGGCCAAACCGGCCCCAGCCGCGGTCATAAGCAGGCGTTCTCCCGACTTGAATGGCTTGAGCGCGTGTTCAACGGAAAGGGTCAGCGGAATGGTCGCGGCCGAAGAATTGCCAAACTCCGCGATCGTGCTGGCAAGTTTGCCTTCCGCCAATCCGAGATTGTGTCGAACCGCGTCACAAAGGCGCAAATTGGCCTGATGTGGAACGAAGCGGTCAACGTCGGCGACATTTAGACGGGCTTCCTTCATCGCCTGGCGCGAGGTGCGTGCCATAAGATCGACAGCGCGGGAGAAGACTTCGCGACCATCGCGCAAGGTCATGAGCACCTGGTTTGCCGCGGTCTCGGGAGAGAAAGGCTTGCTACTGCCGCCGGATGGAATGGTAATCAAATCATAGCCGCTGCCATCCGATGCCAGCACGGCGGCTTTGAGACCGCTTCGACCATCGCGGCATGGCGCAAGCACGACCGCCCCGGCGCCATCAGCAAACAGAACGGCACTGGCGCGTTCTGCCGGGTTGATGCGGCGGCTCAGAATATTGGCGGCGACGACAAGCACTGGTCGCCCATGCGCACGCACAAAGCCATCCGCCAGCGTCAACGCGTAGAGGAAGCCGGAACAGGCACCGGCAAGATCGATTGCCCCGGAATTTGGCAGGCCGAGTTTGTGCGCCAGAAGTGGCGCCGAGGGTGGCAAAAGATGATCTGGCGTCGAGGTGGCAAGCAGGGTCATGGCGATCTCGCCCGGCGCGATCCCGCTATCCACAAGCGCCATTTTCCCAGCCCTGGCCGCAAGGCTGCTCAGCGTATCCCCGTCATTGGCCCAATGCCGGAATCGGATGCCGGTGCGCCTTTCGATCCAGCCCTGCTCAAGGCCGAGCTGCCTTTCGAGATCCGCATTGTAGACGATCCGGGATGGAACGGCATGACCGAACCCAGCGAGGCGGGAGGAGAGGCGCGTCAAGACGCAGGCTCCTGCAGGACGATCGAGGCGACTTCGTCGATCGCATCATAGGCGGTGATTATGTCTCCGGCGCTCGTGCAATAGGGCGGCATCAGATAGATGACGTTTCCGAGCGGGCGCACAAGCAGCCCGCGCTCGCGAAACAGCTGGCGCATGCGCGGCCCGGCTTCAGCGAGGTAGCCGCCGGAGGGCACCGCAAGATCGAGGGCCGCGATCGTCCCGCATTGCCTGACGTTGACAAATCTGTTGTCATTCTGGAAGCGCTTTAGATGCCGGGCATGCTGCGTTGCAAGCTCCGCAATCCGGGTCTCCACCGCTTCCTCCTGCCAGACCTGCAAATTGGCGACGGCCGCTGCGCAGGCGATTGCATTGGCGGTATAGGAACTTGAATGGAAAAAGGTCTTGCGCCGGTCGTGCGATAGATGGGCTTCGAAAATCTCCGCTGTGCAAAGCGTTGCCGCCAGCGGCAAGGCGCCTCCGGTCAGGCCTTTCGAGGTGCAAAGAATATCGGGCACCACGCCCGCCTGTTCGCAGGCGAAGCGTGTTCCGGTGCGCCCCCAGCCCGTCATTACCTCGTCGGCGATAAACAGGCAGCCATAGCGGCCGGCGATGTCCTTGAGGGCTGACAGCACGGAGCTGCCGTAGAACTTCATGCCGCCGGCGCCAAGCACTAACGGTTCAATCAGAATGGCGGCGACTTTTCCTGAACGGCAGATGGCTTCAAACGCGTCGAGCGTCTCCTGTTCGCAGCCTGGTTCGGGGAAGGGAAGGCGGTCGACGCCGAAGAGCAAAGGCTCGAAGGGTGCGTTGAATACGCCGCGCTCTCCAGCCGACATGGTGCCGATCGTGTCGCCATGATAGCCGTGTTCCATCACGACGATGCGATCCCGCACGATCCCGCGATTGTGGAAGGTGCCGAGCGCCATCTTGATCGCCACCTCGACGGCGGTCGATCCGCTGTCCGAATAAAAGACGTGTTTTAGTCCAGAGGGCGCGAAGGCGAGCAGGCGTTCGGCGAGGACCTCCGCAGGTTCGTGGGTGAATTCAGCGAAGATGATCTGGTCAAAGGCCTCCGTCGCCTCGCGGATGGCCGTCATGATGCCGGGATGACGATGGCCATGGGTGATGACCCACCACGACGAGATGGCATCGAGGAGGCGATGGCCGTCCTCGTCGATCAGATATGCGCCGTCGGTCGCTATGATGCGCTTCATCGGCGGTTCGAGGGCATGCTGTGTAAAGGGATGCCAGACGGGCGAGCGGGTCATTCGTTTGTCTCCAGCAGGGAGGCAATTTCGAAGTTCTCGTTGAAGGTGCGGCGCAAGGTTTCGCGCGTCAGGCTTTTCAGCAGAGGCAGCCGCCCCAAAACCTGCACCTGGCCGATGGCCGCGATGGTTTCCTGCGTGTCGGCATTTTCCGGACCGATGAAGGCTATGCCGCGGAGCGGAATATCACGGCGGCGCAGCGCCTCGATGGACAGCAGGGTGTGATTAATGGTGCCGAGCGATGTTCGAGCACAGAGAATGACGGGGACGCGCCACCGGGCGAACACGTCGGCAAGGAGCGCGTCCTTCCCCAGCGGAACCAGCAGGCCGCCGGCTCCTTCGATGACCAGCGGACCGGCACAGGCCGGCGGTTCGAGTCGGGCGGCGTCGATTTCGATGCCGTCGAGACGTGCTGACAGATGCGGTGAGAGCGGAGCGGAAAGGCGATAGGCTTCCGTCAGGATATGATGAGCCGGCAGCCCGCTCAGCCGCGCGACGGTTTCGCTGTCCGTCTCGTCTTCCAGTCCGGATTGCACCGGTTTCCAATATCGGGCGCCAAGAGCGGCCGTCAGTGCTGCTGCAAACACGGTCTTGCCGATACCGGTATCCGTGCCGGTGACCACGAAGCGGGTGCTCATGTCCTGTTTTCCTTCATGATGGTGGCAAGGCAATCCAGCATGTGTGCGATCTGCCCCAAATCGACGTTGAGGGTGATAGAGAGCCGCAGGCGCGCCGTACCCTCCGGTACCGTAGGCGGACGGATGGCGCGGATGTCGAGCCCTTGAGCCTGTAGAGCGTCGGCAATTCGGACTGCATGCGCGTTGTCGCCGATGATAACCGGCTGGATCTGCGATCCGCTCGGTTCGATGCCGAACTGGTTTTTCAGTCGGTCTCCAACGAAGGAGACCAGATGTGCCAGGGCCTCGCGGCGCTCAGGTTCGTCATCCACCATGCGCAAGGCCTCGCGGACCCCCGCCGCAATGAGAGGCGAGGGCGCGGTGGAGTAGATGAAGGCTCGAGCACGGTTGACAAGATAATCGGCAAACACTTTGGGGACCGCAAGCAAGGCTCCGGAAACGCCCAGCGCCTTACCGCAAGTATGAAGGGCAAGCAGGTTCTCGCGACCCTCCAACCCGGCCGTCAACCCTCGGCCGCCCGCGCCGAAAACGCCGGTCGCATGAGCTTCGTCGATGACGAGGAAGCCGTCGTGGCGATCGACAATAGCGGCGAGCTCGTCGAGCGGCGCCTGGTCGCCGTCCATCGAATATAGGCTCTCGACCGCAATCCAGGGCTGGCCTCGGCCGCCGTTGCTGCGCCAGTTTCGGATCGCTTCATCAAAGGCAGTCGCATCATTGTGACGGATGCTGACGGCCGTCGCCTTGCTGGAAGCAATGCCCTCATGGGCGCTCGCATGGATGAGCTCGTCGTACACGATCAAATCTTTGCGTCGCGGCAAGGTCGAGAAGAGTGCTGAGTTGGCGGCATAGCCGCTGCCAAAATAAAGCACACGTTCGGCGCCGAAGAACGCGGCGGCTTCCGCCTCCAGCGCCTCATGTTCGGGATGGTTGCCGCGCAGCAAGCGCGAGCCACCCGCGCCCGCCGGAACTCCCCTGTCCAACGCCGCCACGATTGCCGCCTTGAGGCGCGGCGCGCCGGCAAGAGCGAGAAAGTCGTTGGAGGTAAAGTCCATGCCGCTTTGCGGCGCAAGGCCGCGCAGCCGCGCCTTGCGCCGCAAGCCATCAAGAGTGGCGGCATGGTTCGAAAGCCTCGCCGTCAAATCGCCGGTTCCAGCGGCATGGGAGACAGGCCGAGTCGGCGGAAGAGCGCTGCGTCGTGATCGTCTCCAGGATTGTCAGTCGTGAGCAGCGTGTCACCGACGAAGATGGAGTTGGCGCCCGCGAAGAAACAGAGCGCCTGCATCTCGTCGCTCATTGCGGTTCGCCCGGCAGAAAGGCGCAGATGCGAGGTCGGCATCAGAATGCGCGCCAGTGCGATCGTGCGGACAAATTCGATCGCATCGACAGGTTCAGCATTAGCCAACTTCGAACCGGGAATGGGGATGAGCTGGTTGATCGGGACGCTTTCCGGCGGCACCGGCAGGTTGGCCAGCGTCAGCAGCATCGAGATCCGGTCATCGACCGTCTCGCCCATGCCCAGGATTCCTCCCGCACAGACTTTGATGCCAGCCATGCGCACGGTTTCCAGCGTGTCGAGCCGCTCGGCGAAGCTGCGGGTCGTGATGATTTCGGGATAGAAGCGTTCGGACGTATCGATATTGTGGTTATAGTAGTCGAGGCCAGCTTTTGCGAGTTCGCCTGCCTGCGCCTGCGTCAGCATGCCGAGCGTCATGCAGGTTTCCATGCCGAGGGCTTTCACCCCTTCGACCATGGCAACCAGCATGTGGATGTCGCGATCCTTCGGGCTGCGCCACGCCGCACCCATGCAATAGCGGGTCGCCCCGGCATCTTTAGCTTTGCGTGCCTCGGTGAGAACGCGGTCGACTTCCATCAGCTTCGAGGCCTTCAGGCCGGTCGGATAGTGGGCAGACTGGCTGCAGTATCCGCAATCCTCAGCACATCCGCCCGTTTTGATCGATAGAAGCCGACTCATCTGCACGGCGTTGGGGTCGAAATGCGCGCGGTGAACAGTCTGGGCCTGGAAGAGCAGATCATTGAACGGAGAATTATAGATAGTTTTCGCTTCTTGAACCGTGATTGGTGATGATCTGGCTTCGTCATTGGCGAAAAATGGCTGACTTGCATTCAATTTCTTCAAGGCGACAGTGCTCCATGGTCAAATTATAGATAAAACTACATACTAGCTATAATTTGGCAAGGACATTTTCCGAATGGCGGTCCTTGAGCCCTGCTGCGCGCGTATCAGCATTCCTCACTAACAAGACCAAAGCCGGAGTGCCCTCTCAATCCTAAACGACTTTTGGAATAGCGGTCTCGACCACCAAACGCCTCCGCACCCCGCAGGGCCGAAACATCGTGAAGGGCGGCACGCAGACGCCTTCATGATGATGTGCACCCCACCCAACTACCGCCGAGAATAGCCAACCCCACAGCTACGTCATTGATGAGGATATGGGTCCAAAGCAATAGCCAGTGGCTCCCCTTCGGCAAGCCCAAAGAATACAGTTGGCCCACCTTGTAGCGGCATAGGCGAATTCACACATAGACAGTAATCAACCCTAAGGCGACCAATAGGAATTCTCGTTGCCTACTCCAATGTGCCAACGATGAAGCTACCGAATGACCCGACAGGCAAGCTTGTAAGCATATACATGCTGCTCGTGTACCTGTTGGCCTATATAGTCGTGATAGTGGTCGTTAAGATTGCCACCGGCCTGAACATCGATGACAGGCAAGTGGCGTGCACGGCGCAGCCTTGGGCCCGTACCACTGTGATCTTGTCAATGACGGCAGTTGCAGCGCTGATTCATGCTATAATTAGCTACTTCTACGTCCAATCGATTGGGGAAGGGCCTTATGGCCCCCGGCCGAAACCCAGAAGCCGCAAAAAGCCGAAGCGGACAAGGCTACTGCCATACGTTTCTAATGGCACGCTGTTCATGCTCGTGATACCGCTCGCGATCTTTCTGATTGTCCCCTCCCGCTGCTAGCCGGCGGCTTTATGCTCAATGAGAGACCGTTGGCCTCAGCCGAAGCGTCTTGGCAGGTAAGGCTTGCCCTGAGGGGATCTCTCGGGCCTGTTGCTGAGGACCGACAGGAACGTCTCCAACTGTTCGTGTCCGCCTTCGGTGTCCATTGGCGCTATTCCCGGGAAAACCGGCGCTTCGCTTGATGCCCCGGCTGCAATCCCGAACCTACTAGAGCATGTAAGTGCATGGGCCTCCCCCAATTTGACTATTATGTGCATATCACTTCGCTCCACAAATCGAAGCGCTCTTTCCGAAACGTTTCCAATGTTCTCGCAATCATTCAGCAGAAGCTCAACCAATGGGAATTCAGTCAAGTCTGTTTTCGGCCTTGAGCGTCGATGATGGCATGAAACAAAAAGCCATTCTCTTGTGTAGGCAAGTAGATGATGGTTTCAATATGCGGGAGCATATGGGGGGCAATCTTCGAGATCGGCCCGCTATGAGAATCGAAGCATCTTCAATTGCGGAAATAACGACGCCCAGTGGTACGCAAGACATTCGGGCTGTCAATGAGCCGCCGCCCAATGTGACAATTCATGCTCAATTCTCAATCACTGGCGTTACAGACCCACAAGCTGCCGCCACAGCCGCTGCAAACCCACTTGGCACTTCTGTGAAAAACGCCACGAATTCGCAGTTTAGCGACTAGCATGTAAGTGTAACCGCGGCGGCGTAGTCTTCCGGTGAGTTGCACCAGATAACTACGAAGCATCGTTCCCAGCCCTTCAATAACATCGCGCCAAGCCTGTGGCTGCCGTCGCAAACGAACAGATGACCATCACGCCATTCGACTATCAACGGGGGTAATTCCTCTGGATTAGCAAGACTGGCAGCGATATCTTCTATACGTGCTGTCCAAATGCTGGGCGGAACGTGATAAGTCATGTCCTCTTCTGGACCGCAACAACGCTCTAAAATTGAAAGCTTAATCGCAAGTGGTCCTATCCAGTAGCGCTTGTGCAGCAACAGTCCGTCACGGAGACCGATGTTTGCCCAATAACCACTTGATAGATATTCTAAGACCCAGTCTTGAAGTGCTCCCGACTTTGCGCTTGCTGCGCAGGATCGAAGATTAAACATGTTGCCTCTCGAATCGGCTGTGACTGCGTAACTTACCAAGCGATGGCGTCGGGCCAGCAGTGACCAAGATATTTCGCTAGCGGTCGCGCCACTTGGAATAGGGGCCAACACCAAAGTCGGCGTCTGGCTCGTCATCAAGCACCGCGATAAACTCGATGGAATGCCCGTCGGGATCGGAGAAATACTGCGAAACTGCGGGCACCCAACCAACAACGTCAGGTTCGTCAGCAGGTTTGCCGAAGAAGCCCAACGGTACGGTGCCAGACGCTCTCAGGCTTCCCGCTGACGCCAAGACGCCCTCCACACTCATGCGAAAGGCAAGATGAAGACGCATGCGCAAAGGGCCGGAGCCCGTTTCCCAGAGCCCCAGCATGCCAGTCTTCTTGTTGCCTATCCAGAAAAAGGCGATGCGCCTCTCATCGAACCTCTGCGCGAATTCGAGACCAACAACGTCGCGATAGAATGTGATGGAGCGGTCAAGGTTAGCGACGGTCAGATGGGTCTCATAGAGGCCATCTATGTGTGGCATGCTCGGTATTGCCATGGCGGGATCCTTTAGATTGATCTCGATGCCTCGTTATGGCGGAAGCTGCCGTGATTTGCTCGGGCTGGCCTCCTGATTGCAGCGGCTCACGAATGATCGTCGCCTCACCTGATCGGTGCGTTAGCCCCATCAGGG
>NZ_JAELTU010000558.1 GCF_016429015.1 Rhizobium sp. ASV20
TTTCTTTACCATCCCAGTGACGATCCAGCTCTTCAGCTGTATGGGCCTCGCCTCGCTTGCAGACCTGCCACCCCTTGTACAAACCCCGCGCGAATCGCTGCTCCCAGCCAACAATCTCTGCCCAGGCGCCTTCATTCAGGAAGTTGTGAACTGAGACCATGGGCTCGACAGCAGTGATGTCAGTATCGGTATAGCCCTTGCGCAGCAGAGCATTGTACATTTGCTGCGGTGAAGGGTACTCCCACGTGCCGTCGCCAGATCCCTTAGGTATCGTCGACTCCTCTCGGGAAACCGGCAGGGACATCTGCTGGTTCGTGGCGGGCTTCTGTGACAGGTCGGGAAACATGTAGTTGAGAGGATTTAGTTGCGACAGGAGCGACTTGGGTTTATCGTCGGGTTTCGCAGCGGCGTTGCGCGCTTCATGTGGAACGGGACATCCGGAGCC
>NZ_JAELTU010000559.1 GCF_016429015.1 Rhizobium sp. ASV20
GTGGATAACACAGCTCTCAATGCGGCCTGCGAGGAAAGGCAACGTACCGCCACTATGAGCCAGCAGCATCCGAAGTTTGCGCACCTTGTCAAACACGCCAGCAAGGTCCATTCGCGTCACAGTTATGGTTGTCTCCATCGGGAAGCCGAGAGCAAGCGGAAGGACATGGCCGTACTCTTCAGCGCGCGGACCGTATACCGAGTTGGGAAGACCGTAATGCGGGTGTAAGAAGATGACAAGGCCTGCTTCTGCAATGGCTTCAAAGATGGGGAGCAGATTGGGATCATCGAGACCATTTCCGAGCCCAGAAGTGCCGAAAATAACGCCTCTGCAGTACCTGAGGTCTTTGACATGCGCAATGGACGCTCGCAGCGTCTCCAACGGTGCCGTCAGCGGCAGAGCAGCAAAGAAGTACAGCCGACCCGTATGCTCGCTGCACATGGA
>NZ_JAELTU010000560.1 GCF_016429015.1 Rhizobium sp. ASV20
GTCAATAAGCTCTTTGGCGGTCAGTGGTCGACGATTGGGCCGGCGATGGACATAGAGAACATTCAAGACGACATAACCTTTCTCGGCGCGGGACAATCGTTCGCCACAAACGAAGCCAATGCGTGGCTTCGGCCCGGGTCTAAGCTAGCCATCAAAGCCGCGCGATCGATGCTCTTTAGGCGTGGCGAGGTACCGAATCATTGTGATTAAGATGGGACGTATTGTAAACGGGCTGATGATGGCGGAGCTGGTTGAGATGGAAAAGCGGATAGACGATGACAATGACGAAGGGATCGAAATTCTGTGCTGTGTAGGGTTATGTGTGGCAGATTCTGTATATAGCGACTCAAATGCTAACAGGCTAGATGCTTCGACGCGCGGCCAATTCTTAGATATAGACGGTAGGCTAACGGGCTATCTAGGCCGCTTCGAATGGGCTCGTCT
>NZ_JAELTU010000561.1 GCF_016429015.1 Rhizobium sp. ASV20
GGGGCTGAGAGATGCCTAACGAGCCGCCTGCCGACATTTTTTTTCTGCCGCGAATCTGCTGGACCACCGCCTGTCGCCTTCGGTGAGATGCTAGAAGAATCCCCTGGGGTCCAGGCAGTCCCCAGCCAATCAGAGGCGCGGCCGGCGGTTGCTGTGGAAAGGCACCGCCCGTAGAATCCCATGGAATCTCTGGATAGGCCAGCCCGGAGCAAACGCAAAGGCAGCTGGCACAACCCTTTTTAGCTCTGCCTCTTTTTCTTCTCCCCAATCTTCGGAATCTCTTCCTCTTTCCATCCCATAATCCTCTTATTCCTCCTCAATTTCTCAATCCCGCCTCTGTGCTGCCGAGCTCTTTTAGAAAGACAACCCCGTCTTGAGCTTGACTACTACTCTTTTTCATAATACACTCGCAGCGTCTAGGTAAGCTTTGTTCTGCTTCTCTTC
>NZ_JAELTU010000562.1 GCF_016429015.1 Rhizobium sp. ASV20
GCTCTGGGCGGCGCGGAATGGTCGCCATCGCCAGCACGATGCGTTCGGCCCCTGGGATGGTGGCGTGGGGAAATCCGACGAGACCGTCGAGTAGCATGGTCGCTTCGTTCTCTCGAGCCCGCAGTGTGGCCAGGAAGGACTCGTCGACCAGACCCTGGTCGATTAAGTAGGCTACGAGGGCCTCGGTCGCCGACCAGTAATCGGTTCCCGCTGGCATGGCCATGAAACGGTCGGGGGAGAGCATCGACATCAGTAATGACGAATTGGCCCCGGTGAGCTGAAGGTCGACGTGACCACGCAGGTTTAGCCTTGACATCCGGCTGATGAGTTCGGCGGGATCGAAGACCTGGCCGAGTTGAATGACTGGAACGTCGCCGACGGCAAGGGTCGTGATGTCGACATCGGGGGTGGCGACGACGAGATCCGTTCTGGCCAGCGTCGACT
>NZ_JAELTU010000563.1 GCF_016429015.1 Rhizobium sp. ASV20
GTGATGCAGTTGTTGTTGGCATCGCGGACGACTTCGTATTCGACTTCCTTCCAGCCTTTAAGAGACTTTTCAACCAGGATCTGAGGAGACAGGGTCAAGGAGCGAGCTGCCATGTTGCGGAGCTCCTCCTCGTTGTTGGCAAAACCGGAACCGAGACCACCAAGGGCATAGGCGGCACGAACAATAATGGGGTATCCGACCTTTTCGGCAGCATCAAGCGCCTCGTCAATGGTACTGACAGCGATGGATTTGGCAATGGGAATCTTGATCTCGTCAAGAGCCTTGGCGAACAAATCACGATCCTCAGACAGCTCGAGCGTGCGAACACTTGTACCGAGGACCTTGACGCCGTACTTTTCAAAAAGACCCATTCGCTGCATCTGAACACCGAGATTCAGGGCGGTCTGGCCGCCAAAAGACAGGAAGATGCCATCGGGCTTTTCT
>NZ_JAELTU010000564.1 GCF_016429015.1 Rhizobium sp. ASV20
GATGTGTATAAGAGACAGTCTGTCCAGATCGCAGAAGGAAGTGGCGCTGCTGCATAATGGCATTGACTCGTTCATCGTAGGGAATCATATTGATTGGGACGCGGTCGTTGGGTTCTGAAGGGCCATAGTGTACCAGGAAGAGACTGATGTCGGGCTGGGGAACATTTGGATTTGGTTGAGCGAGAACCAAACGGAATCGCCTTCGCGCGTGAGCGGCGACCTGTTCGCCGGGAATGTAGCCAGCTTTGAGATAGTAGATTTCAAGGATCTATAATAACGTGTCAGCACCGTACACCCTCCGTTAGCCATATGCAACATACCAGGCCGCTACCGAGATCGTGCTTATATATCTGCTCCGGCGGCGCCCAAACGAAGCCATCAGTCGCAAAGTTTGTGTTGAGACGCTGCAAGGGTTGCCAGGTGAGGAGAATTGTCCCGTCAG
>NZ_JAELTU010000565.1 GCF_016429015.1 Rhizobium sp. ASV20
TTGTTGTCCTTAGCTCATCAAAAATATTGTCATCCGATGCTAGGGCTGCATCGTGACTACCTCTTGGCAAGCCGCCTCCAGCAGGCTGCGACAACTGGCCTTGAGGCTGTGCACCAGAAACGGACGATGCTGTGGAGTTTGCAGGTGCGAGGGCGCGTGATGAAGCTTTTAGAAGCTTTGTTTGTGCCAAGAGGAAAGAAGGCTTGTGTCCTTCTGAGGAATCGCCGGGATAAAGCGTTGTTTGTGCTTGCAGCCCTTGACCTCGGCGGTTAAGAACTTCGTGCTTGCACGTAACAATTTTTCCTCTTCTGGCTTTTTCCATAGCGCGACCAAACTCAGGCCTAGAATCCTTGCGCATCAAATCTTGTATGCTGGTTGCAACTAGTGATTCAGGTTGCAAGTCGAGTAGCTGTCTCTTATACACATCTGACGCTGCCGACG
>NZ_JAELTU010000566.1 GCF_016429015.1 Rhizobium sp. ASV20
GCACATGGGCAGCTATCCAGCGACACCAGACTCATGTCTTTTTGCCTCCAACAACAGCCAAACTAGCCAACGCAAAGTTTTACTCTCACGAACAGACTGCATATAAAATGGGCGGACTTAATCTGGAAGTGTTCAAGGTATGATTCATTTGCGTGTCAAAACATTGTCTAGGCAAGAAAGACACTTGGAGGCCAACAACTTTTGGCTTACGATCTATAGTTTGGCTTGTATGTCATGTTCCCGGTTGGCATCATGTACTACTTTGGTACAAACCTCGATAATCGGTTCTCTGTTGAAGGCTTCTGGCCGCGACCGGAAGAGTGCAACACGGTGCCACGCGACCGCGAAGAGCTCATGGTTGAATACGAAAAGATGATTGCGCGCGCAAAGCTCAAGCAAGCACGACAGCAAGAAAACAACGAAGCACGATCGAACCAGAAG
>NZ_JAELTU010000058.1 GCF_016429015.1 Rhizobium sp. ASV20
GTTTTCGGCAGGCCTGCATGCGCGCCTGGTACGTTACCGCAACAGCTATACCTATCGCTCGCGTATCGGGAAGATGTCGGCCAGCACCCGGGCTGCCTTCGGCGTCATCGCCAACCCACCGGAATTCGATGTCGATTTCGAGGCTGGCGATATCAGTGAGCGCCGGCATGTCTCGGCCATCTCCGTTTCCAATAATCCCTTCGGCACCAACGCGCTACTCTATGCCGACAGTCTGCGCAGTGGCGAGTTGGGCTTCTACATGGCAAAGCCGTTGCGGCCGCTCGGTGTCGCCCGACTTGCCATCGACATGCTGCGCGGCCGGGTGCGTGACAACACGGATGTCATGGTCATGCATGCGCCCGAGGTGCATCTGCATTTTCCGAAGCTACGGCAGCTTGCGAATTGTGTCGTGGATGGCGAGCTTTTGCCTCTCGAGCGCGATGTGACGCTCAAGGTTCATCCGGGCGAGCTTAAGGTCATGGTCCGGCAGGGAACAGCAGCGCGCGTTGCTCGCGAGGATGTGGTCGACAGCATCGCCATCTGATTGCTCAAAGGCGGGGCAGGTAGGTCCTATAGTCGAAATCGGAAACCGTGCGCAAATAGCGGATCGCTTCCTTGTGCTTCGTGTCGCCATAGAGTTTTTGATACCGCTCGCCGAAGATATCGGCGATGAAGGCCGAGGCACGGAAGCGCTCGACGGCCGTCAGGAAATCATGGGTCAGCTTGGGCGCATCGACAGGCACATATGCGGGCGTTGCTTCCTCGCCGGGGTCCAGCTCATTCTGCAAGCCGAGCAGCATGCCGCCGAGAATTGCAGCCAGCATCAGGTAGGGATTGGCGTCGGCGCCGGCGACACGATGCTCGATGCGAGCCGCCGGTCCGTCTTTTTCGGGAATCCGCACGGCCGTGCCGCGATGGCCGAAACCCCAGGTGAGATCGACGGGTGCAAACGAGCCCGGCTGGAAACGGCGATAAGAGTTGGCATAGGGCGCAAAGACCAGTTGCGCATCCTGCAGGGTCTGCAGCAGACCTGCGCAGATCGATTTCAGCTTTTTCGGCTCGCTGCCTGCGGCATCGAGGACATTGCGGCCCTGAGCATCGATGATGCTGGCATGCACATGCAGCCCTGAGCCGGCATGGTCGGTATAGGGCTTGGCCATGCAGGTGGATTTCAGGCCGTGCTTGCGGGCCGCCTGTTCGGCGACGCGCTTGAGCATGATGCAGTCGTCGGCGGCCGCCAGCGCATCCGGACGATGCAGAAGATTGACTTCGAACTGGCCGGGTCCGAACTCCGCCGTGGTCGCATCCGCCGGCAGCCCCTGCGCGCGCGCATAGCCGCGCAACGTCTCGAGATAGTCGCCGAGCAGATCGACTGCGTCCATGTCATAGAGCTGAAAGCCATTCGGCTCTCCCTGATAGGTCAGGGCCGGTGGTGGCAAGGGGGTGCCTCTTTCGCGCCAGTCTCCGGCGAGCAGATAGAATTCCAGCTCGGTCGCAACGACGGGTGTCAGGCCTAGCGATTTGTAGCGATCGAGAACGGCTGCGAGGATGGCGCGCGGATCCTGGAAGCTCGGGCTGCCGTCGAGTTCATGCATCGTGGCCAGCACCTGCTTCGATCCAGCCGGAGCCCAGGGCATGTCGGTCAGCGTGCGCTCGTCGGCAACGCAAGTTCCGTCGGGATCACCAATCGTCAGCGACAGGCCGGTAATATCGTCATTGTCGTCACCCCAGATGTCGAGCGATTGTGTCGAGGTCGGCAGCCGCACGGCGCCGGACCAGACTTTTTTCTCGGCCGAGATCGGAATCTGCTTGCCGCGCAGCCGGCCGTTCATGTCCGAAATCAGGACCTCGATGCGCGCGTTACCTTCGGTTGCGGTGTCGGCAGCCATGCTCTTGTAAATCCCCAATGCTCACGGCATGGTCGTAACTGATCAAAGCCAGCCTTTCAATCCGACAGGAATCTTGCAGATGTCCGATACGTCAAGCCGTTCCAATCTCGCCGCCGTCGATGCCGCCCATCACATCCATCCCTTCACGGATATGAAGAAGCTGAATGCCGACGGCACACGGATCATCCAGCGCGGCGAGGGCGCCCATATCTTCGACAACAGCGGCAAGAAGTATCTCGATGGTTTCGCCGGCCTCTGGTGCGTGAATATCGGCTACGGCCGCACCGAGATCGCCGAAGCCGCCATGCGGCAGATGAACGAGCTGCCTTACTACAATACGTTTTTCGGCACGACGACCACACCGACGATATTGCTGTCCGAGAAGGTCTGCGCTCATGCCGGGCCGCATTTCAACCATGTCTTCTTCACCAATTCCGGCTCGGAAGCCAGCGACACCTGGTTCCGCATGGCGCGCGTCTATTGGGCGGCTGTCGGCAAGCCAACGAAGAAGGCCGTCATCGCCCGCAGGAACGGCTATCACGGCTCCACCGTTGCTGGTGCCAGCATGGGCGGCATGAAATACATGCACGAGCAGGGCGATCTGCCGATCCAGGGCGTCGTCCACATCGGCCAGCCCTACTGGTATGCCGAGGGTGGCGATCTTTCACCCGAAGAATTCGGCCTGAAGGTTGCCAGCGAACTGGAAGAGAAGATCGACGAACTAGGCGAGGACAATGTCGCGGCGTTCGTTGCAGAGCCCGTGCAGGGGGCCGGAGGCGTGATCATCCCGCCATCAACCTACTGGCCCGAGGTCGCGCGCATCTGCAAGGCGCGGAATATCCTGCTCGTTTCGGACGAGGTCATCTGTGGCTTCGGTCGTCTAGGCTCATGGTTCGGCTTTCAGCATTTCGGTGTCGAGCCCGACCTTGCCCCGATCGCCAAAGGGCTTTCGTCCGGCTATCTGCCGATCGGAGGCGTACTTGTCAGTGATCGCATCGCCGACGTCTTCATCAATGAGGTCGGTGAGTTCAACCACGGCTTCACTTATTCCGGCCATCCGGTCTGCGCCGCTGCCGCCATCGAGAATCTGAGGATCATCGAGGAGGAGCGGCTGGTCGAGCGTGTCCGCGACGATATCGGTCCTTATTTCGCCAAGGCGTGGGGCAGTCTTGCGGATCACGATATGGTCGGCGAAGCCGTCAGCATCGGCCTGATGGGCGCCTTGCAGCTTGCCGCCGACAAATCCACCCGCCGCCGCTTCGAAAAGCCGGATGCAGTCGGTTCGGCCGTGCGCAACCATGCCCTGGAAAACGGTCTCGTGCTGCGGGCAACCGGTGACCGCATGCTGGCCTCGCCACCGCTTATCATCAGTCATGAGGAAGTGGATACGATGGTACGGATCGCTCGGCAGGCGCTCGATGCCGTTTGGGCCGACATGCGTTCGTAGGCGGCATTTCGCTTCAATGAAGCCCGTGCGCCATGGGACGGCGCACGGAGAGTATGATGATGAGGCTGGTCGCCCGGCGTTCAGGCCGGGGCCTCAGGCGTCCTGATGTTCGCGGTCGAAGATCTTGCGGACGATATAGTTCGGCGAGAGATCGTCGCGATAATAGATGCGGGCGATCATTTCGGCGAGAATGCCTGTCGTGATCATCTGAACGGACGACAGGAGCAGCACGACGCCAACCATCAGCAGCGGACGGCTGCCGATATCGTCGCCGAAGATGAATTTGTCGATGAACAGCCAGAACAGGATAATCGCTGCGAGCGCGCCGAGGCCGAGGCCGAGCGAACCGAAGAAATGTCCCGGCCGCGCCTTGTAGCGCATGAAGAACATAACCGAGAGCAGATCAAGAATGACGCGGAAGGTGCGCGAAATCCCGTATTTCGACGTGCCGTGCTGGCGGGCATGATGGGTAACCGGCATTTCGCCGATGCGCGAGCTCGGCACGACGCCAGCGACCCAGGCGGGGATGAAGCGGTGCATCTCGCCCATCAGCTTCACCTGCTTGATGATCGAAGCGCGGTAGATCTTCAGGCTGCAGCCATAGTCGTGCAGCTTGACGCCCGTGATGCGGCCGATCAGGTAGTTGGCGCACCAGGAGGGGATCTTGCGCAGGAGGAGGCCGTCCTGGCGGTTCTTGCGCCAGCCGACGAGCAGGTCGAGCTGCCGCCGCTCCAGTTCCTCGACCATCGAAGGAATATCCTTCGGATCGTTCTGCAGGTCGCCGTCCATGGTGGCAATGAGGCGGCCATTGGCGGCATCGATGCCTGCCTGCATGGCCGCCGTCTGGCCAAAATTGCGCTGCAGTTCGACGATGCGCAGGACCAGCCCTTCGCGTGTGAGCGAGCGTCGCGCATTGGCAAGCGTCGCATCCGTGCTGCCGTCATCGACCAGGATCAGCTCCCAGGGCTTGGTAAAGCCGGTCATGGCCGTACAGATACGCTCGATCAGCGGACCGACGCTTTCTTCCTCGTTGAAGACGGGTACGACCAGCGAAAGCTCCAGCTGGTCTGCCGCATCGGCCTGGGGGAGGGTCGACTCTGCCGTTGTCTGCAACTCTTCTTTCTCCTAAAAGACCGGCAGAACCTGCCGGACGGAAACGAGCGAAACGTCCGGGCTCAGCCTCCGCTCGCATTTGGGTGCCCTAACTACATGAAGACTCCAATGGTGGCCAGTCGACAGAATTGGTTTATTCGCAACCGAATGACGCTGCTGACCCTTGCTGTTGTCGTGGCCTACGCGGCCTTCATCGAATGGTTCTGGGGCTGGAGTTCTATCCTGGCGCAGTGGGGCAGAGTCGGCGTGCTGCCCATCCTTCTGGCGCTCGTGCTTCTGACCGGCACCTATTTCCTGCGGACCTGGCGCATTTACGATTACTTTCCGAAGGAAACATCGGGTCGTTTCACGGCACTGTTCCGTGTGACGCAAGTCCATAACCTGCTGAATATCATGATGCCTTTCCGCACCGGCGAGACCAGCTTCCCGGTGCTGATGCGCTCGGAATTCGGCATTCCGCTGGCGCGCGGCACATCGGCGCTATTCGTCATGCGCCTGCTCGATCTGCATGCGCTGCTGGCCGCAGCCGGTGTCGGTCTTGCGCTTGCCTCGTCCTATCATGTCCTGGCCTGGATCGTGTGGGCAGCCTTTCTGCTCCTGCCCGTCGCCGGGTTTATCTCCCGCCGGCCACTGATACGCCTTGCCGCCCGCATCCTGCCGAAGAAGGCACAGGGACTCGTGCACGAACTGGAGCGCGGCCTGCCGGTCGATGCCCGGGCCTTCGCGCGCGCCTGGCTGACGACCGTCGTCAACTGGCTGGTCAAGGTGGTGGTACTCGCCTGGGCGCTCGGCCTGATGAATGTCACGCCGCTCTCGGCGAGCTTCGGCGGCGCGCTCGGCGGCGAGTTATCGTCAGTGCTTCCGGTCCATGCGCCGGGAGGCGTCGGCACCTATCCGGCCGGCATCACCGCCGGCGCCATGGCCTTCGGTGCTTCAAGTGCAAAGGACGCAATTGAAAATCTCGCGCAGGCCAGCATCAACGCGCATTTGCTGATCGTCGTGTCGGCGCTGACGGGAACTGCGATCGGATTGCTGGTCGGGCGCAAGCGCGGCTAACGCGGCCGTCAAAGTGCTTTGCCATCGAGCTCGGACAACCGCTTCCGCAGGAATGCCTGTTCCGGCGCCTGGTGGCAGAGCGATAGCGCCGTTTCATAGGATTGCCGCGCCTCGTCCAGCCGCCCCAGCTGGCGCAGGAAGTCGGCTTTGGCGGCATGGGTCAGATGATACCGCACCATGCGCTCTTCGTGTAGCAAGCCATCGACGATAGCAAGCGCGACAACGGGGCCATCGCGCATGGAGATTGCCACGGCCCGATTGAGCTCGATCACGGGTGATGGGCTGGCCATCAACAACAGATCGTAAAGTGTGATGAGCTGCCGCCAGTCCGTATCGCCGGCGGTCACGGCGCGGGCATGTTCTGCCGCGATTGCGGCCTGGAGCGCATAGCTGCCGACGCTCTCAGTCGACATGGCTCTTGCCGACAAAAGCAGACCCTCGCGGATCTGACTGCGGTCCCAGAGTGCGCGATCCTGATCGACCAGCAGCACGAGATCGCCTGAGGCATCCGTGCGGGCAAGCCGTCGTGAATCCTGCAGCAGCATGATCGCAAGCAGCCCTTCGACCTCTGGGTCCGGCAATAGCTGCAGCAAGAGCCTGCCGAGCCGAATGGCCTCGGCTGCAAGATCGGCGCGGACGATCGCAGAGCCTGACGATGCCGAATAGCCCTCGTTGAAGACGAGATAGATGACATGCAACACCTGCGCCAGCCGCTCCGGCAACTCGGTCTTGCTCGGCACTTCATAAGGAATGTGCGCGGAGCGAATGCGGTTTTTGGCGCGCACGATGCGTTGCGCCACGGTCGGTGCCGGGATCAGGAAAGCATGGGCGATCTCTTCCGTGGTCAGCCCGCAAACCTCTCGCAGCGCCATCGCCATACGCGCTTCGGCAGGCACGAGCGGATGGCAACAGGTGAAGATCAGCCGCAGCATGTCGTCTTCGATCTCTTCGGGTTCCGTGGTCTCCATCGCCTCTCCCTCGGGGTAAAGGCTGTCCGTAATGTCCGACCGCGCTGCA
Source organism: Rhizobium sp. ASV20 (assembly GCF_016429015.1). GTDB lineage: Bacteria > Pseudomonadota > Alphaproteobacteria > Rhizobiales > Rhizobiaceae > Rhizobium. Next base: position 6,523 of record NZ_JAELTU010000058.1, read on the forward strand.
TCGAAGCGTGACCGGCGCCTGATGTGGTCGATGGCGCGAAAGCGGCCGGCGGAGACGAGCCAGGCATAGGGATTGGCTGGTATCGTCTCCTCTGTCCATTGCTGCGCCGCTGCCGCAAAGGCATCGTGAAGCGCTTCCTCGGCGCGATCGAAATCGCCGAGCAGACGGATCAGTGTTGCCAGCACGCGGCGCGAGTGGCTGCGGTAAATGCTGTCGATGGTTCGGTTCAGCGGCACGGCGTCAGGATATCTCCGCAAGGTCTCCCTTAAGGGTCAGGGTCCGCACCGGCCGGATCTCGATCGCGCCGTAGCGCGCCGAGGGGATGCGTTTGGCGATATCCACGGCGCTGTCCAGATCCGGCGCATCGATGACATAGAAGCCGGCCAGATATTCCTTGGTTTCCACAAATGGCCCGTCCGTCACCGAAAAGGTATCGCCATGCGGCAGAACGACGATCGATTTGTTTCTCAGTTCCAGCGCATCCGAAAAAAGCAGGCTGCCGTCCCGTCGCAGACCTTCGTCGTAAAGGAAATGCTCGCCGACCAGATGGTTCAGCTCGCTTGGATTCAGGCGCCCATCGGTGTCGATGGATGTGTAGATCAGGCATAGAAACCGCATGTGTTCTCCCTCCTGCAACGCCGCGCGTCATGCGTGACGCGCAACGTCGCTGCAGCACTCTAATCTGCTGCATAATTCCTCAAATCGATTCCGATTTAAGAAATTATGCAATCGCTATTTGTCCGGAAAGCGGATGTCGTAGGCACCGCGAACTTCGATCATGCCGAAACGGGCGACCGGGAAGGTTGCAGCAATTTCAGTCGCTTCCTCCATGTCCCGCGCCTCGATGAGCACGAAGCCGCCGAGATGCTCTTTCATTTCGGCGAAGGGGCCGTCGGTGACGGCGGCCTGGCCCTGCCGCACCCGGACCGTTTTCGCCGCATGCGGTTCATGCAGCGCATTGGCGACGATGATATGGCCGCTGTTGCGCAGCCGGTTGTCGTTGTCGATCGAATCTTGCGTCAGCTTTCGTCCTTCCTCTTCGGAAAGCTTGGCGATCTCTGCGCTCTCGAACCAGACCTGGCAAAGAAATTTCATGGTTGCCTCCTCAAGCATTCGGACCAAATGAATGGATTGGCCGCACCTCGATAGCACCGAGTTTGGCGAGTGGAATGCCGGCGGCTATGCGGATCGCATCGTTAAGATCTTTCGCTTCGATCAGAATAAACCCGCCGAGATATTCCTTGGTCTCGATGAACGGACCGTCGCTCACCGACGTCTCGCCATTGCGAACCCGCACCGTCACGGCAGACTTCGGCGATTGCAGCGCCTCGGCATGGATCATGTTGCCGCTCGCCATCAGGTCGCGATCGTAGCCGAGAGAATCCAGGCCGAGCTTTTGCTTTTCCTCTTCGCTCCTGGCGGCGAGCATCGCCCCATCGAACCAGACTTGGCAGAGATATTTCATCGCAGCGTCTCCTCTTTCAACTTGCTGACAGCCCTAGTCGAGCAGCTGGCACGCAAATCGACACCCTGATTGGCAGCATGACAAAAAATGTCAGTTCTGTCGAAAACGCCCGACGCCGGTCGACCAGTTCCGTCATCACCAAAGGAGAGACGGATATGTACAGCCTGGAAGCCGCAATTGTTCATTATTGGCAAAGGAAGACGCTATCGGAAGAGGAGCTGCTTGAGGTGGCCGATGCCGGCAGGGTCGTCTACCGCATCTGGATCGGATTTGCGGGTTTTGCCTTCCTGATCCTATGCCTGAGCCTGGGCGCGCAGCCAAACGGCGAACGGCCGCAAGTTACGGCCGTTGCGAAGGTAAACTCCGTGCCAGTGGACGGGCAGTGAGGCAAGCGCCTCGTGACTTACTGGAACGCCGTTTCGAAGAAACTGCGCAGCTTGCGCGAATGCAGCTTTTCCGATGGCATCTCGGCCAGCTTCTGGATGGCGCGGATGCCGATCTGCAGATGCTGGTTCACCTGGGTGCGGTAGAAGGCGGTTGCCATGCCCGGCAGCTTCAGTTCGCCATGCAAAGGCTTATCCGAAACACAGAGCAGCGTGCCGTAAGGAACGCGGAAACGGAAGCCGTTGGCGGCGATCGTGGCCGATTCCATGTCGAGCGCTACGGCGCGGGCCTGGGACAGCCGCTTGACCGGACCTGCCTGATCGCGCAGTTCCCAGTTACGGTTGTCGATGGTGCCGACGGTGCCCGTGCGCATAATCCGCTTCAGTTCGAAGCCCTCATAGCCGGTGATTTCGGCAACCGCGGCCTCCAGAGCCACCTGAACTTCGGCCAGCGCTGGGATCGGCACCCAGACGGGCAGGTCGTCGTCGAGAACGTGATCCTCGCGCATGTAGGCGTGCGCAAGCACATAGTCGCCGAGCCGCTGGCTGTTGCGCAGGCCGGCGCAGTGGCCGAGCATCAGCCAGGCATGCGGGCGCAGTACGGCGACGTGGTCCGTGATCGTCTTGGCGTTGGAGGGGCCGACGCCGATATTGATCATGGTGATGCCGGCATGGCCCTTCTTCTTCAGATGGTAGGCTGGCATTTGCGGCAGGCGCGGCGGTGTCGTATCGCCTTCTGGCTGGCTGGAGCCGGCCTTGGTGATGATATTGCCGGGCTCGACGAACTCGGTATAGCCGTCGCCGCCGCTCGCCATCAAGTCGCGCGCCCACTTGCAGAACTCGTCGATATAGAACTGGTAGTTCGTGAAGAGCACGAAATTCTGGAAGTGCGCAGCACTGGTCGCCGTGTAATGAACCAAGCGAGCCAGCGAATAGTCGATGCGCTGTGCCGTAAACGGTGCCAGCGGCGAGGGCTCGCCCGGCGGCGGGATATATTCGCCGTTGGCGATCTCGTCATCGGTGGTGTTCAGATCGGGCGTATCGAAGAGATCGCGCAGCGGGATATCCTCGAACACTGTCGCGGAGGCCTCGACATAGGCTCCTTCACCGAAGGCGAAATGTAGCGGGATCGGCGTGGTCGATTCAGACACGACAACCGGAACGTTGTGGCTGCGCATCAGCAGCGTCAGTTGTTCCTCGAGATAGTGCTTGAAGAGATGTGGCCGCGTGATCGTCGTCGTGTAGACGCCCGGCGCGGTGACATGGCCATAGGAGAGACGTGAATCGACATGGCCGAAGCTCGTCGTCTCAATGCTGACCTGTGGATAGAAGGCGCGATAGCGCGCCGTGATTGGCGCACCCTTGGCGAGCTTGGTGAAATTGTCGATCAGGAACGCCGTATTGCGTTCGTAGAGCTCCGTCAGCGCTTCGACCGCCTTGGCCGGATCATCGAAGGTCCGCGGCTGGAACGGGCTGGGGGAGGAGATGTCGAGGGGCGAAAAGGGAGAGATTCGGTTGCTCATGAGCTATTATAGAGTGTCGTTGTTAACAAGCAAACGACGTTGCAAAAGAGGCACCTGGATTTTCTCAGCTATTTTGGACTGCATCCGCACCCCGGTCATCCGCGGTGCGGTCGTGTCTGTCTATTGCACCGTCGTGCAATAAGGCGCGCCGGTCTGCAGGCATGTGAAGCTTGCTCCGAAATGCGATTGCGCGCCGCTGCGACTGGCATGTTCCACCGCGACTGAAAAGCTGAATGCGAAGACGGCCGCAAACAGCATAATAACAACAAACCGCCGTGCGATGATCATCGAGTCCATGTTCCTGGCCCTACCGTGCCCTATACTGGACATTGTTTTGCCATGGTCAGGCTGAACGGGTGCTGAGATACCGGTTCATCCGGCGTTCAGAAAGATTACCGGCTCCGAGCTGGCCCGTCCGATCCGATAAGGAAAGACCTGCCGGCCGATGGCGGGCAGGTTGAGCAGGCTTTCTTGTGCAGCGGGTCTGCTTCTAAAGCCTGGTCCAGGTCTGCGACTTGCAGAATACCTTCAGCACGCAGCCTTTCATCCTGATGCTATTGCCGCTCACCGTGCCGGAGCCGCTATAGGTCTTGTCCTCGGACGGATCGGTGAGTTCGCCTGTGTAGCTGTCGCCTTTGCCCTGCAGCTTGCCGATACGTTTGCCGGCATATTTACCTGTCTTCAGCGTCACACAAAAACTGTCGCTGCAGGGGGTGATGGCGGCGGTGTCGCCGGCGACGGTTTTCCAGTTGCCGACGATCGGCTCTTCGGCAAATGCGGTGCCGGCGCTGACGAGCAGCGCCGCAGCTAGAATGGTCACACGGATCATATGGTTGCTCCTCCCCAGGGTACCTGCCGGCGCGACGACCGGAATTGATGCGAGATTATCTGACGCGAACGTAAAGGTAAATATATCTTGCAGGCGCAAAATCGCTGTCCGGCGGCTTTTGTTGCCCTGTCGAAATGCCGCTTGTGATCGTCTCGGCTTTTTTCGTGGTGAACGAAGAGTTTAAATCCGGATCTTAACAAGGTGTAAAATTCGCGCAAAAGTCCTTAATTTGCAAGGGAAGCGATGTTTAACAAAAACCGAAGTTTACCAAGCATTTGTACTTTGTTTGCATCGAATTAAGCATGCATTTTAGCCGTTTTTTGAAAGCCGTCTGCGATAGTGAAGCCATCAAACGAGCGGGGCAAACCCGCCGGCCGGAAGGACCGGAAAGCCGCGAACGACGGCAAGGTTCGGACGGAAAACAGGGCAGATACTAACGTAAGTGAACAGGGACAAAACCGATGGCACGCTTCGAAACACCGATGTCTGAAATGGCCATGTTGGGTGGCAATAGCGCCGATGCCCTTTGCGAACTGGGCGTGAACTATGCGACTGGCCGGGGCTGCTCCGCAGACCTCGTTGCCGCCCATAAATGGTTGAATATCGCTGCCATTCGTGGCAGCGCGCGGGCCGCCGAGCTTCGTGCCGACGTCGCCGCAACCTTGACCAAGATGCAGCTCGCAACCGCGCTCCGCGCTGCTCGCGAGTGGATGACGACGCACTGAAGCGTGCCGCATATAACGCGACCTGAAGACTGACCTCGAAGGAGGGGATGTCGGCGGCCGACGGAGAGGCGACCCGCCGAATGATGAAAACCGCGACCAGCCGGAACAAGGCTGGCGCGGTTTCGTCGTTTTGGGCTCAGCCGATCGCCTTCAGCACCTTGGGCAGCGCTTCAGCCAAGAGATCCAGATCCTGGCTTGGGCCGACGCTGACGCGGATGCACCGGTTAAGCGGGGCTACGCCCGGCATGCGGATGAAGACGCCATGTTGGATCAGCCCGTCGACGATCGCACGGGCATGGACGCCATCGCGTCCGCAATCGATCGCGACGAAGTTGGTGGCGGAGGCGAGAGGCCGCAAACCGTTGTCGCGGGCTATCGTCCCGATAACGTCGCGGGCGGCCTGGATCTTGCCAACCACCTCGGCGAGATAGGCTTGATCCTTTATCGCCGCGAGGGCGGCCGCCGTCGCCAGCCTGTTCATGCCGAAATGGTTGCGGATCTTGTCGAAGGTGAGCACCGTCTCGGGCGCGCCGATGGCATAGCCGACGCGGGCGCCGGCAAGGCCGTAAGCCTTGGAGAAGGTGCGGGTGCGCAGCACGTTCGGCAGATCGATGAGGGTCGAGATATCAGGCAGCGAGCTTGCGGGTCCGGTTTCGCTATAGGCTTCGTCGAGGATCAGCAGGCAGGTTTCCGGTAGCGCGCGGGCGAAGGCGACGACTTTTTCGGCATCCCACCAGCTACCCATCGGATTGTCGGGATTGGCGAAGTAGACGAGCGGCGCGTTCTCGCGTTTCACGGCCTCGAGCAGCCCGTCGGGATCTTCTCGATCGTTGACATAGGGCACGGTGACGAGGCGCCCTCCGAAACCGGCAACATGGAAATTGAAGGTGGGATAGCCGCCAAGTGAGGTGACAACGGGCGTGCCGGGCTCGATAACCATACGAGCGATCAGGCCGAGCAGGCTGTCGATGCCTTCACCGACTGCGATATTGGCCGGCTGGATGCCGAGATGCACCGCAAGCGCCTGCTTCAGCTCGAAATTCTCCGGATCATTATACATCCAGATATCGCCAGCCCGTTCGCGCATGGCCGCGATAACGGAGGGCGCAGGCCCGAAGCCGTTTTCATTGGCGCCGATGCGGGCATTGACCGTCAGTCCGCGCTGACGCTCCAGCGCTTCGGGGCCGACGAAAGGGACGGTGGAGGGCAGGGCGCTGATCAGCGGCGTGAAGCGCGAGAAGGCGGACATGCTGGCTTTGTTTCCCGAATTCAGTTGCAAGGTGCGGCAGAATAGGCGCTTGGCGGGTGGTTGCAAGAGCAGAAAAGCGCCGCTTCCGGATAGCGGCATTTGAGGCGCTGCGACCGAATGACATGAGCCTTTTAGTTAGGCCGAACGCTCTCAGCATTGATGATCGCCTGTACCACAAGTGCGATGCGCTTTTCATGCATGCCAGGCCTCACGCGGCCTGAGCGTTCGAGCTCGGCAAGTCCGTGAAGAGCCGCCCAGAAAGTCTCGGTTGCGATCTCCACATCCGTGCAGAACGGCGACACCACTGCGGTAATCGCTTCGAAACCGTCCCGAAGTTCTGCTCTCGTTTCCGCTTCCGCGAACATCAATTGGATCGGCAGGATGAACATAGCGTCGTAGAGTGCCGGTCGACTTAGTGCGAAGGCAAAGTAATCTGTCGCGACCCTCATAAGGGCGTCGCGTTGTCCGTCTGCCGCGCCCGCTGCCGTACGAAGAACGGCTGCGAGCTCCTTGAAGCCTTCCACGGCAACCGCCGCCACGATGGCATCCCTGCTTGCGAAATGTGAATAGAGGACGGGCTGGCTATATTCGATTTCGTTGGCCAGGCGGCGAATGGTAACGGCATCCCATCCCTCGCTTTCCGCGATCGCCCGTGCTGCCGCAACGATACGATCTTCGCGTTCGGCCCGTTCCCGACTTTTCCGGTCTGTGACAGTCATCCCAAGAGCTCCATGTCCGCACGGCAAATACACGTTCGAATTATAGCGGCGCTTGACTATCTAGCAATGCTAAGTCATCATCTAGCGATGATAGATTATATTGCGACGCTAGGAGAACTGGAAAATGGACTGGCTTGTGAACGGGATCGGGTTGCTTGTGGCTCTCGCGATTATTGCGATTGGCACAGGCTATATTGCGAGCCCAATGACCATGATGCGCAGTTTTGGCCTGCCGCTCCCTGAAGATGGCCCCAATATCCCTTGGTGGCTGCGCCTTAAGGGAGTTCGCGACATCGCGGCGGGACTGCTCGTGCTTGCATTCATGGTGTGGGGCACTCAGCGGGAGGTCGGCATCGTCCTTCTGGTCGAAGCGATTATCCCCATCGGCGACATGCTGCTCATTCTTGCGGCGAAAGGCTCCAGCAAAAGCGCCTTCGGCATTCACGGCCTTACGGCGGTGATTATGGTCCTGGCAGCCATACCAATGCTGATCGGTGGGCACTGAGATGGTTCAGATTCTTTCAATATGGTTTTTGGTTGTCGCATTCTCCGGCGCAGGTCTTGCAAATGTGATCCGCAACTCTGCGGCACGAAGCGATTTTGTTCGCTGGGGTTATCCGCCGTGGTGGGGAATTGTCGCTGGCGGGCTGGAGATAGTCAGCGCGGCCTTGATTGCTTTTCCCATCAGCCGCATGGCCGGGATATTGCTTGGCACAGCCATCATCGCGGCTGCGCTGTTAAGCGTCCTGCGCCACCGCGAATATTCGCACCTTGCGCCTTTGAGCGTGTTTGTCACGCTGATTGCAGTTGCCGTGGTCTCATCCTGAGCGCTGCTAGAGAGGCGGCTTGTCCGATATATGTCCGGACGCAGCCGCTAGCTGCGTTCCCAGTTCCTAACCGTACCCCACTCTGCCTCTTGCCGCACGCAGCCAGCGCTTGGTGGCGACGAAAGGGACGGTGAAGTGCAGGCGCTGATTAACCGCGTGGAGCGCGAAAGGCGGATGCGCTAGCTTTCTTTCCCGAATTTGGTTGCAAGGTGGGAAAGCTGCGAGGTCAGTGCAGATTTTAGGAGGCTATGCCACATGTCCGTGAAAATGCGCAATGAAATCAGTAATCGCGTCTTCCACGTGGGCTAGATTGGCAAAAGCTGCACTTACGCAGTCATTCGCAGGGATAAGTGTCCATCATGGCCTGAGCGAGGACTTCGGGAAGGATACGACCGTCACTCTTGCCCCATTCAGGATATTTTTGCACGTAGCTTGATACAATGTTGATGTATTGCTCGCTTTTAATGGTCAGGTCGCCAGGTGCGCAGTAAAGCATCGGCCTGCCGATTGCCGCCAACTTCAGATTGGCAGCCTCAAGACCTTTGCCGAAGCCAAGGACTATACTCTGAAGCTGCGTGTCTCCGCTCGCCATCTTGATGAGATCGTTGACTGCCAGTGGTTGTGTTTCCGCTGCATGTGTCTGCATCGCCAACACGAGAAGCGCCATCGCGCCCACAATCGACCGCCGCATGGTTGTCACTCAATAATTGCGTTAGGTGGAGTGAATACAACTTTTGTGGGCGGTGGTCCATCCATTTCCAGAACAGCCTGACCTGAGCGCTGACGACTGGTGTCGATAGGCCCGTAATAGATATTGGCGTGCGCCGGTTGAGAGCTACTGCCGTCTACCCCTGGCGGCCAGCGCTTCGGCATTGCCGATCATGAAGTCGGCACGTACGACGCGTCGCAATGTTTCCGGTTCGATCAGGTTGATGAAGCGGACATGGACGCGATTGCCGTTGCGGCTGACTTCGGCGCAGGCGATGCGGTAGGCAAGGCCGAGGATGTTCAGATAGTAGTGGGTCGGCAGACCGACGGTCGTGCCGACGACAAAGCTGGCGCCACCACGCGAGATATCGACGATCTCGGCGCTACGCACAGAAATGCCGGTCAGGCAAGGACGCACGGCGACGAGCCGTGCCGGCCGCTGGACGAAGAACCGTTCCCAGCTGCGCTCATAGACTTCGGATTTGACTTTCGCCAGATGCGTTGCGCGAAGCATTGTCATTCCCTGTTGAAGAACAGACCGAATTCATCTCGGTTACACCACGAACCTTGCACGGAGATTTTGCGGAAGCGTCAATTGCATCGGTAGAATTTTAACGGGTCCGCGATTTGTGCCGATTTGGGTGCATCTTGACTGTGGCATCGGCTTGGATCATATACCGCCTCGGTTCGAGACGCCTGCCGCTCGCGGATGAAAGTCCAAGGTGAAGTTCTCGCAGTTTTGGTCACAGCCACATAGGGCATGCTGACTGACGGTAATGCGAGCTCCGTTTCACGGTCGTAATTGCGTGCCTTAGCAAAGGCTGATCCTATGACGACGTACCCGTCCATAGATGAATTGAAAGCGCAGGCTCGACGCTTGCGCCAGGCCATGGCCGAACGCGGCGATGACATGAGCCATAGTACCGCGCTGGAACTCATCGCAAAGCAACATGGGCTGCGAGACTGGAATACGTTGTCGGCGCTCGCAGCCAAACCGAATGACGGGCCGGATGCGCCCTTCGATGTCGGCTCGGCCGTTCGCGGGCGCTATCTGAACAAGCCCTTCACGGGCAGGGTTCTGGCGATGTCGGCAAAGTCAGGCGGTCTATACAAGATCACCATTCATTTCGACGAACCGGTCGATGTGGTGGAGTTCGAGAGTTTTTCGGCCTTCCGCCAGCGCATAAACGCCCAGGTCGATGCCGATGGCATTTCGCCACGTAAGACGTCGAACGGCATACCGCATCTCGTTCTCGACATCTGACATTCATCTTCCATCGATAGACCGCTATCTTCGCCAATAACGAGCGATTCTGTGTGGATACTACCATGACACGTCATACTGAAACCAATATGTTCCTGACCGGCTGGCTGCCAGGGGTTTTTGCCAAGACCGCAGCGCCGATCATCATCATCACGACAGTCAGCGGCCTTTTCGCCGTCGTCGACGCCTATTTCCTTGGTGTCTATGTCGGAGCCGACGCGCTCTCGGCCGTCAGCCTGATCTTCCCGGCGCTCATGCTGCTGGTTGCGCTGCAGACGCTGGTTTCGAACGGCATGGCGAGCATTCTCGCCCGTCGTCTCGGGGCCGGAGACCGTGAGGGGGCGAAGTCCGTATTCACGGGCGCCCACACGCTGGCGATTGCCGTCGTGGTCATCGTTAACCTCGTCTACTGGCTTGCAGCGCGGCAGTTCATTTCCGTGGCTGCGGCAGGAAATGCCGACGTCGCTCGCAGCGGTGAGGCTTTCATGGGCGTCATGGTTGCCTTCGCGCCGATCAGCTTCTTCCTCTCGCTGCACCTCGACGGGCTGCGCTGCGAAGGAAAGCTTGGCTTCATGACGCTGGTGACGCTCGCCTCGACGCTGCTCAACATCCTGGCAAACTGGCTGCTGATCGCCGTTGCCCATTGGGGCGTGGTTGGCTCTGCCGGAGGTTCGATCATCGCGCAGTTCATCTGTCTGGCGATCGTCATCGTCTATCGCCTGCGCCGCCCGGGCGGTCTCTGGGTCGATACGGCATCGCATGTTCGCGAGTGGCGCGGGATCTTTGCCTTCGGTGCGCCGATGAGCCTCGGCTTCATCGGCATCTCGCTGAGTTCGGCGGCGATCCTCTTCAACCTGTCGATCTGGCACCAGGGGGATTACGTCGCGACCGTCGGCGCCTACGGGATCGTCACGCGGGTGATGACCTTTGCCTATCTGCCGCTGTTGGGCCTGAGCATCGCGCTGCAGACCATCTCGGGTCACAATCATGGCGCGGCGCTTCCGGCTCGCGTTGGCCATAGCGTTCTCATCGCCATGATCTCGGCCCTGGTCTATTGCGCCGCCATCGAACTTGTCGTCGAGCTGCTGGCGAGGCATCTGGGCTCGATCTTCGTCGCTGATCCGCTGATCGTCGAGGAGGTCGGCCGCATCCTGCCCTGGACCATCGGCGCATATTTCATCTTCGGCCAGGCGATCATCCTGTCGTCCTATTTCCAGTCGATCGGTGATGCGAAACGCGGCGCGATCTTCGGTCTGTCACGGTCCTATCTGTTCAGCCTGCCGCTGACATTCCTCCTGCCATTCGTCTTCGGCGAACGTGGGATCTGGATGACGCCGATCTTCGCGGAGATGGGGATGATCCTGCTGACCTGGTTCGTGCTGTCGCGCAATGCCAGGGATAGGGGCTGGCGCTACGGCCTGCTGCCCGCATGATATGGAAAAGGCCGCGCTTTCGGGCACGGCCTTTTCGCTATAAGCCCAGGTCAGGCGGCTATTCAGGACTTGAGCAGCCATTCATGCTCTACGGCATTGTGGAATTTCCAGATGCGCTTCGGCCCGGCCATGACGTTGAGATAGTAGAGGTCATAGCCGTGGCAGGCGGCGCAGGGATGGTAGCCCTTCGGCACCAGCGTCACGTCGCCATCCTCCAGCACCATGGCTTCGTCCAACGAACGGTCATCCGTATAGACGCGCTGGAAGCCAAAACCCTGCGGCGGGTTGAGGCGATGGTAATAGGTCTCCTCCAGGAAGCTCTCGTTCGGGAGATTGTCCTGATCGTGCTTGTGCGGCGGATAGGAAGACGTGTGTCCGCCCGGTGTAATCACCTCTACGACGAGCAGCGAATGCGCCGCACCATCGTCTTCCGGCATGATGTTGTTGACGTGGCGGACATTCGTCCCCTTGCCGCGCGTCAGCGCCGGATGAGTGCCGGGCGGGATGGCGCGCGCTTCATAGGAGCCGCCGCCGGGTGCCGAGCAGACCGCCAGCTCCAGATCTGTCTCCGCAGTCACCGTCCAGCTTGAACCAGCGGGAATATAGAGCGCGTGGGGTGCGCCTTCGAAGGGGCTCATGCGGCCGCCGAGCGAGCCGAAATCTTTTGCACCCGCCTTGGCGCTTCCCTTGCCGCTGACCCAGACGAGGCAGACTTCGCGATCGCCGGTTTCGGCCGATGCCGTTTCGCCCGGCTTCAGGCGGTGGAGGTCGAAGCCGACATAGGTCCAGCCGGCGCTTTCGGGCGTGACATGGGTAACGCGGCCATGGGAGCCCTCAGGTTTGACCTTGAGATTGGGCATGGACGTTGCTCCTTGCTTACTTGGGAAAGCCTTCGGTTTCCACGGTATAGCCTGCGGCCGTCATGACGCGCATCAGCTCGGCATGGCCGATCTCGGCCATCTTCTGCGGCGGCGCATTGCGCGGGTCCTGCTCGGCCTCGACGACGAACCAGCCTTCATAGCCGTAATCCGCGAAGCGCTTGACGATGGCGCCGAAATCGAGTGAACCGTCGCCCGGCACCGTAAACGCGCCGAGCGCGACGGCATCGAGGAAGGATTGGCGGTTGCGATCCAACCCATCGACGACGGACTTGCGTATATCCTTGACGTGGACGTGGTTGATGCGGGCATGGTGGTTGTCGATGGCGCGCAGCACGTCGCCGCCGGCAAAGGCGAGATGGCCGGCATCGAGCAGCAGCGGAATGCCTGCGCCGGAATTGCGCATGAAAGCATCGAGTTCCGGCTCGGTTTCAACGACGGCCGCCATGTGGTGATGATAGGAGAGCGGCATGCCCTGCGAGGCGCACCATTCGCCGAATTCGGTGACGCGGCGGGCATAGGCCTTCATCTCGTCATCCGAAAGGCGCGGCTTGGTGGCGAGCGGCTTGGAACGGTCACCCTGGATGGAGCGGCCGACTTCGCCATAGACGATGCAAGGCGCGTTGACGGCCTTGAACAGCTCGATCATCGGCGCGATGCGGTCCTTGTTGGCTGCAAGCTCCTCATTGACGAGCGTGCCGGAGAACCAGCCGCCGCAGAGCGTCACGTCGGCGGCGCGCAGGATCGGCAGCATCTCATCGGGATTGCTCGGAAAGCGACGGCCCTGTTCCATACCGGTGAAGCCGGCGCCGCGCGACTGGCGCAGGCATTCTTCGAGGGATACGTCGTCGCTGAGCTCAGGAAGATCGTCGTTCCACCAGGCGATGGGCGACATGCCGAGTTTGGCCTTCATCAATAGTCTCCTTGAAAATAGTGTTGGAGGAGCGTCTCAGCTCCTCCGGAAAAGTGTCGAAAATCGATCAACCAATGCGCTGGGATGCGCGGGCTTTCTCGTAGGCGGCGCGGGCCTTGTTGACCTCGGCGCGCGGGCTGACCTCGGGAACGGCGACGTCCCACCAGTGGCCGCCTTCATTCGTCGTGATCAACGGGTCGGTGTCGATGACGATGACCGAGCTGCGGTCGTTCTTCTTGGACGCTTCGATCGCCTGTTCCAGTTCGGTGATGGAGGAGACTTTCACGGCAATAGCACCCATGCTGGCCGCATGCGCCTGGAAATCGATCTCCGGCATCACTTCGAAACGTGAGTCCTTCAGGAGATTGTTGAAGTTCGCGCCACCGGTCGCCATCTGCAGGCGATTGATGCAACCATAGCCTCTGTTGTCGAGCAGCACGACGGTGATCTTCAGGCCGAGCATGACGGAGGTCGCCAGTTCGGAATTCAGCATCATGTAGGAACCGTCGCCGACCATGACGACGACATCTTTCTCCGGCCGCGCCATCTTGACGCCGAGGCCGCCGGCAATTTCATAGCCCATGCAGGAGAAGCCATATTCCATATGGTAGCTGCCGGGCACGGTTGCCGGCCAGAGCTTGTGCAGCTCACCGGGCAGGCCGCCAGCGGCGCAAACCAGCACGCTGTTCGTGCTGCCGAGCGTGCGGGTGACGGCGCCGATAACCTGGGCGTCGGAGGGCAGGGCGACATTGGTCGTCGCCATTGCCTTGGCGGCGGCTTCCATCCAGATCTTCTTTTCCTGCGTCGCCTTCTCGGCCAGCGATGCTGGCGCGCGCCAGCCCGCCAGACCGGCGGAAAGCGCCTTCAAGCCTTCACGAGCGTCTGTCACCAGTGGGTGACTGTTGTGCTTAAGGGCGTCATAGGCTGCGATGTTGAGGCCGATCATGGCCAGCTTCTCGTTCTTGAACAGCGCCCAGGAGCCGGTCGTGAAATCCTGGCAGCGCGTTCCCACAGCGATCACCAGATCGGTATCTTCTGCGATCGCGTTGGCGGCTGACGTACCAGTCACGCCGACCGAGCCAAGCGCCAGCGGATGAGTTTCGTCGATGGCGGACTTGCCGGCCTGCGTGACGACGACGGGAATGCCGTGCGTTTCGGCAAAAGCGGCGAGTTCCTTCGTCGCCTGCGAATAGAGCACGCCGCCGCCGGCGAGAATAACAGGCTTTTCCGAGCGGCGGATGAGCGCGATGGCGCTCGCGAGTTCGTCGGTATCCGGCTGCGGCCGGCGCTGCGTCCAGACGCGCTCTTCGAAGAAGCTTTCCGGATAATCGAAGGCTTCAGCCTGCACGTCCTGGCAAAGTGACAGCGTCACCGGGCCACAATCGAACGGATCGGTCAAAACCTGCATGGCGCGGGTCAGCGCGGAGATGATCTGCTCCGGGCGGGTGATGCGGTCGAAATAGCGTGACACCGGGCGGAAGGCATCGTTAGCCGAAACGGTGCCGTCACCGAAATCCTCGATCTGCTGCAGTACCGGATCGGGCGCGCGGTTGGCGAAAACGTCGCCGGGCAAGAAAAGGACGGGAATGCGGTTGACATGCGCGACGCCGGCGGCCGTGACCATGTTCAGCGCGCCGGGGCCGATCGATGTGGTGCAGGCCATGAAGCGCTGGCGGAAGCTCGCCTTGGCATAGGCGATGGCGGCATGGGCCATGCCCTGCTCATTATGAGCGCGATAGGTCGGCAGCTCCTCGCGCACCTGATAGAGCGCCTCGCCGATGCCCGCGACGTTGCCGTGACCGAAGATCGCCCAGACGCCGCCGAAGATCGGCTGCTTCTGCCCATCGATGACAGTCATCTGCTTCTTGAGGAAATGCGCGACGGCCTGTGCCATCGTCAATCGGATCGTCTTGCCCATCGGGCGCCTCCCACATGCTAGAGCAGTTCCAGGAAAAATGCGTAGCGCTTTTCCATCCGGAACTGCCAGAAAACAAAGAGATGGAGAGGCTCAGAGTTTCTTACAAAGCCGAGCCGCTCCAGAATTTCAAAGGCCGCGGGTTTTGAGCCACGCTGCCGTCAATTGCCCGAAGCGGCCGGCCATGTCGGCAATCGCTTCCTCATCGTTCATGACGCCCGAGAGCCAGGCTCGCGCCGGATCGGCGAAAATGGTCCGGCCGACGGCGAAACCCTTCACCGAGGGTGCTGCCAGCGTCGCCTCGAAGCTGCGCATCAGTTCCTCTGCCGGCGCCTCCAGGCCGAGCAGCACGATGCCGCGGCACAATGGATCATTTTTGGCGATCACGGCATCGATTTTTTTCCAGGCCGCTGTCGATTCCTGAGGTTCCAGCTTCCACCAGTCCGGCTTGATGCCGAGCGCATAGAGCTCTTCCAGGGCCGTCGGGATCGTATCGTCCGTCAACGGAGCATTCTTGCTGGCAATGATCTCGACCAGAAGCTCCCGGCCGACCTTGCGTGCGGCTTCGAACAGCGTCCGCAGCTTCTCCTGCTGTTCCGTCTTCAATTCCTTCGGATCGTCCGGATGGTAGAAGCAGAGGCATTTGATGCAATGGCTGAGCGGCCATTCGACGAGCTGCGAGCCGATATCCTGGCTGAATTCGAATCTCAGCGGTTTCGACCCTGGCAACTCCACGGGACGCCCGATCCAGGAGAAATTCTTGGTCGCTGCATCGAAGAAGGCATCACGCCCGAAGCGCTCGTCTATCAGCATGCCGTAGCCCGGCCGACCGTCCGCCACTCTCGCAGCTGCCGCGACGGCGAGCCGTTTGAAGGCGACGATCTTGTCGTGACCAAGACCCAATTCATCGCAGACGCTGACGAGTTGCGAACGATGATCGATCGCCAGCGCCATCAGCAGCGGGATCTCGTCGCCACGGCGGGTCGTTGCCCAATGGATGTGGTTGATTGCCTCATCCTTGCGCAGCGCGCGGTGCTTACTGCCCGTCTTCAGGAAGAAGTCGAGCTCGGCCCAGGTCGGATATTCCGGCGAGCAGAGCAGGCGGGAAACGGCAAAGGCGCCGCAGGCATTGGCCCAGGTCGCGCAGGTCTTCAGCGGCTCGCCGCGCAGATAGCCACGCAGGAAGCCGGACATGAAGGCGTCGCCGGCGCCGAGAACGTTGAACACCTCGATCGGGAAACCCTGGCCGACGATGCCGGCTTCGAGATCGTCCGAAATAGGTCCGTCATAGACGATGCAGCCCATCGCGCCGCGCTTCAGCACGATAACAGCGGACGAGAGACGGCGGATTTCCTTCAGCGCGCCAAGTACGTCGTCGGCGCCGGAGGCGATCATGATTTCTTCTTCCGTGCCGACGATCAGGTCGCAATCCGGCAGTGTCTCCTTCATCTTGGAGGACACGCGATCCGACTTCACATAGCGCTCGAAGCCTTCGGCATGGCCGGCAAGGCCCCACAGGTTCGGTCGGTAGTCGATGTCGAAGATCACCTTGCGGCCGTTCGCCTTGGCGATACGGATCGCCTTGCGCTGCGCCGCCTCAGTATTGGGCTTGGAAAAATGCGTGCCGGAGACGAGGACTGCGTTTGAGGACTTGATGAAGCTCTCGTCGATATCACCTTCGTCGAGCGCCATGTCGGCGCAATCGGAGCGATAGAAGATCATCGGCGAGACGCCTTCCGCTTCGACAGCGAGCAGCACCAGTGCGGTCAACCGCTCCTTGTCCGTGGCGATGCCATCGACGGCAACACCTTCGCGTGCGGCTTGCTCGCGGATGAACCGGCCCATCTGCTCGTCGCCAACGCGGGTAATGAGGCCGGATTTCAGCCCGAGCCGCGCTGTGCCGATGGCGATGTTGGCTGGGCAGCCGCCGACGGACTTGGCGAAGGAGGCGATATCCTCAAGCTTCGATCCGATCTGCTGACCATAAAGATCGACGGAGGATCGTCCAATGGTGATCACATCGAGTCTTGCCTCCGGCTCAGCGCCAGAATTGCCGTGTGCCATGATGTCCTCCCGTCCATGCATGACCTCTTTTATTCTTCAGCCTGCGCCGAGATCATGCGTCATTGAAAGTGCCGGTATTCGTATCGTCCCGGTTGCGGTGGATTGGCCGGTCATTTTCGGCCGCCGTCATCCTGGGTGTAATGAAACATAGGTTCCGAGTTTTTGTCAATTCGGAATATTTATTCCATTTTCGTTTTATCGGCTTTTGCTGCGGCTTTTCGCCGTCGCTCGGCAATGGCAACGGGGAAAGCCATGGCCAATGCCATCGATGCCGACATGGAGCGGAACCCGGCAAAATCCGTCTCGGCGACCTCGAGCCAATGGGTCGCGCAGGCAGTGAGCGGCGAGAAGGCCGAATCGGTGATGGCGATAACAGGTACATCGCGCGCAGCGAGGTCCTGCGCGTGTGTCAGGCTTTCGGCGGCGTAAGGGGAAAAGCTGGCGGCAATCGCGGCATCCTTCTCCGTGGCAAAGCGTGCAATTTCGCCGTCGATACCGTTTGGCGAAGCGACGATCTGATGCCGTATGTTCAACTTCGAGAACGCATAGGCCATATGCGCGGTAAGCGGATAGGAGCGGCGCTTGGCGATGAGGTAGATTGTCTCGGCCACCGCGAGCACGTCGACCGCTTTAGCGAAAGTCTCCGTCTCGATGGTCGCAGCGAGTTTGTTGACCGACTGGCTTGCGGCGGACAGGAAGCCCGAGAGAATGCTGGCTTCCTCATTTTCGCTGCCGGAGCGTTCGAGGGTCACCAAACGCTCTTCATAGCTTAATGTCCGATCGCGCAGCCTCTCCCGAAAGATGCTCTGCAGGTCGGAAAACCCCTCATAGCCGAGATGGTGCGCAAGCCGAACAAGCGTCGAAGGTTGGACTTCGGCGGCTGCTGCGATACTCGCCGTCGTGCCGAAGGCAATTTCGTCGGGATTGCTGAGTGCAAAGGCGGCAACCTGCGCCAGACGCTTCGGCATGGCGTTCTTGCGCTCTATGATGTTGCTGCGCAGACTTTCAAAGTCGCGCGGCACCTTTGTCTGCATATCGATACTGTTATCCATGCCTGTTTCCGCCATTCTATCCCCGGTATGGAATAAGTATTCCATATTTGCAACGATAGCGGATTTCGATTTGTTCGGCACCAATATTTTTAAGTATATAATTTAAAAAGATAAATTTGAAGATTCATCTAGGTTTGGCTCGATGAGGCAAGAGAGTGCGCTTGCCAAAACGGTCTAAACATTCCAAAAATGGCTTCGCTTCGGGTGGAAGTGGAGGAGAACAGGCAAATGAAGCCATTGGGCGTGGGACTGATCGGTACAGGCTATATGGGTAAATGCCATGCGCTGGCATGGAATGCGGTCAAGACCGTGTTCGGTGACGTGGCGCGGCCTCGCCTCGTTCATCTCGCCGAAGCAAATGCCGATCTGGCAAAAGTGCGTGGCGATGAATTCGGCTTCGAGAGGGCAACGGCCAACTGGCGTGACCTTATTGCCGATCCCGAGGTTGATGTCGTCTCCGTCACCACACCCAATCAGTTCCATCCCGAAATGGCGATTGCCGCGCTTCAGGCCGGAAAACATGTCTGGTGCGAAAAGCCGATGGCGCCAGCCTATGATGATGCCGAGCGTATGCTCGCTGCGGCCAGGGCCTCGGGCAAGGTCGCCATTCTTGGTTACAACTATATTCAGAACCCCGTCATGCGGCACATCAAGTCGCTGATCGATAACGGCGCGATTGGTGCCATCAATCACGTTCGCGTCGAGATGGACGAAGATTTCATGGCCGATCCGAACGGTCTCTTCTATTGGAAGAGCGAACTCGCCTCCGGCTACGGTGCTTTGGATGATTTCGCCGTGCATCCGCTTTCGCTGCTCTGGTTCCTGTTTGGGCATGTCGAGGCCGTCATCACCGATATGGTGAAGCCCTATGCCGAGCGGCCATTGAAGGACGGCGGCAGCCGCGCCGTAGAGAACCACGATCTCGCCAATGTGCTGATGCGGCTAGGCGGCGGCGTCTCCGCAGTCCTCATGGCCAATCGCTCGGCCTGGGGCCGAAAGGGAAGAATAGCCTTACAGATCTTCGGCTCCAAGGGCTCGATCTCCTACGATCAGGAGCGCATGAACGAATTCGAGCTCTATCAGGCCGAGGGCAGGGACAGCGAACAGGGCTTTCGCAAGGTGCTGGCCGCCCCGGCTCACAAGCCCTACGACCGCTTCATTCCCGCGCCAGGCCACGGCCTTGGCTTCAATGACCTCAAGATTATCGAATGCCGCGAGTTGATCCGTGCAATTTCCGGTGACACTGCGTCGGTCGTCGATTTCGCAGACGGCCTGCGCATCGAGAAATCTGTGCATGCCATGGCTCGGTCCTTCCATGAGCGGCGCTGGGTCGAGATCGCCGAATAATAGTTCGGCCTAACTTTCTCCCGATCCGGGGTGCAGGGTCAGCCGTTGTTGACGCTGACAGATGTAGGCGTTACCCCTGAGGCCCATAAGCATGCCCTTCTGTCGGAAGGCGCAGGGTATGCCATAATAACAATATGGAGTACGGATCGTGACGGGCAGATTGGTCATTGTCGGGGCCGGGCAGGCGGGCTTTGCTCTCGCAGCCAAATTGCGGGCGCTTGGTGATACAAGGCCCATCACCATCGCGGGTGCTGAGGAGAGCCTGCCCTACCAACGGCCGCCCCTGACCAAAAAGTACCTCCTCGGCGAGATGAGCTTCGATCGGCTGCTGTTTCGCCCGGAACAATGGTACGCCGATAACAATGTCGAGATCCGTTTGTCCACATGGGTCGAGCAGATCGACCGCGCCTCAAAGCAGATTGTCATGCAGGACGGTTCCAGGCTGGAATATGAGACGCTGGCTTTGGCCACCGGCTCCACGCCGCGTCGTCTTCCACCTTCCGTCGGCGGCGCCCTGGAAGGCGTTTACGTCGCTCGTGACAAGCGTGATGCCGATCTCCTTGCCGAAGAGATGCGCCCCGGTCGTCGGGTCCTTATCATCGGTGGCGGGTATATCGGCCTGGAGGCGGCAGCCGTCGCGCGCCATCGCGGCCTTGAAGTTACCCTTATTGAAATGAGCGACCGTATTCTGCAGCGGGTCGCGGCGAAGGAGACGGCCGATATATTCAGGGCGATCCATCAGAAACACGATGTCGTCATTCGCGAGAAGACGGGGCTGAAGCAGCTCGTCGGTCGCAATGGTCATGTCGCCGCCGCCGAGCTTTCGGATGGAACGACTATCGATGTCGACTTCGTCGTGGTGGGTATTGGGGTTGCTCCGAACGACAGGCTCGCCAAGGAAGCAGGCTTGGAAGTCGGTAACGGCATTGTTGTCGATTCGTTTGCCCGCACCTCCGATCCATCCATCTTCGCCATGGGCGATTGCGTCGAACTGCCGTGGGAAGGCACGCGAATTCGGTTGGAATCGGTGCAGAACGCGGTGGACCAGGCGGACGCTGCAGCCGAGATCATTGCCGGTGGTGATACAGCCTACGATCCAAAGCCTTGGTTCTGGTCGGATCAATATGATGTGAAGCTGCAGATTGCCGGCTTCAATCTTGGCTATGACGAGACACTGCTGCGCCCGGGCGCGCGCGAAGGGGCAGCGTCTGTCTGGTATTTCAAGCAGGGCCGCTTCATCGCCGTCGACGCCGTAAACGATGCAAAGGCCTATGTGACCGGCAAGAAGCTTTTGGAAGCGGGCATTAATCCATCCAGGGTGATTCTCTCGGATCCGGCGGCAGACCTCAAGCAGCTCCTGGCCTAAAGCGTGCCGCAAAAGCGTCGTGCCGTTTTGCGGCACGATGTGCGCAAGATCAAAACCAGCTTCGCGCCTTCAAAGCCTGGGGAATTCAGCAGCCGGCCATCGCGGTTTATTGGAAAGAAGGTGGGGGAAGGCGAAAAAGCGCTTGCGTCGATAAATGAATGGCCCTATCAGGGCCGCACCGGAGAGGTGGCCGAGTGGTCGAAGGCGCTCCCCTGCTAAGGGAGTATACCAGAAATGGTATCGTGGGTTCGAATCCCATCTTCTCCGCCATTTCAATCTCAGCCATGAAGCAGCCGCCCCGCATCAAGCCTGGGTTTATCTTTCTGACGACATCCTGTGACGTACGGTCTTCCGCTTAATCGATTCTTCCCAGTTGCCTTGCTTGGTTGTGCCGGCGGCTCCCCTGAGCACCGTTCGTCCTGCGATCTCGAAAGAGGCAAGAGAGAATCATCCGGGCACGTGCATCGATTCGGGACATAAGGCGAGCGGCACCGGGGCGCCCTGCTACCTTCGATTTGTATGGCAAGGAGCGCAATTGGTGCTCCCTTCATTGCTGAATCCCTTGTTTTCTCGTGCGATGACTGCGTTCGAGCCGCATCCCGTTTCTTGGGTGACATCCGGAGTCATTGTATAAGTGCCCGTAGATTAAGGATTTTCTTAACGAAGTATAAACCAGCATTGCTGCGCCATCGTCGTTTTGTGTCCTTTCGGCAACAGGGCTCACGGAAGGCTCGCGCAAATCCCCCTTTCTGAGAAGATGTCGATTGCGTGACAGAGCGCGTCTTGTATTTTCACTCTCGGAAGCGAGGGCGATTGATCGTCCACTTCTTGAAACGCGAGGATAGGACAGGGAATACCTTCGGGTAGTTCTTATTCTCGATAAAAACTTTGACTGGAGGTCAATATGAACATCAAGAGCCTTCTTCTGGGCTCCGCTGCTGCGCTTGCAGCAGTTTCCGGCGCTCACGCAGCTGACGCAATCGTTGCTGCTGAGCCGGAGCCGCTTGAATACGTTCGCATCTGCGATGCATACGGCGCTGGCTACTTCTTCATTCCAGGCACCGAAACCTGCCTCAAGATCGGCGGCAAGGTTCGTACCGAAGGTCAGTGGTACGACCCTTACAACCCCAACACTCACTTCGGCACCAAGTGGCACACCCGTGCTGAGCTGCGTCTGCAGACGGCTTCGGACACCGAATACGGCCCGCTGAAGACCAACACCGAACTGCGTTGGGACTGGAACGACGGCAACGCGACCGCGACCAACCTGCTGCACGCCAGCATCAGCCTCGGTGGCTTCCTCGTTGGTAAGGAAGACTCGCAGTTCAACGTATTCACCGGTTATGCCGGCGACGTCATCAACGACGACGTGGTCTATGACGGCCCGTACGAACTGAACCAGATCACCTACAACTACGACGCCGGCAACGGCTTCACGGCTGTGATCTCGGTTGAAGACAGCAACTCCGGCGCTGGCGCTACTGGCGCTAACGGTGAAGACAGCTCGAACCACTACGCTCCTGACGTTGTCGCCGGTGTTGGCTTCAAGTCTGGCGCATGGGCATTCAAGGTCGTCGGCGGTTACGACTCGATCGTTGAAGAAGGCGCTATCAAGGCTCGCGTTGACGCTGACTTCGGCGCATTCTCGGCCTTCTTGATGGGCGGCTGGAACACCGACGGCAGCAAGTTGAACAAGTATGCTGGTTCCAACGGCGGTGGCGATGCAGCTACGATCGGCTGGGGCGACTGGGCTCTTTGGGGCGGCGCAAGCGTTCCGATCAACGAAAAGCTGAAGTGGAACGTTCAGCTCGCTTACACCGACAACAAGACCTTTGCCGCTACCACCAACGTCAAGTGGAACCCGGTTAAGAACCTGCTCATCGAGCCGGAAGTTTCTTACACCAACTGGGACAAGATCAACGAAGACCAGTGGGCCGGTATCCTCCGCTTCGAGCGTACCTTCTAATCTGATCTGACTTTGGTCAGTTGAGATTTCTCATTTGAGAGAAGAAAAGCCCGGCCGAAAGGTCGGGCTTTTCTGCGTCATGGATTGTTCGGCGATTTTGTGAGTATTGCGAAGCTGAGTTGGTCGCTTCCTACGTTGTAAACTTTTCGCCGCGGGAATTCCCCAATGGTTGCATGTATTTTCCATGTAATTTCAAGTAGAAAATCACTTCAAATACTTTAATGTGTGACAGTTTTACGACGTGATTTTTGTGCAACGCACTGTTTGAAACGCGCGTCACAAATGCCGATAGTTTGTATCTGATATTGCTCTGAAAAAAACGATCTGTAGGTTCCAAATCAGAAGCAAGGCTTATCGTCTTGCTTCTCCCAGATCAGGGGTCAACTTTAAAAACTAGGTGGGGTGGGGCGCGTCGATTTTTTCGGCGTGATTTCTCGTACCTAATTCATATTGAAACTGGAGTTTCTAATGAACATCAAGAGCCTTCTTCTCGGCTCCGCTGCTGCGCTGGCAGCAGTATCCGGTGCTCACGCAGCCGACGCAATCGTTGCTGCCGAGCCGGAGCCGATGGAATACGTTCGCATCTGCGACGCATACGGTGCTGGCTACTTCTTCATTCCGGGCACCGAAACCTGCCTCAAGATCGGCGGCATGGTCCGTACCGAAGGCGGCTGGTACAATGCCTACAATCCAGGCCCTGGCGGTGACCGCGGCACGTACTGGCATACCCGCGCTCAGCTCAGCATCGACACCGCTTCGGACACCGAATACGGCCCGCTGAAGACGAACACGGTTTATCGTTTCGACTGGAACGACGGTAACGCCACCACCACCAAGCTGCTCTGGGCCAACATCAGCCTCGGCGGTTTCCTCGTTGGTAAGCAGGACTCGCAGTACAACCTGTACACCGGCTACGCCGGCGACGTCATCAACGACGACGTGATCTATGACGGCCCGTACGAACTGAACCAGTTGACCTACAACTACGATGCAGGCAACGGCTTTACGGCTGTCGTTTCGCTCGAAGACAGCAACTCGGGTTCGGACGCTTCGTCCTACGGCGGCGCTTGGGTTCAGTCGAAGGCTAACCACTACGCTCCGAACGCTGTTGCCGGTATCGGCTACAAGGCTGGCAACTTCGGCTTCAAGGTCGTCGGCGGTTACGACTCGATCGTCGAAGAAGGCGCTGTCAAGGCTCGTATCGATGCCGACTTCGGCGTCTTCAAGGCCTTCTTGATGGGTGGCTACAACACCGACGGCAAGAAGCTGAACCAGTATGCCGGTTCGAACCTGAACGCATCTGCTTGCCCGGTTGGCCGTGGCGATCTCTGCGGCTGGGGTGACTGGGCTGTTTGGGGCGGCGTCAGCGTTCCGATCAACGAAAAGCTGAAGTGGAATGTTCAGCTTGCTTACACCGACTCCAAGATTTTCGAAGCTACCACGAACGTCAAGTGGAACCCGGTTAAGAACCTGCTCATCGAGCCGGAAGTCACCTACACCAACTTCGATTCTGTGAACCAGGATCAGTGGGCTGGTATCCTCCGCTTCCAGCGCAGCTTCTAATCCGGTCAGCGGATACGAAGTCGACAAATTTTCCGATCTGACCTCCGATCGGAAGAGGACAGGCCCGGTTTTCCCAACCGGGCCTTTTTATTGTGCGCTGCTCCAAAAGCCGACCTGCTTGCCTCAGAGCGCCGAGAGAAAGCGCCGAATGGCTTCAGGGGTATCGCCGATATGCAGGAGCGGGGCGTGACCTTGGTCAGCGATTGATTTGATGACCATGCCTGGATGTCGGCGCGCCATATCTTCGATGGTGCGCATGCTCAGCAGCTTGGTGTTTTCACCGCGAATCACCATCAGTGGAAGTTCGCTGAAACCCTCGAATTGCGGCCACAGGTCCGCAAGTGGCGCTTCAAGGTCAAGTGATAGCAGCTGTTGCGCGATGGCAGGGTCATAATCGGCCACGGGTTTGCCGTCACTGAAGCTATAGATCGCGGCGGCCATATCCCGCCAGTCGTCGTCGCTGAGCGCCGTGAACGCAGCCTCGTGATTCTCTCGCAGAATGGCAACGGCATCGTCCCGGTCGACTGGCTTTCTGTCTCGATTGAGGTAATCGCGGATTTCGACGAGGCCCGGCTTTTCAATCACCGGTCCGATATCGTTGAGAATAGCCGCCTTCAAAAGATCCGGACTGTTGGCGGCGAGAAGATGCATGACGAGGCCGCCGCGCGAGGTGCCAATGAAAACGGCTTGCTGGATGTGAAGCGTTGCGCATAGGCGAACGACGTCCTGGGCTTCGACCAGGAGATTGTAGTGGGATTTGTCGGCATCGCGTTCGGACCGGCCGCGCCCGCGGGCGTCGAGCGTCAATACCCTGTAGGGCGCTTCAGGATGATGCGCCAAGAGCATCGCCAATTGGTGAAAGTCGCGCGAGTTGCGCGTCAGGCCCGGGAGGCAGATGATCGGCGGGCGCGCCCGCGTAGCCTGCTCATCGCCGATATAGTCTCGGGCATAAAGCTTCAGGCCGTCCTCGGCCGCTATTGTTCGAACAAGGAATCCGTTTTCATCATCGCTGCGCATGCATCATGCCTCGTGCTTGGGATATCACGAGAAATGTAGCGCCAATCCAGCGGCCTGCACAACCGCAGCCGAGAGCGCCGGCTGGATCAGGTGCGGCCGTTGACGAGATCGCTGACGATATCGGTCTTCTGCCCGAGCCTGGCCTTGTAGACCTGATAGTTCTCCATGACGCGTTGGACATAGTTGCGCGTCTCGGGGAAGGGGATTCGCTCTATCCAATCGATGACGTTGTCGAGCGACTTGCCGCGCGGGTCGCCGTAGCGGGCGATCCATTCGGGAACCTTGTTCGGGCCGGCATTGTAGGCAATGAAGGTAAGAATGTAGGAGCCGCCGAACGTGTCGATCTGCTCGCCGAGATAGTGAGCTCCAAGCGTGGCGTTGTAGCCGGCATCCTGCGTCAGCTTTTCGGCGGAATAGGCTATGCCGTGCCGGCCAGCGACCGCCTTGGCCGTCTTCGGCAGCAACTGCAACAGGCCGCGCGCATTGGCTGAGGAGACCGCCGCCGGATTGAAGGCGCTTTCCTGGCGAGCAATGGCATAGGCAAGGGCCTTGCCTGAGCCGGAGATATTGGCGTTCTGTGGAATGACGCCGATCGGGAAGGCGAGCGCGGCGACATCGACACCGCGGCCATAGGCGATCTTGCCGATCTGCAGCGACAGCTGATGATTGCCGGAGCGCTCTGCCTGGGCTGCCAGCAAGGCGATTTCACCGGGGCTGTCCAGCTGTCGTGCCAATGCGCGGTAGATTGCCTCGGCGCGCCACCCGTGTCCCGCCGCTTCGAGCCGCGAAATTGCCTGCACCGCCTCGCGTGCCTGAAACAGCTGGCGATCGGCGGTCGAGGGGGAAGGGTAGGTGACGTTCAGCGTTCGCCGGCCAAGTTTTTCGGCGGCAAGTTGGCCATAGAACGTGCTGGGATAGGCCGCGGCCTTGGCATAGAAATCGGCTGCCTTGCCCGGGCCACCCGCTTCGGCTGCTCGTCCCAGCCAGTACCAGCCGCGGGACTGTGAGATCGGCCCGTTCGACACTTGCAGGATCTTGCGGAAATGGCCTGACGCGCTCGCTCCGTCCTGTAGACCACGCAGAGCATACCAACCGGCATGAAATTCGGCCTCACCGACATCCTGCGGGCTTTCCGCGACACTGGCGTCGACGACGCGATAGGCATCCTTGAAGTCGCCCTGATCCACCAGCCCGCGGCTGACGATCCGCTGCTCGTTCCACCATTGGCCGGGGCTGACCAGGACGCTGCGATCCCGCGGCATCTGCCCGAGCAGGTTGGCGGCATCGTCGTATTTGTTCTGCCGACGCAGGTTCTTGATGCGCATGTAGAGATAGGCCGGATCCTTGCGCCATTGCGCGTCGATCGCCGCAATCAACCCATCGGCCTTGCTCGAACGGTCATTGACGGCAGCCCAGGCCTTGTAGAGCGACTGCGCTTTCCCGAGGTCGCCGAAGCGTTTCGCCTGGGCGGTCCGGTCGCGGTAAAGCAGGAAGTCCATGCGCGCCTTGTGATCGGCAGGGGACAACAGCGCAGCGAATTCAGCGAGAATCTTGTCTTCGAAAGACTTGTCCAGCGCCTCGGTGCGCCAGATCTTACGGATCAGTTTCGCGGCTTGCGACGCGGAGCCACGAGCAACGAGCGCCCGCGACAGGATTACCGAGCCTTCTACGGTTTCCGGTTGGGTGCTGCCGAAGGCGGCGAGAATTTGTTCCGTGGACGGATTTTCGACGTAGAGCGCCCGCTCCGAGTTCGCACGGAGGCTGCTAAGGCCCGGCCAACCGACAAGTTCGCGCGCTGCGGCAGCAATCTCGCCGGAAGGAATGCCCTGCTGGCCGGATGTTGCGATCGCCCACGTCAGAATGTGGCGGTCGAGCGTCCCTTCGCGCATGCTGTTGCGGATGGCGAGCGCCTGCATGGGGTTCTTGTTCGAGAGCGCGTCCAGGCCGGCTTTCAAGTCGCCACTGAGGGGGGCGATGGCGGTGCCACGCGGTATCGAGGCCGTGTTTATGGGATCCGGCACCGACATGGCAACATCGGTGCGGTTCGTTGTCTGCTGGCCGGAGGGTTGAGACGCAAAAGCGCCCCATGCGACCGCCAACCCTACGGCGGTCCAGATCATCACAGGTCTTTTCATCCGGCTACTCACAAAACAATCAGGCCCTTTCCATTTGCCTAACGTAACATTAACGAAACCTTACCGGCGGTCCGAATTTCAATCAATTATCATATCGGAAACTGCCCCTCACCAATCAAAGCGCGCTTGTCCCCGTCAAGCCGGCGCTTTATGGTGCGCGGATTCATAACCATGGATTGCGGCTTAAGCATGAAGGCAGCGCCGCTAGGAGACTTGTATGTTCCAGGGGTCCATTCCCGCACTTGTTACACCCTTTACTGACGCCGGCAAGTTTGACGAGGCTTCTTTCGCCTCCCACGTCGAGTGGCAGATAAAAGAGGGTAGCCGCGGCTTGGTGCCCGTGGGTACGACGGGTGAATCGCCGACCTTGTCGCATGACGAGCACAAGCGCGTTGTCGAGCTTTGCATCGAAGTGGCAAACAAGCGCGTTCCGGTCATGGCGGGCGCAGGCTCGAACAACACGCGCGAAGCGATCGAGCTTGCCCAGCACGCCGAAAAAGTCGGCGCCAACGCTGTCCTGGTGGTCACGCCCTATTATAACAAGCCGACGCAGAAGGGGCTGTACGCCCATTTCGCCGCCGTTGCAGAAGCGGTGAAGGTGCCGATCTATATCTACAATATTCCAGGCCGCTCGGTTGTGGACATGACGCCGGAGACGATGGGCGCGCTCGCCAAGGCCTATGCCAACATCGTTGGTGTGAAGGATGCAACCGGCAAGATCGAACGGGTTTCCGAGCAGCGCATGACCTGCGGCCGCGATTTCCACCAGCTTTCCGGTGAGGATGCGACCGCGCTTGGCTTTAATGCTCATGGCGGCATCGGCTGCATTTCGGTGACGGCCAACATCGCGCCGCGCCTCTGTGCCGAGTTCCAGGCGGCGACGCTTGCCGGCGATTATGCCAAGGCGCTGGAATATCAGGACCGTCTGATGCCGCTGCACAAGGCGATCTTCCTTGAGCCCGGTCTTTGCGGCGCAAAATATGGTCTTTCCCGTCTCGGCCGCATGAGCCGCAATGTCCGCTCGCCGCTGCTATCGACGCTGGAACCCAGCACGGAAGCTGCGATCGATGCGGCCATGCGTCATGCCGGCCTGCTGAACTGAGGCTGATTGCAATCCATTGCCAAAACTCTGCGAGACCGCTCTCTTCACAAGGAGAGCGGTCTCGCTTATTTAGAGTGTAGAAACTTGGCGCGCCTCTGGCCGCTGCCGGAATGACAAAAGAAAAGAAGAAGAATCATGGCCCCTAAAGGCAGCCAGCGCGTGGTGAACAAGATCGTGGCGGAGAACCGCAAGGCGCGTTTCAACTACGAGATCATCGACACCTATGAAGCAGGTCTCGTGCTCAAGGGCACGGAGGTCAAGTCATTGCGCGAAGGCAAGGCCAATATCGCCGAATCCTACGCCTCGGACGAAGATGGTGAGATTTGGCTGATCAATTCTTACTTGCCGGAATATCTGCAGGCGAATCGCTTCAATCATGAACCGCGCCGCCGCCGCAAATTGCTGCTTTCCGGTCGCGAGATCGGCCGGTTGCGCTCGGCTATCAATCGCGAGGGCATGACGCTGGTGCCGTTGAAGATCTACTTCAACGATAGTGGTCGTGCAAAGCTTGAGTTGGCGCTCGCCAAGGGTAAGAAGCTTCACGATAAGCGCGAGGCCGAGAAGGAGCGCGATTGGAACCGGCAGAAGAGCCGTCTGTTGAAAGACAACGGCTGAAATAGCAGCGGGCCGGTCGGAATACTCAGCCGCTTGGCATTTGGCCGGGGCCGATCGGATACAGGCGTAGCAACGGTCAAGGCGTGATTTCAAAAGCCGCGGGCGACGAACGACCCAGCTCTATTGCTCGGCATCGGCTTCCGTGTGAGAGACATCCGCGGTGCGATGGGTCCGTTCGGAAGGTTCGCGACCGATCTCTGCTTTGAGCGATACCAGGTCGATGAAGTGATCGGCTTGACGGCGCAGATCGTCGGCAATCATGGGCGGTTGGGTCGCCATGGTCGAAATGACCGAAACCTTGCGGCCGCGGCGCTGCAACGCTTCCACCAATGTCGTGAAGTCGCCATCGCCCGAGAAGATCACCAGATGATCGACAGTCTCGGATTGCTCCATGGCGTCGATGGCGAGCTCGATGTCCATGTTGCCCTTGATCTTGCGGCGACCCATGGAGTCGGTAAATTCCTTGGCCGGCTTGGTAATGACCTTGTAGCCGTTATAGTCGAGCCAATCGATCAGTGGGCGTATAGAAGAATATTCCTGATCTTCGATGAGGGCCGTATAGTAATAGGCGCGAAGCAGGTATCCACGTTTCTGGAACGCTTTCAGGAGCTTGCGGTAGTCGATGTCAAAGCCGAGGCTCTTGGATGCAGCGTAGAGATTGGCGCCGTCTATAAAAAGTGCAATTTTCTCGCGTGGGTCAAACATCGCTTACATATCCACTGTTACAAAAACGTAATCTTTTTATTCAAAGGTAAGCTAAAACAATGCCTTGTACAGCGTCGCAGAATAATCCGAATTACTTTATGAATTATTCATATATTCGAGATTTAGGGCACGATCGGCGATATTCCAAGCAATCTTAGGTAGAATGCATCATTTGTCTAGGGTAATTTTAGCACTTTCTGGGATGGCGCGCAGGCGCTCAAACAGGAAAAACTTGAATTTGCCATCGTTTGCTTGTATCGGCGTGCTACTCCGAGACATGATGACGACATCACGACCGCAAAGGACAGGCAATGGCCCGTGTCACAGTAGAAGATTGCATTGATAAAGTTGAGAACCGGTTCGAGCTCGTGCTGCTTGCCAGCCATCGTGCCCGCCTGATTTCGCAGGGTTCCTCGATCACCATCGACCGCGACAACGACAAGAACCCGGTCGTTGCGCTGCGCGAAATTGCCGATGAGACGCTGTCGCCCGACGATCTCAAGGAAGACCTGATCCATTCGCTGCAGAAGCATGTCGAAGTGGATGAGCCCGAGCCCGATCCGGCAAGCCTGCTGGCAACCGGTGGCGCTTCCGCTTCCAGCGAAGAGGAAGAAGATGCTCCGGAAGCCGTTACTTTCGACCAGATGTCGGAAGAAGAACTGCTCGCCGGCATCGAAGGCCTTGTTCCGCCGGAAAAAAGCGACGATTACTGATCGTCGACCTTGATGCTCCGGGCAGGAGCGATATGATGAGGGGATGCGTGCGCCGGTCAGATGACTGGCGCGCTTTTGTTTTGGCGGGAGTAGCCTTGGAATGATGCGGCAATATGAGCTTGTTGAGCGGGTGCAGAAGTACAAGCCCGATGCCAACGAGGCGCTGCTCAACAAGGCTTATGTTTATGCGATGCAGAAGCATGGGCAGCAGAAGCGCGCAAGCGGCGATCCCTATATCTCCCATCCCCTCGAAGTTGCCGCCATTCTGACCGACATGCGTCTGGACGAATCGACTATCGCGGTCGCCCTTCTCCATGATACCATCGAGGATACGACTGCGACGCGCGCCGAGATCGACGAATTGTTCGGCGAGGACATCGGGCGTCTGGTCGAAGGGCTGACGAAGATCAAGAAGATCGATCTCGTTACCAAGAAGGCGAAGCAGGCCGAAAACCTGCGCAAGCTGCTGCTTGCCATTTCCGACGATGTTCGCGTGCTTCTGGTGAAGCTTGCCGATCGTCTGCACAATATGCGCACGCTCGATCATATGTCGCCGGAGAAGCGCGCCCGCATTTCCGAAGAGACGATGGAAATCTATGCGCCGCTCGCCGGCCGCATGGGCATGCAGGACATGCGCGAGGAGCTTGAAGAGCTCTCCTTCCGTCATATCAACCCGGAGGCGCATGACACTGTCACCAAGCGGCTGGAGGAGCTGTCGCGGCGCAACGAGGGTCTCGTCAAGAAGATCGAAACCGAGTTGCGCGACCTCCTCGTCGCCAACGGCCTTGCCAATGCCATGGTCAAAGGCAGGTTGAAGAGCCCTTACTCGGTCTTCCGCAAGATGCAGTCGAAATCGCTCTCTTTCGAGCAGCTTTCAGACATCTACGGGTTCCGCCTTCTCGTCGACGATATCCCGTCCTGCTATCGCGCGCTTGGCATCGTGCACACCCGCTGGCGCGTCGTGCCCGGTCGCTTCAAGGACTATATTTCGACGCCGAAGCAGAACGACTATCGGTCGCTGCACACCACGATCGTCGGCCCATCCAGCCAGCGCATCGAGCTGCAGATCCGCACCAAGCGCATGCATGAGATCGCCGAATTCGGTATTGCCGCTCACACGCTCTACAAGGACGGCGCAAGCAACAATGGCGATGGCGACGTTCTTTCCAAGGAAAGCAGCGCCTATTCCTGGCTACGTCACACCATCGAGGCGCTGGCCGAGGGTGACAGCCCCGAGGAGTTCCTTGAGCATACGAAGCTTGAGCTGTTCCAGGATCAGGTCTTCTGCTTCACGCCCAAGGGCAAGCTGATTGCTCTGCCACGCGGTGCCACGCCGATCGACTTCGCCTATGCCGTCCACACCAATATCGGGGATACCACCGTCGGGGCCAAGATCAACGGCCGCATCATGCCGTTGGTGACGCGGTTGACCAATGGTGACGAAGTCGAAATCATCCGCTCAGGCGTGCAGGTGCCTCCGGCTGCCTGGGAGGAGATTGTCGTCACCGGCAAGGCGCGCGCCGCCATTCGCCGAGCGACCCGGCTCGCCATACGCAAGCAATATGCCGGGCTTGGCCATCGCATCCTGGAGCGCACCTTCGAGCGTGCCGGGAAGGTATTCTCGCGGGATGCATTGAAGCCAGCGCTGCACCGTCTCGGTCAGAAGGATGTGGAAGATGCCATCGCCGCCGTCGG
Organism: Rhizobium sp. ASV20; assembly: GCF_016429015.1. Classification (GTDB taxonomy): domain Bacteria; phylum Pseudomonadota; class Alphaproteobacteria; order Rhizobiales; family Rhizobiaceae; genus Rhizobium. The sequence goes on from NZ_JAELTU010000058.1 coordinate 38,694, forward strand.
GCGCGGGGAGATGTCGTCGCTCGACGTACTGCGCGCCGTCTATCCCGACCATCAGGACGAGCGCGTCACCGTCAAGCCGGCCGGCGACGAAGGCTGGTTCAATGTCCACAGCGCCTCCGGCATGATTTTCAAGATCCCCGGTAAGAACAAGGCCGATCTCGCCGACGGCGTTGAAACGCCGCCGATCCGCGGTTTGGCCGCCAATGTCGAGGTGCATTTTGCACCGACTGGCGCCGTCCCCGGCGATCGTATCGTCGGCATCATGGAGAAGGGCAAGGGGATCACCATATATCCGATCCAGTCGCCCATCCTGCAGCGGTTCGATGATGAACCGGAACGCTGGATCGACGTGCGCTGGGATTTGGATGAAGCCAACAAGTCCCGTTTCGCGGCGCGAGTGCTGATCAACGCCCTGAACGAGCCCGGCACCTTGGCAAAGGTCGCGCAGACTGTCGCCGACGTCGACGTCAATATCCGCGTTCTGAACACTGCTCGCGTCGCAGCCGACTTCACCGAGATGGCTTTGGATGTCGAGGTCTGGGATCTGCGCCAGTTGAACCAGCTGCTGGTGCAGCTCAAGGAACTCGATTGTATCGCCACCGTAAAGCGGCTTTATGAGTGACGCCATTCGGCGTCGCGCACTGATCTAGTGCGGCATGCATATTTTGTGATCATTTTATGACCAAAAACGAGCAGCTTTCCGGATAGGTATGTGTTTTATGCATGCCTGTGTCTATTTTAGAGAGCTGGTAATTAACCTTTGCTGCGCCTATCTTCTGGTCATCGAAGAAACGAAACAGAGATGAGAGAAGATAATGTTTAGCCCGATCAAGAAAATCGCCCGCGCGCTGCGTGTCCCGAGTGTTGAAG
>NZ_JAELTU010000567.1 GCF_016429015.1 Rhizobium sp. ASV20
TTCCCCGTCTCATCGCCGGCATATTTACGAGTACAATTCAAAGGAACGCCTATTGGTTTTCCTTTGCCCGCGCGACCCTTGTTCGACTCGCCCGCCCTCACGTCGTCAGTCCGTTGCCCTATCCTTCGGCGCATCCTGCCAAAAGGGGGGCTTGCCCAACATGTCGGACGAAGTATCATGGTTTGCCCGTCAGTACATTGACTATGTCTATGTGCCCGGGTTCCTTCTTGTTCTTGGCACGGCTGTTGTCAAGTGGGATTGGGTCATCTATGCCGTTCCTCTGGCCCTCGTGCTAGGTGCCTACAATGTCTGGAGCTTCCGTAAGTTTCTGTCCTGCTCGCATTCCGAAGTATGCGATCACTTCCATCTGTCGTCGCAACTTGTTTCTCAAGCCCTCTTTCTCTTGGTAAATGAAGAATGAATGGCCTGTTATCGCTAACC
>NZ_JAELTU010000568.1 GCF_016429015.1 Rhizobium sp. ASV20
GTGGCATACAGAGTTTGGCTTAAACCTACCGCCGATGGTGGGCTCCTTGTTCTCCTGGAAGTCGTTATTTACGAACCGCAAAACCAGCGAAGACTACGCAAAAGTAGTTAGCATGTTGTGCATCATCTTTCTGAGACACAGTAAAAGCACCTTTCCGACTGCAGCCTCGCCGAGAAGGACCAGCTTGACGCTGCTGCTTGGCTTAGGAGCATTGCCCGAATCAGCCATGGTTGCGATGATGTTGAAGGTCGTCTGCGGCCTCGTCCGGGAGAAGATGCTAACACGTCGTCGCTAAAGGTGAGTGACAATGTCGCACGAGAGCTCAAGTGTATGCCTTGAAACTCAAAAGGTCCTAAGGGAAGCAGGTCGACGTTGAATAGACACTTTGTCTGCAGGATTGATGAAACAATTCAAAAGTGAGGTGGAGGAGCGATGACGACT
>NZ_JAELTU010000569.1 GCF_016429015.1 Rhizobium sp. ASV20
TATCATGGGGCAAGCCTTAATCAGCGGCTGAAAGACATATCGCCATACGTGGACTGCATCAGCGCAAATCGCGGCACTCTAAGACACGAGCATGGTAGAGTACAACTATGTAATTGGTTAGGTTGTGATAAGTCTTGGATTGGGGTTATAATAATAATAAAATTTCAGCTGCCGTCTCCCGGCCCGGTACATCCAACTTGTCTGCGCCCTCTGATGCAAACCAACACGGATGCCTCTCTCCCATATCTTCTCCGACTAGCGATCGTCCAAGCAAATAATACTTCGGACACCGGCTGACGCGTGACGTGGTAAGAAAGTTGTAGGCTGCATCTGTAGCTGTAGCTTTAATCGGCCAATCGGCATGTCAAAAAGTCATGCTGCCAATAATCGACTAATGGTCGGTGCCGAGTCGGTACCCGTGGACATTAGCCGCTATGAAAC
>NZ_JAELTU010000570.1 GCF_016429015.1 Rhizobium sp. ASV20
GCATCATCAAGATGATTCACATTGCCGCCCACTGCCGTCGGTACCGGAATTTTGCCACACTTGCCCAGCTCACGATCGCCCTGTCAAGCAACGAAGTGGCGCGCCTGTCGAAGACGTGGAATATGGTTCCTGCTCACGACATGAGGACGCTTGCCGATCTCGAAACCCTCGTTACGCCGACAAGAAACTTTTTCAACCTCCGTGCCGAGATGGAAACTGGCTCGGATAACGGCTGCATTCCATTTGTAGGCATTTATACACATGACCTCTTGTATAACGCCCAACGGCCATCTGAAATTGCAAGCTCTCCAATTTCGGCTCCGCTTGTGAATTTTGAACGGAGCCGCATTGCCGCGTCCGTCGTAAAGGTTCTTCTCCGTCTGCTGGAATCCAGCACACATTACTCGTTTCAGCCGCTAGAGGGTATCACAGAACAGTGT
>NZ_JAELTU010000571.1 GCF_016429015.1 Rhizobium sp. ASV20
AAGCAAAATGACCGCCAGATTGCCCACTGTGGAAAGATGGGCCTACAAATGAGGAGCTAAAATCCGCAATTTTAATTCGATATTCTTTCGTCCACAAGAGATTATCTGGCTTAATGTCTCTGTGGATAACACCATGCGCATGTAGGCATTCTAGACCCGACACGACATCCGAGATCACGCATCGTGCTTGCTCCATTGTAACGCAGGGGACGAAATGAAAGTGCTCGGTAAACGGCGCAACATCGGATACTTCGGGGCCAGCATCGAAGTTTGCTGCGGCATACGGTGGCGGATCTCGCCTTAGTAAAATCGGCTCTGCCAGCTCGCTCGAAGGCTCACTGGTTTGCAGCTGTGGAGATAGAGCCAATGGGCGGTTTACAACGGACAATCCGTTAAGCCCTACCGCCCTCGGTTCGTACTTTTCCAGCATAGCTGAAAGC
>NZ_JAELTU010000572.1 GCF_016429015.1 Rhizobium sp. ASV20
TCGCCGATGTCTCGTGGGCTCGGAGATGTGTATAAGAGACAGACATCAGGTTAGCATGTTTATTGGTCCTGTTGGGTGCGGCAAGTCCAGCTTGCTGAGATGCATCTTGGGTGAAATCCCCTTGGCGAGTGGTGCCGCTACTGCTAGTTCTGAAACCATTGCGTATTGCGATCAGACGCCATGGTTGCAGAACACGACTATCAGAAATAACATTGTCGCTCAGAGCGAGTACAGTCCATCCTGGTATAGGGAGGTTTTGCATACTTGCGCCCTTGACGAGGACATTGTCCAACTCTCTGCTGGTGATCAAACACAAGTTGGCACGGGCGGTTGCAATCTAAGCGGAGGTCAACGACAGCGTGTGGTAGGAATTACACTTCCTTGGATTTTAGAACCTTGCTAACTTTGCTCTAGGCACTCGCGCGGGCAGTCTACTCC
>NZ_JAELTU010000573.1 GCF_016429015.1 Rhizobium sp. ASV20
TTGTATTTGCAGAAAAAAACGCGCATTTCCTTGCTAAGGATGTCCGGCTTTGCTTGCAGGAGGAGATCAATATTTCTCAGTGCTACATACTGAACCTCTGGGGCAGAAGCGACGAGCGACACTATTTGCTCTGTAGTTAGCAGTTGCCTTCTTTTAGAATGGATGGTAAGGCTTACCAAGTGGCGGCGCCATCTTCTTAAGATACGACCGGACCAGCTCTGAGTTGATGGACTTCATGTGGGTAAATACAACTTTGCTGGCTGCCAAAACGACACTGGGATTGACGTGCTGGAACTGCGGTGTGACACGCTCGCAAATGTGCTCCGATTCCTTTACATCGACAGCAGAATAATTGGCCAAAGTTGACAGGAGTGTAACCCGACCCCATTCTGTGCATTCATTCAGGGCCATGAGAAGCTTCTTGAGTGTGGCAGGCGT
>NZ_JAELTU010000059.1 GCF_016429015.1 Rhizobium sp. ASV20
CAAGATCCTGGTCACTGGAAGCGGTACGTCTGGTGCGATTGCCAGCCGGGCCGCACATCTTCTCTCCGTCGGCGGCACCCCCGCCTTCTACCTGCCGCCGGCCGATGGTCTTCACGGTGGTCTGGGCGTTCTCCAACCAGAGGACCTCGTGCTTGCGCTCTCCAAGGGTGGCAGCTCGGAAGAACTCAACGACTTCTGCGCACGCGCAAAGACGCTATGCGCGGGCCTCATTTCCATCACCGCGGACCCGAAGTCTCCGCTGGCTCAGATTTCCAACGATGTGATCCGATTGACGCTTCCCGCAGACAGCGATCTGGGCGCCGTCGTCGCAACAGGCAGCTCTCTGGCAACCGCAGCTGTCACCGACGCCCTCGTCGAGGTGTGCCGTGTTGCGCGCGGGTACGGATGGGACAAGATCCTGTTCACCCATCCCTCGGGCGCCGTCGGTCGTGACGCGGAAGACAGCCTGAAGCGCCTTCAAAACGCTGAGGGCTGAACGGATGCAACGCGATCTCGTCGCAGGCGTCGACTCCTCCACCCAGTCGTGCACAGTCGTGCTGAGGCGGCTGGAAGATGGGGTCGTCGTCGCGGAGGCCCGCAAGCCACATCCTCCCACGACGCCGCCGCGCAGCGAGCAGGCGCCCGAGGCCTGGTGGCAAGCGCTCCTCTCCGCTTTCGGTGAATTGACGACCTATCTCCCGCGAATTGCGGGGATCTCGGTCGGCGGTCAGGGACATGGCCTTGTGATGCTCGGCGAAGACGGGCTCCCTCTTCGCGACGCCAAGCTCTGGAACGACACGGAATCCGCCACCGACGCTTCAATCCTGCTGAAAAAACTCCCGCAAAGGGATTGGGCAGCTCGAACTGGCTCGGTTCCGGCCGCAGCACTTACAGTGAGCAAGCTCGCATGGACGGAGCGGATGTATCCTGGCCTGGTTGCTAGGGCGCGCCGGATCATGCTTCCCTCGGACTATCTTCTGTACAGGCTGAGTGGAAGGGCTGTGTCGGAGCGCGGCGTTTCGTCCGGAACCGGATACTTCAATCCTTTCACCAACTCGTGGGACTTCGAACTCGCCAATCTGGCTGTGCCAAACATCGAATGGGCGGCAGTGCTTCCGGAGATCATCGCTTCGAGCGAGGCTTCCGGCCCGGTCCAACGTATCGACGGTCTGGAAGCGCTGCAAGGCGCCATGGTTGGTGCCGGTTCCGGCGACAACATGACGGCCGCGCTTGGCATGGGAATCCGCGAGGGTGATGTGATTATCTCCTTTGGCACGAGCGGAACCCTTTATGGCCGTACCACGATCGGGATCAAGGACGCGACAGGCGCCATCAATGGCTACGCTGACGCCTCCGATGCGTTCCTGCCGATGATCACCACCCTGAACTCGGCCAAGGTCACCGATGCCTTTCGCCGAATACTTCGCGCGACAACCGACGAGTTCGACTCCCTCGCGCTTGCAACGGAAGCAGGCGCCAGGGGACTTGTGCTTGTTCCTTTCCTTGACGGAGAGCGTACGCCCAACCTGCCGAAGGCGACGGGCATAATGGCAGGAATTCGCAGCGACGTAGAGCCAGGGCAGATTGCCCGCGCTGCGGTGGAAGGCGTCATCTGCGGATTACTTGAGGGCGGCGACTATCTGGCGTCGCTCGGCCTTGAGCGTAGTGGTCGGCTGATCGTCACGGGCGGTGCATCCCGGTCAAAAGCATATCGCCAGATCCTGGCTGACCTGACCGGAAAGCAGGTTTGGACGTGCGACCTTCCCGAAGCGGCAGCGGCTGGTGCTGCGGTCCAGGCTGCTGCAGCAGCGACCGGGCGCCATACGGCCGAAATCGCCGAACAATGGGAACCCCAATACGACGTCGTGGCCGAACCGCAAGAGCGAGACGCTGCGCGGACGGCAGACGTGCGGCGAGCCTATCGCGCAGCCCTGCCCCTTGCAGAGTGGAGGAAGGAATGACAGACATGACACAGATCCAACCGCACGGGGGCAAGGGAATACGAGTTCCCGCCGAAACTGGCATCGCCTTCGTTCTTCTCGTCGTTATGATCGCCGGCGCTATCGCGTCTCCGAACTTTCTGACGTTTTCCAACATCTTCGTGCTCTTGTTGAACGGCGCGGTCATCGGCTTCCTCTGCTTGGGACAGTCTTTCGTCCTGTTCACCGGTGGCATCGACTTGTCGTGTGGCTCGATCGTGGCGATGACTTGCGTGATCGCCGCCGTGTTCATCGAATATATTGGTCTGCCCTGGCCAGTTGCAGCTGTGCTCGTGCTTGCCGTCGGCGCGCTGGCGGGTGCCGTTAACGGATTGATCATCGACAAGACGGGGGTTCCTCCCTTCATCGTGACCTTTGCAATGATGGGTGTCGCCGCATCAATCCCGCAGATCATCACGGGTGCTGAATCCATCCGCGTGATGGACTTCGGATATCGCTTCATTGGTCAGTACAAGCTGTTCGGAATTCCGTTCCCCGTGGTCGCCCTTGCTGTCGCCGTCGTCGTCGCCGCACTCTTTATAAAGCGGACAGTGACTGGCACGCACATCTTCGCCGTTGGCGGCAATGTCGAGGCAGCGCGCCTGGCCGGGGTCAACACGTCGCGCATCACCATCCTCGTCTACTCGATTTCCGGCCTTTGCGGCGCTTGTGGTGGCCTGATCTACGGCTCGCGCCTGATGACGGGTTACCCGACCGCTGGCCGTGGCGACGAGCTGTTCTTCTCGATCGCAGGCGCAGTCGTCGGTGGTGTCAGCCTCTTCGGTGGTATCGGCTCCATCTGGGGCGCGATGATCGGGGCGACCCTGATCGCCACCATCTCCAACCTCATGAACGTTCTGAACGTCAATGCATATTGGCAGCCTCTCGTCATCGGCGTGATCATTCTGGTCGGCGTGACATTCGACACCATGCGTTCGTCCGGCAGGCTCTCCCTGCCTTGGGTCGCCCTGTTGAAGAAGAAGTTTTCGGCCAGCGCCTAACAGCGCGAAGCAGAGACGGCACCGGCCGAACCGGCAACCAAATTCATCATCCAAACAGGAGGAGAACGATGAAGAAACTCGTGAAGAATTCCGTATTGGCGGCCTTTGCCATGTCGCTCACACTTTCGGCAGCAGCCGTCCATGCTCAGGATAAGAAGGTTCTGGGAGTGTCCCTGCCGAATCTGACGAATCCCTATTACGTCGCCATGAAGAAGAGCTTCGAGGAAAACGGCGTCAAGCAGGGCTTCGAAGTACGTGTGCTGATAGCAGACAATGACGATGCGAAACAGCTCTCCCAGATCCAGACCCTGGTTCAGCAGGGTGTTGCGGCAGTCGCCCTCAACTGCGTTTCCTCAGGTCCGTGCGTAGCGTCGGTCTCCGAACTCAATCAGGCGAAGATCCCGGTTTTCACCATCAACCTTCTTCCCGATCAGGAAGGTCTGAAGGCTGAGAACCTGAAGGTCGAGCAGGCTGTCCAAACAGACCAGAAGGCCGGTGGTGCGTATATCGGCAAGCAACTCCTTGCGGACATCGGCGCCGAAGGCAAGGCCGTCATCGGTATCGTCGGTGAACCGACCTCGGTCTCCGCGAACGCACGTGACGCAGGTTTCAAGGAAGCCCTTGCCTCCAACCCGAATGTCAAGTTCGTGGCGCTCGTAAATGGCAAGGTTGAAGAAACAACCTCCCTCAAGGTCACGACTGAAATGCTCCAGGGCAACCCTGACATCACAGTCGTGTACTCCGACACCGAACCATCCGCTCTGGGCGCGATTGCCGCTATCCAGCAGCTCGGCCGTGACGACGTGAAGCTTTATGCCTTCGTGGACAAGCTCGGCGTCAAGCACATCGAGGACAACACGACCCTGAAGGCTGGTGCAATCCAGGAACCTGCCAAGCTCGCACAGATTCAGGTGGAGAATATCAAGAAGTTCCTCGATGGCGAGAAGCTCGCACCGGTAATCGACAGCCCGCCGCTCCTCGTCAACAAGGACAACGCAAGCGAGACGGTTGGAAAAGCCTACTAAGCAATTCCCGGGCGCGCAAAATGCGCGCGCCCGGACATCTGTCCCAATCTGTGAGGTACGCGACATGTCCAGCTACAAGGCGACCGGTATCACCAAGTCCTTTGCAGGCGTCGGAGTTCTGCATGGCATCGACTTCGAAGTGAAACCAGGTACGATCCATGGCCTCTTCGGCCATAATGGCGCCGGGAAGTCCACGCTGCTCAAAATCCTTGCAGGCGCACAACCACAGGACAATGGTGAGCTGATTGTGGATGGCGAGACAGTCAGTCTTCACTCCCCCAGAGAGGCGCTCGCCAAGGGGATCGGCTGCGTCTACCAGGAACTCCGCCTGATACCGAACCTCACAGTATCGGAAAATCTCTTCCTCGGCAGAGAGGTCACGCTTCACGGACTGAAGCAGACAGCCGCGATGAACACCTACTCCAAAACTCTGCTTTCGAGCTATGGCCTCCATGTCGATGTGACACGGACGGTCAAAGGGCTATCGCATCCTGAAAAGCAGCTCCTTGAGGTTATTGCAAACCTGGAAGGCAAAGCTCGCTACCTTTTCCTTGACGAGCCAACCACCGCCTTGGACGGCAATCAATCGGCCGAACTGCTTGCGCATGTCCGACGGATTGCGCTCGAGCGCAACATCGGCGTCGTTCTGGTATCTCATAAGCTCGACGAAGTCCTGACCGTTTGCGACGAGGCCACCGTGCTATCGGGAGGCCGGCTGGTCTATCACGCAACAGGCGCCGACGTAGGCAAGCAGGCCATTGTCGACGCCATCGTTGGCGATGCCCATGGTAAGCATGTCGCGAGCCGCCGGGAAGTCCGCGCTGCAGGTGACGCTCTCTTGAAGGTCAAAGGTCTCGCCGGAACCAGGCTGAAGGGTGTGGACGTCGAAGCCCGGCGCGGTGAGGTTCTCGGCCTCTATGGCCTCGTCGGATCTGGCAGAACCCGTTTTCTGCGCACGCTCTACGGAATGGAGCCTGCGGCTTCCGGCTTGGTCGAGATCGCAGGGAAGCGCTACCTCCCCTCTTCTCCTAAGCGAGCGATAGAGAGCGGCATCGCATTCCTGACTGAAGAGCGCAAGCATGATGGTTTCATCCCGCTCATGACATCGTTCCAGAACGTCGTCCTGTCGACGCTCACGCGCTATCGCAGCAAGGGTCTGGTGGACCTGAACCAGGCTCGTGCTTCGGCACGAAAGACCCTCGCGTCGATCGGAACGCGCGGGCAGCTCGATGCTCCAACCAAATCGCTCTCCGGCGGCAACCAGCAGAAGGTCCTGCTCGGTCGCATCATCGAACAGAATGCCGAGCTGATCCTTCTCGATGAACCCACCAAGGGAGTGGACATTGGCGCCAAGTCGGACATCTACGACATCATCCGGCGTCTTGCCGACGAGGGTCGATGCATCGTCGTCGTGTCTTCGGAGGAGGAAGAACTGGTGGAGATCTGCGACAGAATCGCTATCTTCCAGCATGGATATTGCACCGCAAAACCGAGGCCAGTCGAGGAGTGGACCCTCGGCAAGCTCCGCGAAGCAGCCTGGGCGCCCGCGACATGACGGCGCTCTCCGCATCGGTTTATGCGGCTAATCCGTTTCGCCTTGCCGAAGAAATAGAAGCAGTCGTGGCCAACGTCGAGTCCTTGCACCTCGACGTCATGGATGGGGTCTTTGCGCCCGAATACGGGCTCACTGCGCGGGTGATCCGCGACCTGACCGAATGCACTGCGACACCGCTCGACGTGCATTTGATGGTCGCTCAGCCAAAGCAATCCGCTATCCGGTTCGCGGAGATGGGTGTCCGGTCGATCGCTGTTCATTTAGAAACAGAGCAGAACTATAACGAGATTGCTGCCATTGTCAGAAGCCACGGCGTCAAAGCATATGCAGCCCTTCGGCACACGACGCCGATGTGCGCTCTTGCGGCGGTCGCGGCCCACTCAGATGGGTGCCTCTTGTTGACCGCCCCGGCGGGCGGCGGGTCTTTTGATGAGCGTGCTTTCTCACGCCTGCAGGAACGCCCATCAAATCTCTACACTATCGTTGACGGCAAGATTGGCCCCGACCACTTCGCCCGGTTGAATGAACTCGGCGTGGATTTGGCCGTCGTGGGAGCAGCCCTGTTCCTCGACGGAGAGGCAGAGCAACGCTCAAGGACGCTGTCGCAAATGCTGCGCGCCAGACCCTCTTTGTCTTGAACCGATGCTATTCCTAAGGTTGCAGTGGTCACTGATTTTTAGCAATTTCGTCGTTCATTGGCGCGATGAACACACTCGCGATCAAACCACCGATATACGATACCGATCCGGTCGATAATCTCGTTCTGGAATTGTCGATGGCGCGCGGCCTTGCCGAGGTGATGGATATCGTGCGCAGGGAGGCACGGGCTCTCATTGGAGCCGACGGCATCACCTTTGTGCTGCGCGCGGGCAACGAGTGTTTCTATGCCGACGAAGACGCGATAACGCCTTTGTGGAAGGGCCAGCGCTTTTCGGCAGAAGCTTGTATCTCGGGTTGGGCAATGACACATCGCCAGGTGGTCGTAGTTGAGGATATCTATGCCGACCATCGTATCCCGCACGCCGCCTACCGGCCGACATTCGTCAAGAGCCTCGCTATTACCCCGGTTCGCACGGACGATCCGGTCGCTGCGATCGGAGCCTATTGGGCGCATCGGCACGTGCCCTCGGAAGAGCAGCTCCGTCGCCTACAGAGAATTGCCAACAGTGCCGCGATGGCCATGGCGAACGTTGCACTGCTTGAGGCGCTGATCGATTCCCGGGAAGAGGCGATCCGCGCCAAGGATGCGATCATCTTCGCCATGGCCTCGCTCGCCGAGGTACGCGACAATGAAACCGGCAATCACATCTATCGGACACAGCACTATGTCCGAGCGCTCGCACAAGCGTCTCAACCATTCTTCCCTGATCAGCTTCGAGACGGGATGATCGAGCTGATTTTCAAGTCAGCTCCGCTCCACGATATCGGCAAGATCGGCGTACCCGACAAGATTCTGTTCAAACCTGGCAAGCTCGATGCGGAAGAATTCGCAATCATGCAGACCCATCCAGATCTCGGACGGCGCGCCATTGAAGCTGGAGAACGACGCCTTGGGGCGAGTACATTCCTTGATGTCGCCAAGGATATCGCCTTCACCCATCACGAAAGATGGGACGGATCCGGCTACCCCCAGGGCTTGTCCGGCACCGACATACCTTTGGCCGGACGGCTGATGGCGATTGCCGACGTCTATGATGCGCTGGTGTCGGACAGGGTCTACAAAAAGGCCATGCCGCATGTGCAGGCGGTCGCTCTGATCCTCAGCGAAAGGGGTAGGCACTTCGATCCGCAACTCATCGACATTTTCGAGAAGATTGCGCCGCTCTTTGACGACATCCATAGGCAGTTCATCGACCCATAAACATGTGTGAACCTTTTACGGGACTCAACTGGCGGCTTGAACCAAATGACTACCAAACATTGGTCATGCCAAAGGGTGGGAATGCCCTTTCCTGTCACGAGAAGGGGCAAGGTCGTGGAGTGATGATGTCGATCCCTCCACGCCAGCGACAGTGACGGTCTTGTCGGTTATTTATCGTTTCATGGGAAACAAGGAGCGTCCGTAAATGTCCAAAAGGATGACCTTTGGACAACAGCACCCTTCGTCGTAGCTTGATATTTATATCAAAACACGATGCAAGCGTTTGGAACCAATCCACAAAGAGCGTGCTCTACGGCAAATCGGACGCATGCCCCAACGCAAGATTGTTCGACCTCTCATGCGCTGGACGAGGGGCAGGAGGATCGAAGAGAGGCCTGCCCCGGCAGACCTCTCATTGCCTGATGTTTATGCCTTCGGCTTGCGCCCGCGCTTCGGCGTCTCGGCGGCCGCTGCGCCCGGTACAGGGTCTGCTTTCGTCGCCTTCACGGTTGCCGGCTTGCGAGCCGCAGCTTTCGCCGGCGTCTTGGCCTTTGCGCCGTTCAGAAGTGCTGCACGGCGCAAACGGTTGTCCTCGAGCGCCTTCTGGAACGAAACGTCGTTATCGGCATGACCGGCAAGGTCGTCAAGAAACTCGGCAACCTGTGCCGTGGTCTCTACGACAACGTAATTTAGCCCCTTCCCCGCATCAATGGAATCCCGGCCGATGGTCACGCCAAAACCGCCGGGGGCACGCTGAAACCAGGTCGAGCGCCACTTGTTGAAGCCGGCGACGTCGCTCTCGAACTCGGCCAGGTATATCTTCTGCTCGGCCACTCTGGCGCGGAAGGTGTCAACCGCGCTGCGTTTGCCGGCTTTCGGCTTGTCAGACTTCTTGGCGGACCACTTTTCCAAAAAACTCGTCATTATGCTCGTCACTTCCTTTGGTCTTCGTCATCAAAACGGATCACAATGTTTTGCGTCAATCAGGCACTCATGCACCCAGCTGCCCGAAGATTCTATAGAATTGTCACGTCATGGCAACACCGGGAGCCCGAACGAACGGACATTCGTCAAATATGGATTGTAAACGCAACCCCAGTCGATTTTGGTGGGTAGCGCGCGAAGGATTGGCCACGGGACTTTTCACGCAATGGCCGGCCCGTTAAAGTTCCCCCATCCGATTGGTTGGATAGGCAATGACGTCTCAACTCGACATGTTCTCCGGAAATCCGCAGGCAGCAAGCCGGCCGCAAACTTCACGGACGCGGTTTCAAAGGGCCGAGGGCGCCCCGAACGAAGCAGAGATGGTCCGTATCCTTGAGGCAACCGGGCGCTTTCAGATTCTGCGAAAGCTTGAGCCGCGTCACGTGGTTGCAGTTGCAAGACCGGATTATCCGCTGCAAGGCGTCATCCTTGACACCGAGACCACCGGTCTCGATGCACGCAAGGATGACGTCATTGAGATCGGCCTGATCGGTTTCACCTTTAACATTGAGGGCGACATCGGCGATGTGACGGCAGTTTATGGTGGGCTGCAACAGCCGAGCGCAGCAATCCCGCACGACATCACCCGGCTGACAGGCATCACGGATGCGATGGTCGAGGGCCAGGTTATCGATATGCGCGCGGTGCGGGCTTTGGTCGAGCCCGCAGACCTAATCATCGCCCATAATGCGGGCTTCGATCGACCTTTCTGCGAGGCCTTGTCGCCGATCTTTGCCCGCAAGGCCTGGGCCTGCTCGAATTCCGAGATCGATTGGGCGATGCGAGGCTACGAAGGCACCAAGCTCGGCTACCTCATCAATCAGAGCGGCTATTTCCACCTCGGGCACCGCGCCGTCGACGATTGCTTCGCGCTGCTGGAAGTGCTGGACCGCTGCCGGCCGGATGACGATCGGTCGCCCTTTGCCGAACTTTACGAAGCAAGCACGACATCGCGGGTCCGCATCTTCGCCGAGAATGCACCCTATGATCTCAAGGACAGGCTCAAGGAAAGAGGCTACCGCTGGTCCGACGGCAGCGACGGCCGGCCGAAATCATGGTGGATCGAAATCGCCGAGGAGGCAGTGGAGGAGGAACTGCGGTTTTTGCGGAGCGACATCTATCAATGGCAGGACGCTGACCCGCCGCAGCAGCGGCTGACCGCCTTCGACCGGTTCAGGAGCCGCAAGTAGCGTTGCCGCGAATTTCCTGGACGGAAGCCTTATTGTCGAATGCGAACATCTAAAAGACGGCTTCATGATTTCCAAGACGACCTCGTCTGGTCCCACCCCTGTCTTTCGCGGAGAATCTCGGGACGCGGACTTTTTATCCATCCGGAACAGGAAATTAGGGCCGGGGAATGCTCGCTAAGCCCCATTCTTTCACATGTCGTTCGCTCAACCCCTGCCCTTCCTCTACTCGACGCCGATACCCCCAGACCCGCCGCTAGTTCTCGCGGACCGGATCGGCCGCTTTGCGCTGCTGGTCTTCGGGAGCAGGGTCGCTCGAAGCCGGTAACGGGCCTCGCCGCATTGCAAACTATATCGTAATACGATATATTTTGAGCCGGAGGATTTTCTATGACGGAAATGCCGGTCGAGACAAAGACTGATCTGGAGCTCTTTGCCGAGCGCTTGGCGCGAGGACGCAGAATGAAGCGGCCGCCGCAGCATTCGCCGACCGCCGACGAACTCGGCAAGCTACAGCAAGAGCTCCAGAGCCGATTGCAATTCGGCCGGATGGATCTCAAGCTTCTTGGATTGGAGTGGCGATATGATCTGGCGCTCTTGCTCGATCACATCCGCCATTGGATGCATACGCTGGATCACGATTTCAACCGCAATCGCTGACGCGAGAAGATGTCGCATCACATCGATGCTCGTATCATGGGTCTGAACGTGCACGCAAACGCCGCTTCGCGCCTGCACTTCACCAACTACATCTCAACCTTCGCATTGTTACCCATGTCGGGACGAGCACCGCTGACCGCCGCCGCGGCCATCTTGATGTAGCTTATCACGCTGCCGGGACTGTCCCAATATTCGGCGAATGACGGCGTTACTTTCAGAACACGGATAGCCGGATCATCGGCGCTCTCCCACCATGCCTTGGCAGGCGTCGCCCATAATTCCTTGATCCTCTCGCGGTCGTCCTGAATTTCGGCAATGCCGGACACAGAGACGTATTTCTGCCCCCGGGATTCCGCAAAGGCGAGGCAAACATTCGCATGGAGCGCGACCTCCTCGTCCTTGTCGCCGGCAACGTCCGTCAGGAAATATACCGCATTCTCGATGCGCTCCCCATAAGCCGACATTGGCCGTGCCCGCAACTCGCTGCCTATCCGTGTAACGAGCATGCAGAAACCGATCCGTTCAATCAGATCCCACACCTTGCCGATATCGTCGTCCTTATCTGCCATAATCGCCTCCTTCGCTAGAACAATGAAACCAACCGACGCCGGCAATGTTCCAGCTATGACTGGCAGCTCAAGGGCCGCGTGCGTCCCCACGACGCAGCACGCCTGCCGTCAGAGGAGCTCCTTCGCAGCGCCATGATTCTTAAAAGCCGGCTGGGCAAGCGAGGAGACGCTATGGTCGCAGTCGCGATTGGTTGGATAGGTCGCAGTCGCGCGTCCCAGGCGCGCCGCCAGAGTGAATGAATCCGGCCTCGCAGGGCGCCCATTCTATAATGCAGACTGCACGATCGCCGGGGCAGACGGTAATGCCATCACAACGCGGCTCGACAATAGCGGGATTGCCCATGCACCCGCCCCCATCTTACAAGGACATCACAATATAGCTGAGGAAATTCAATATATAGTTGTCTTTGGCTCGAATTCTTCTCACGTCCATTGAACAATCCATTGTATTGTTGAAACGCAATATCATTGACTAGCCCGGACCCGCTTGCCTCCGACGCCTCGCCGGGAATGCGTCGCAGCCCGACCATTTGTCGAGCCGCGCCACAGTCGCACCATGAGCCGGGAACACGAAGGCGAGTGCGGCGTCACCGTTTCAATGTGCCGCGCCTGGTTTCTCCCGCCCCCTCAAAATAGCGTCGGCCTCCTTGCCGTATAGCTCCTCGAAGTGATCGAACGTCCGGGAAAAATAACCAATGCCTTGCGTCGCCGAGCGCAGCGTTCGCACCAGATCGTCGAGCGCTCCACCTGGAACGAGCGCCCGGAAAATGTCCCATCCCTTGGCGGTTTCATCACGGTCGAAACCGAGAACCTGACCGTTGAGAGCAGCGACAATCTGTATGAGGTTGCCCGAATAGACCGACGGGATGTGAAATTCGCTGCGGAATATCGGCTGCATCAAGACGGTCGATCCCTCGGAAAGCGCCTGACGCACCCCCATTTTCGCCGCAGTGCGGAAAGCGTGTTCCGAACTGTCAACGGTATGGTGCTGGCCATCGGACAGTGTTACCCCGACATCGATGACTTCGAAGCCCAATGGTCCTTTCTCCATCGCCTCACGCGCGCCCGCTTCGACGGCGGGCAGGTAATTGCGTGGAACCGCGCCGCCCTTGATGGTTTCGCTAAAAGTAAACCCCTGGCCGCGCTCGTTGGGATGGATGCTCAGCTTCACATCCGCGAATTGCCCGGCACCGCCGGTCTGTTTGCGATGGCGGTAATGAACCTCCGATGATTTTGTGATCGTCTCGCGGTAGATCGGGCTGGGCGTTCGGTCGGTGACGGAGATATGAAAGACATCGAACAGCGTTCGACAGAGGTCACGCAGATGCACCGGCCCTTGGGCGCGGACGAGCTGAGCGCCCGTGCCCTCTTCCTGCAAAACCTTCAGACTGCGATCCGTCTCGGACAGTTTTGCCAGCGTTTCGGAAAGCTTGTTCTCATCGCGTTCGCTGCCCGGGATCAGGATCCTTTCCAGCATCGGCGTAGGGGGTTTCGTCCAATCAGGAGCGGCGACCACGGCGTCCGGCGTCAATAGTGAGGGGACGGACAGGTGCTCGGACTTGACCGTCGCGAAGACATCCCCCGGCGCCGGCAGCATCGCGGAACTGGAACGGCCGTTTGCAGGATTTTGTATGGCGCCGAGGCCTGAGCCCCCCAGCAAAGCACCTTGTCGCAGTCCGTCACCAAGTGCGCGCGCGAGCACGGTCTTGCCGACACTTGGGCGATGATAGGCATGGAAGCTCACGGCCGCCAGCCTGCCTTCCTCGACTGTTTGCGCAAGAGCAAGACGCTGCCGAAGAACTCCGACCGCCGGCGCCTCGTGGCGCAGTGCCTTCATCAGCCTCATCATGCCGTTGCCGTGACTTGCAGCGCCGATCAGGACCGGGATAATCCTATTTTCCCTGAGAACCCGCGATGAAATGGCATAGAGTGCGTCGCTGGTTGGCTCGCGGTCCTCGATCAGTTCCTCCAGAAGCCAGTCATCGAATTCTGACAGGTGTTCCAGGAGTTCTGTGCGCGCGCCGCGTTCGCGTTCGGCGGTGCTTTCGGGGATTGCGATCAGCGCCGACGTCTGTCCTTCCCGATAGCGCCACGCCCGTTCAGAAATCAGATCGCAACTGCCCACGATTTTGTCGCCCTCGCGGATCGGGATCTGGCGCAGCAAAAGCGTGTGGTTGGCATAGTCCTGAAGCGCGGCGATCACGTCCCTCAGCCGCCCTCTCGGTTCGTCCATCCGATTGACGAAGAGAATGCAAGGCGTTCCCGAAGCCTCGATTATCCGCAGATAGGGCGCCGCGAGCACGGCCTCTTCGGGTGCAGGTGAAACGCACAGGATGCAGGCGTCGCTGGCAAGAAGTGCGTGCTGTGCATGCGCCAAGGCCTCGTTTGGCCCCGGCGCATCCAGCGCGCACCACGCTTCGTTTCCGAAGGTGAACTCTGTGATGTTCAATCCATAAGGCGAGCTTGATTTTCCCGGCGCCCCCTCCAGGGAACCGAGCTTTTCCACGACTGTCGATTTTCCGGTCTGCGAGGGTCCAAGCACGGTAAAGCAGCGCATCGGCATTCCTCCAACTGCCATGAACACAACTTTCAGCCATCATAGGATGCCCTGAACCGTTGCAATGCGCCAGAGGTGTTCGGTTTCACGGCGCTTTGATCGAGATCTGCATCTAAGGCCGATCCATCCAAAGCCTGAGAACGCATCGGCGATTTTGCGATATCTCCGTCTTGTCCAGATCAGCAAGCCATCAATCGGTCCAGTTCGCTTGAGAACGGGCTCACGATAGCGTTGAAATGACGCATTTCAACACGAGCGAGAAAGGCGCCTCTTAAAAAGACATTACAAGGTCACTGTCGTTGCGACGCGTTCGGCGAGACCGTTTGGCCAGAAATGGGGCGCGCGTTCTCAAACCGACACGAGTTATCGGGTAGGGATTCACAGTATTCCATAAGAACTGATAGGCTTTCTTCTCTCGTAGGACGCAATCGCGTATTGGTGTAGTCATAAGCAAGACCCAATCGAGCACCGAGGTAAGATGGAATTCGCTTACGGAATGGCATTTCTTATTCTGTTCAGCGCTAGCGCGCTCGCTGGACTTGCCCTCCGACATCGATTGCCTGACGAGCACTTTTCAAAAGAAAACATGGAGGCCGTCCGCCTTGTCACCAGCCTTCTTGTTACCTTCGCCGCTCTAATCTTAAGTCTGCAGCTTTCCAATGCACGATCTTCGTTTGATACGGCTAACTCTGATCGATCGACTTATGCAGCTCGATTGGCCGGTCTTGATCAATGTCTGCGGGATCTCGGGAATTCCCTGAATTCTGCCAGGCTGGAGCTACGTCAATACACCGCCGCCGTTATCGCCAGCACCTGGCCCAACGAAGACAGGCCCAAGGTTGAAGGAATGCCGGATACGACCCACATGGCTTTGCGCGGGGAAAATCCCGCTTTGTCAAAGCTGTTCGACGAAGTTGGAATGGCACTTGCGTCATATAGCCCGAGTGGCGTGCGGGATTCAGCCGTCTCGAAACGATGCCAGGCTTCATTCGATATGGCTCAGCAGGCGCGCTGGGCCGTGATCGAAGACACCCATGCCCGTTCGGGGATCTTCTTTATCATTATCATCGCATTCTGGCTGAGCCTGGTTTTTTTGAGCTTTGGCCTTCAAATTCCCGCTAAGCGCTTGACTGCTGTTGTTCTGGCGATTGGCGTCGTCTCTATTTCGAGCGTCATGTTCGTAATCGTTGACCTCGACCTACCATACCGGGGCCTCTTCAGCATTTCGAGCGCATCGATGCGAGAGGCTCTCAAGGACATGGAGTCATCTGGACCAGGCTCTCAGTGATGCGATGTCGGTACGGAACGAGTGATCGTGAGCGCGGCGAAGCCTCCCTTGCAACTGCCTGTAGGCAAGCGGCATCGCTTGTTTCGCCTCTCCGATCTTTTCAGTTTTGGTCAGCTGGAAGTCCGCAACGGGAACCGCCAAGCTTAGCCAGAAGGACGACGCTCCTCTTTCCTGGCAAATGTCGGCAAGCCTGATCGTCGAAACGGCCGCGCGCCATGAGGCGGAATAGTCCCCGAGACCGGTCGTCCCGCGCTCGCCTTCACCTTTCGTCATAACGCTCGAGCATGCGACGCAACTGCCTGTTCTGCTTAAGTAATTTAGCAGATAACACCGATCTGAGCTCATTAATCTCTCGATCCAATTCAATTGTTTCCTCAAGCGCTGTCTTCTTGGCTTCTGGCCGAGCTGTCGCTTTCGGGACGACCGCGTGCTTGGATACGTGCTTTTGCGTCGGCCCCGCCTCTGCCTGGCGCTCCTCCTGCTCTGTGGCCGCCGCGCCAACATTTGCTTCCGGGGCGCGTGGCTGAACGATGGGCGCGGCCGAAGACTGATCGCCGGCATGCGCGGCGTCCTCGGATATCGGCTCCAAGGGAAGCGAATCCGGGCGAAGCAACGGATGGGGCTCATCCGCCGCAGGTTCAGGCAACCTCACCTGCTCGATGGGTTGGCTGATTTCAGCGGAGGAAACAAGAGTCGATTCTTTTGCCGCACTCGATACGGACTGCGCCGTACCGACCTCCACGGCGTCCTGGTCGCCGGCATCAGCTGTGGATGCAGCCGCATCCTCACCGGCGTCCTTGGTCTTTCGGCGCGATGTAAGGTTCTTGATGAGTTGCCACGGTGATTTCATCACCTATCTCCCGACTCGTTTCCATACGCTATAGTACCGGGCGGGAGAGCGGGCTTGCAATGCAAGCCCGTCTTTTAGTCAAGGCGTAGCTCCAGCTGCCAATTCTGGCGGCGGCTTGCTATCAAGCGAGCCCGAGCTTCTTGCGAAGATCTGCATTCTCGGTGCGCAGCTTTTCCGAGAGTGCCTTGCGCAGCTTCCGGTTTTCCTCTTCGAGTTTGAGGAGATCGGCAAAGCCATCAGTTTCGTGAGACGAGACTTGCGCTTGCCGTGATGCCGGCTTGGCAGGTTCGGGTTTTGCTGCCGTTGCTTTCTTTGTCGCAGCGGATGCCTTGGCGGGCGGCGCAACCTTCGAAGGCGCAGCGGCGGCGGCGGCGGCGGATTTCTTACCCGGACCGCGGGTCCTTTTCACAGGCGCACTCACCGCAGTATCGGCAACTGCTTCCACAGCAACTTTGGGCTTGCGGGGAGCGCGGTTTCTCTTTTCTTTCGTCTTTGAAGCTGCATCAGCGGATGCAATCTCCGCTGCAGGGGGAATGTTTGTATCATCAGCCATGCTTTGTTCCTCAAGGTGCGTAAATTTGCCGACTATAGAAGTCGGTATCAATATGCGCGCAAGTCGTTTCAAACTTATTGATGATGATCCGGCAGGCGCCCGCACCCTCGGCAAGCCTCGATGACCCTTATTGAAAGCCTCCCAGAATTGAAATCACGGCATCAAAATCCTGAGCGGAAGTCCTCGACATTCCTTACGGCAGCAACGGATCCCTTCGAGCAAAACCATCATCATGGCCGATCCGGCACGATGAGCGCCTCTCCGCGAACCGAAATATCGCCTGCATATTCTCTCGATGCGAGAGCCGATGAACTCGCGAGCCTTGCGCAAGCTTACTCCGAAGCGGTTGCATCGGCACGCATCCTTATCCCGAAGGCAAAAAGGCTGAGGAACGCGAGCGCCCAAACGCTGAGCGCACCATAGAGCATCACCCAGTCGAAGCCCGCAGCAAGCGCTTTGCGCGCGATCTCGCTCGATAGTTTTGCCGTGGGATCGTCCAGGACGCTGACATTGCCGGAGGCGATGCGCTCAGCCAACCCGCGCAACAAGGCCCGATCGACCGATACCGGCAGCACGGCCTGCAGGTGTGCAAGAATGCCGCTCATCAAAATGAATCCCATCACCGCTATGTTGACGGCAAGCGAGATCATTCGCGCGCTCATGTCTATGCCCGAGGCCATGCCGGCCCGGTCACTCGAAACGGAACCCGTCGTCGTGTTCGTGACAGGCGTGTTCGTCACTCCGAGGCCGATACCCGCGACAAGGGCGCCAAGCAATGTCACCGGCAGGATCGCCGCACCCGCAGCCGGACCGAACTTCATCAGCAAGAAGCCGAGCCCGATCGTGAACAGACCGGCGGGGATAACAACGCCGGGGCCGCGGCGAAGCAAAAGTCGTTCGGCAAACGGCGGCACGATCAATGTCGGTAGCGTATAGGCCAGCAACGCAATGCCAGTGGCAATCCCGCCTAAGCCAAGCCCGGCTTCAAACCAGATAGGAATGTAGATCATGAAGGGCCAGAAGCTGAAATTCATTCCCATCGACCCGAAGATTGCGCCCAAGAAGCGCCTGATCCTGAAGACCGTGAAATCGAACATCGGGTGGCTCTTGGAAAACTCGGTGGCCATGAAGACGACGAAGCTGACGGCCGCAAGGGCTCCGGCACTCATCGACACCGGATTGGTCAATCCGAGCTGCGAACCTTGCGTGATGTAAAACACTAGGCAGAAGACCGCAGCGGATAGCGAAACGATGCCCGCGATGTCGAGACGCTGAGCGTTGGGATCCCGGCTCTCCCGCACGTTGGCAATTGCCAGGAAAACCGTCAGGATCGTCATCAGAACATGCACGAGAAATACCCATTCCCAGCCCATGAGCGCTGCAATACCGCTTCCGATGGCGGGCCCGAAGCCGAGGCCAAAGCCGAAGACGATCCCCCACCAGCCAAACGCCTTGGCGCGCTCGCGGGCATCACCATATTGCTGCGACAATACGGCGATCTGGGAGATGAGCATGGCACCCCCGGTCCCGCCCTGGAGTGCGCGGCCGGCGATCAGGATTGTGATGTTGGGCGCGATGCCGCAGACGAGCGAGCTGAGGCCGAAGGCAATCATGCTGGCGATAAAAAGCCGTTTGCGGCCATAACGGTCGGCGAGCGTACCGGCCGCCATCAGCACGGTCGCAACCGCCAGCGTATAGGCATTCATTGTCCATTGAAGCTGCTGGAAGTCGGCATGCAAGGTCCGCTCCAGCGTCGGTAAGATTGCCGGAACGCTCGAAATTTCAAGGCCGAACATCATCGATGAAAGACAGATGGCAGCCAAGGCAAACTTTGCGTTTCCGTGCCGGATATTGCTCATAATTTCGCCTCTCGATATAAAATCCTTGTCCATCGGCGCCGACACACCCGCAAGCATAGGTGCCAATGCTCGTGCATTCTGCACGGCGAAGCGCCATCGACGTACAAATCTCTATCCGGCGCTTGATCATGTTTAAATGCTATGACTATCTATATCAGTGATAACAAATTCGGATCTATGTGATGTCGCTTGATGTCGATGCCGTGCAGGTCTTTGTGGCCATTGCCGATTTCCAAAGCTTCACACGGGCGGCCGAGGCCCTTGGCAGCACGCAAGCGACTGTCAGCGTCAAGCTGAAACGCCTGGAGGAGCGCGTCGGCAAGAAGCTGATCGAACGAACGCCGCGCCATGTGCGCCTATCCGCGCACGGCGAAACCTTCCTTCCCTCTGCCCGGGAATTTCTGGCCGCGCATGAACGTGCCGTCGCGGGGCTTTCCGTAACGCGCAGACGCTTCAGGCTTGGAATTGCCAACCATGTCATGGGACCGGAAGTCCCGACCTTGCTGGCGCGTCTGAAAGCGGTTGATCCGGCGCTGACCATAGAAGTGCGGCTGGATGTTTCCCGGCCGCTGCTGGAGGCCTTTGAAGACGGCACGCTCGATGCGGTTATCGTTCGCAGCGACGACGACAGGCGTGATGGAGAGATCCTCGGGCCGGAGCATTTCGGCTGGTTTGCCTCCCGGGATTTCGAGTACCGGGCAGGAGAGCCCCTGCCCCTTGCGGCCCTATCCCCGACCTGCGCCGTGCGCGACATGGCAATCCGGCTACTCGATCGATCTTCCATCCCGTGGACGGAAGTCTTCGTCGGCGGAACAACTGCGATCGCCGCTGCCCTGTCGGCCGGGCTTGCGGTTTCGCCGTTTCCGCGCCGCCTTGCCCCAAGCGATGTCGTTGATGTCGGCGATGCGCTCGGCCTGCCACCGCTCCCGTCCCTATCCGTCGTACTGCACTCTTCTCTGTCCGACCCGAAATCCAGGGACAGCCTTCGTGCAATCACCGCCGCCTTCCGTGAGCATCGCAAGCCGAGCAGGTATCGGTCGTGATGGATCGAGGAAACAAAGATCAAAACCGGTCCCATCTTCCGCCGCATTGATCAATGAGGCAGTATGGATCGTTGGTTGCCGACGCCGCAGTCGGTCGATCTGATCCTCGAGGAGCGTACAGCAGTCCCTGGATGAGGCGATGACGCCGGCGGCGAGTGACGACGACAGAGCCGCGGGAGGAGCGGGCAGGCCACAAGACTGGTCGGTTAGGAAATCAATGGAGGTTGAGCAGATGCAAGATGCGACTGGCCAGCCGATAATGGTCGGCGATCACGTTACGGTCGATGGCATGACGGGAACAGTCGTCTGCGATTTCGACAATCGCGCTTTCCTGGCCGGTTATGCCGGTTGGGATATGCCGGAGGTGGAGATGATAGGCGGCGGGACCCTGTCTTCGGGGATCATGGTCAATACGACTGAAGCGGGCTTGATCCATTACGACGAGGGAAATGAACACATCCTGTTTGTGAGCACGAGCGGACCTCAGCCTCCCGGCGCCGAACGGAGATCACAAGATTGATCCTCCGTTTCACCTCGCACCCGACAGCCACAATACTTTCGATCACTCCAGACCCGTGTGGCGGAAGGCTGGCGCCGACATGACCAGCGCCAGCCTCATTGCTCTCGACACGGGCTGCCGCGGCGCGGCGGCGGGACTGTTGCTGATGGTCGCTGCCGTCTTTCTGCGCCATCGCCCCTCTGAATTTATCCGCGCCGCGCTTGCCGGGGCCGGAGCTGCCTCCGCGATCCTCGAGGCGCCGGGCTTCCCGTCGCAATGGCACTGGGCAAGCCTGCCGCTGATCATGCTGTCGTCGGCCGGGCCGGTTGCTTTCTGGCTATGGGCGCGGGTGGTCTTCGACGACGACTTTGTCTTTCGCCCCTGGCATGGCGTAACCGCCATCGCCGCGATCGGCCTGGGGCTGGCCAATTCCTACTGCGCGGAAACCTCGAGTGCCCGGGCAATGAACCAGATGCTGATGTTCGTCAATCTGGGCTTCGGGATGCTTGCGATGATCCAGACGATGGCCAGCTGGCGAATGGATCTGGTCGCCGGCCGGCGACAGCTGCGCGTCGCCGTGCTGATGGGAACGCTTGGCTATATCGCGATCAATGCGATCGCCAATCTCTCCTTTGTTGCCGTCCTGGCATGGTCCGCCCCGACCCGAAACCTTGCCAATGCTATCAGTCTTTGCGTGCTCGGAGTTCTCGCCGGCTGGCACCTGTTCCGCACTGCCGCGCTGCATCAAGCGTCCGCGCTGAAAGCGGCCGTCACATCCGCCGGCCAGGCATCTTCGGCTCCGATCAGAAACAGCAATCAGCCTGACGTCGAGCCGCTGCTGCTCAACCGGTTGGAACGTCTGATGACGGTCGAGCGCGCCTACCGTCGAGAAGGGCTGACGATAGGCGCCCTCGCCGCGCTCGCGAGCCTGCCGGAGTACAGATTGCGCCAAGTGATCAACGAGGGTCTTGGTTACCGCAACTTCAACGCTTTCCTCAACCGCTACAGGATCGAAGAGGTCAAAGCGGCTCTCGCCGACCCCGATCAGAAGGACGTGCCAGTTCTCACCATCGCCATGGATGCCGGCTTTCAATCGCTGGGCCCGTTCAACCGGGCGTTCAAGGCGGAAACAGGGCTGACGCCGACCGAATTTCGCCGGCAGGCGCTCCTCCAAGAGCCTACCGGACCACGGAGCGAGGCCAGGAATCTTACAATCGGCAAGTCGCATTGACAAATCGGCTAGCCGTTTTTCAAACTTCGGCGAGAAGACGCCATCCGCCTTTGCCATAGTCTCCCAAAACCGGAGATCGTCATGAGCAAGCACATCCAACGTCCCCTTATCCTGAATTTGGCATCGAGCTTATGCACGCTCATGATCTTGGTCGGCATCGGGCCTGCATACGCGCAGGCCACCGATAATTCCCCATGGCCGACCAAGGAATGGCTGACCTCCACGCCGGAAGAGCAAGGTATGGATTCATCAGCGCTCGCCAAGCTTGTCACCTATGGGGCGGATCACAATTTTGACAGTCTCCTTGTCGTGCGGCACGGACGCATTGTCACCGAAGCCTATTACGCGCCCTACACGGCGGATATCCCGCACGAGATATTTTCCTCTACAAAGGCAGTCACAGGCACTCTTCTCGGAATGGTCTATAAGGACGGCGTCCTCGATCGTCTCGATCACCCCGTACTCGACTTCTTCCCCGATCGTCGTGTTGCAAATATGGATGATCGGAAGAAGGCGTTGACGGTTAAAGACCTTCTCAACATGACGTCCGGATTCGATTGGGATCAGGGATATGAGGGCGGTCCGCAGCAGACGATGCGGGATATGGACCGATCCTCCAATTGGGTTCAATTCGTTCTCGACCGTCCCATGGCGCACCCGCCGGGAGAGGTCTATAATTACAGTAACGGCGACGCCGATCTTGTCTCCGCGATCATCACCCGGCTCACGGGCAAACCCGCCTGGGATTACGCGCGCCAAAGGCTCTTTGCCCCGTTGGGCATTGCCGATTGGTATTGGAACCGCGATCCCCAGGGGCTGACCATCGGATACGGCATGCTGTTCCTGCTGCCCCGCGACATGGCAAAGATCGGCTATCTGTATCTGCATCACGGCGAATGGGAGGGAAAGCAGCTTCTTCCGACCGGCTGGGCGGATATTCTGAACCACCCGCTCGTCAACATGCACGCATCATACGATCCCAACCAGAGCTATTCGAATTTCTTCTGGGTCTTTCCCGACAAGCACGCCTATATGGCGACCGGCAAGGACGGCCAGCTGATCGCCGTCTTTCCCGATCTCGATATCGTCGCGGTCACCACGGCGACGAAATACGTCAAGTATCGCGCCCTCATAGATGGCGTTTCTAGCGCGACCAAATCTCAGTCGCCGCTCCCGCCAAATCCGAACGCCGCCGCACAGCTTGCGACTGCGATCAAGGATGCCTCGGTCGAGAAGTCGGCGCCGGTTGGCCCGGTATCTGAGATTGCAACCACGATATCAGGAAAAACCTACAGGTTTTCAGAGAACCAGCTTGGCCTAAAATCGCTGACCTTGTTTCTGGCAGATGCCCGCCCACATGTCGAATACGAGCTGTATCTGGATTACCCGGCCGGTTCTTCGTTCACGAGCGACATGCCGATCGGTCTTGACGGTTTTTATCGCAAGGGTTTGCCCGCACTCTCCGGCCCCTACCCGGGCCATATTCCAGCCGTCAGGGGCACATGGTCGAACGCACAAACATTTGTAATAGACGCCAGGGACATAGGATCCGGCACACAGATCAAATACCGCCTGTCATTTGACGGCAGGAAGCTCAATATTCGCCGCATCGATGAAGAGGGCTGGGAACGATCGGCCAATGGCGAAAGGGATCCTTGATCCTGATACCCGACCGATCCTCGAGCGCCGGCAAAATTGGTCCGCGCCGCCACGCCAGCTTCCCAAGCAGCAAAAAGACCCATTCTCATGGAGAAGCAGCTACTCGACGCAACGCGACCCGAGACGGTCAAAGCTCAAATCAAGAACGCAGCCATCGGCAATCTAAGGACATGCGTGACCCTTCTCGTCGTGCTTCACCACTCGCTGCTCGCATATGTGCATTATGCCCATTTTGATCGGCACCACTATCTTTCGTCGAGTGCGCCGATCGTGGATGGCGCCCGATGGCTGGGCTTCGACCTGCTGGTCGACTTCAACGACATATATTTCATGTCTCTCATGTTCTTTATCTCCGGACTGTTCGTCATCCAGAGCCTTAGGCGCAGAGGGCCCTGGAATTATCTGTCCAGCCGAATCGTACGGTTGGGTATCCCGTTCATGATAGCCGTGACCCTCCTGATGCCGGTCGCCTACTATCCGTCCTATCTCCAAACCGGTGCGGATCTTTCGTTCCTGCACTATTGGGCAGGCTACTTCAGCTCTTATGGATGGCCCGCAGGACCGGCATGGTTCATCTGGGTCCTGCTGTTCTTTGATAGCGCCGTCGTGCTGACGGCTTTGCTTGCGCCGGACATCATCCGGAAATCAGCGGTGATGCCGAATTGGCTCGTGGCCCGGCCCTTCACCGCCCTTGCGCTCTTCATGGCGATCGCGCTCTGTGCGTATGTGCCGGCACTCCATGCTTACGGCCCCGCCCATTGGATCTCGTGGGGGCCATTCGCCGCGCAAGCCAGCCGGCTCTTTCTCTATATGGCATTCTTTATCGCGGGCGCCGTGACCGGTTCGGAAGGAGCACGTCATGAACTCCTCGGAAAAACCGGCCCATTTGCGCGCTGGTGGATTGTCTCTGCTATCGTGGGATGTGCCGCCTTTGGCGGCATAGTCTTCATCCAGATCGAAACCCTTCGCCAATCGGTCGCCTTTTCCGGTCCCGTTTCGCCTGTGCTGTTCGCTCTTCTTTTCGTTGTTGCATGTTCCGCAATCAGCATTGCGATGATTGGCGGTTTCATCCGGCATGCCGACCGCAGTTCCCGCTGGGCGGATTTCCTGTCTTCCTGTGCCTTCGGGATCTACCTCGTGCACTATAGCGTCATGACCTGGGTTCAGGCTGCGCTCATCCACATCGACGAGGCCGCCGCAATGAAGGCAGGCGTCGCGTTCGTCGTGACGCTCCTCGCAAGTGTTGCAATCACAGCATGTCTGCGCAAGCAGCCTGTCTTTCGGCTTATTTTTTGAGACAAGGCCTGCGCACTGACACGTCTATTTCCTATCAAGCGAGACCGTTCTCTGCCCGCGTTGAATTGCAATGCCGAGGCCCGTTTCAAGGCTCCGCCGCTCAGCGCAGGTTTGCCTGGAAGAATTGGATCAGTTGAGCATTCAGTCGCTTGTGGAAATCGGCTCGATCGAACCCCGGGGCATCGGCGCAAATACGAGGCGCGGATTTGAGCATGCGGGCACTGCAAGGCGGCAGAAAGGCGTAGTGGCCGGCTCCCGCTTCGACATGATAGTCGGGCGCCAGCGGCAAGGCATCGCGGATGTGATCCTCATACCACGGGCTTGGCTGATGTCTGTCATCGGCCGCACGCCACAGCAATACCGGAATGCGGACAGCGGCCAATCCGGCGCGGTCGAACGTGAAACCGAATGCGGGCGCAGCCGCTGCAATCGCCTTGATCCGCGGATCCGGCTTCCAGGCGTCAGAGGGTATTTTGAGCACCGAGACCGAATGCACGCCGGCTTCAGCCAATGCCGTGCAAAGGTCGTGCGTCGGATTGGAGGCGCAATAAGGATCAATTTTTGTGAGATCCGGTATCCCGCCGGCTTCGACCAGCACCGTAAAGCCGCCATTCGAGAAACCAAAAGCGCCGATGCGTTGCGCATCGATGACAGCGCGCTCACGCCAATTCGACTGCATATAATCGATGAGACGGCTCAATTGCGCGGGGCGCCGCCACAGCATCATGACCTTGCTTTGATCGTCGTACGTGTCCCCCGCATGGCTGATCGCGGCGACCACAAAGCCGGCTCGGGCAAGCGCAAGTGCAGTATCGTAGTGACCGGCATAGGATCCGCCACCCCCATGCGACAGCACAATGAGTGGCAGCTCGCGACCTTTCACCGTCCCATTGAGTGCGACCCATTGCGAGAGGCCACCCGTAGAAACATCGTGCGGCTCGTCAATGGTCGGATACCATATCCCACCGGCCAGGGGCGCCTCGCTTCCATTGGCGATTCGGATCTCGTCGAAGCCGACCCACGGCTCTGACTTGGGAGGCTCTGCTGCTTGCAGGACGGGGTCTTTGACATTCGGCACCGGCAACGAAGGTGTCGTCGCATCCCCGGCCGAGGCCGCGCCCAAGCTGAACAAAAAGCCCGCAATCACGACGATTGCCGGAGCAATCTTATGGATCCTCCTGCCACGCTTGGTTCTGAGGCGGTTCATGATCATCTGGAAGCACCCCCCGGCTCATGTTGAATTGCGCAATCTGGCGCCGATACAGAATAGACAACAGCACACCTATCATCAAAGCCCGAGACCATGCTGTCTTTCGCCTGTTTGCCGATATTCTCGCTATGGGACTCGCCAGGCTACAAGAAGCGCCTTCCATGCTGGAATCAGGCCGCCCCGGGGCTGACATCGTCGTCGATTCCGAGACGCCGGCATTGAAGGATGCCAGAACTCTCTTCGGCACAATACACGACCAAATCGAGGATGGTAAGGACGGCCGACTACCTATTTGACGATGCGACCTCGGGCAGTTTTGGAACGGTCTGCCGCTCATTGACGACCTTGGCAATCCAACTGGCGGGAACCGCGTTCGCAGTTCCGGTCGGCCACGCGGCCTGTGCGGCAAATATGGCGAGCACGACAGCAAGGTAGGTCAAAGTCAATTTTCCCATTGGCGTGTTCCTTCAGTCCTTGTTGAGTTCTGCCAGACGAGCACGGCCGGATGCCGTGAGAACGTAGGTATTGAGCGGTCCCTTCTCGAAGAGCCCGAAATGTACGAGCGCGGTCAAGGCAACATCGAGCTCCTTTTTGATGCGCTTCGCCGTGCTGTTGTGAACGGTAAGGCCCTTCTCTTTGTCGAGACGCTTCAATGCTTGCAGAGACAGGCCGTGAGCCTCCAGCTCGGCGTCTGCCCACTGCTTCCAGATTTCGGTGCGGTCGATGCGTCCGTTTAGGTCCTCGGCGGCGATGAAGGCCAATCCCGCGAAGGTGGCGCCGACTTCGATATCGCCGATCACTCGGCTAGGCCCGGAAGGACCCGCCTTTCTGGTAAAGTCCCACGGCTTTTCACCGAGCAACTCGGTTGCGATCTTGGACCACGCGTTGGAAAATCTCCCTAAGCCCTCTATCGGGTTCACGGTAGGCTCCTGGACTGGCGACGTTAGAAGTCTAGCGACAGAACACCCAGCCCGCTAGCTACACTTTTTTTGGATTTGCGGCACTTTTCTTGGACGCTCATTCTGGTCTAGCCGCACATTTACAGACGGCCGGGAAGGAATGAAGACGGATGATCCTATCAAACCGACGCAGCAACCTGTCAAATACCGGCTCCGCCGAGACGCCCTCCGGAGACTGGAGCATGGCGGGATCGATCAAAACGATCCTGCAGGCCCTCGTCATCGCGCTTGTTATCCGTAGCATTTTGTTCCAACCCTTCAGCATTCCCTCGGGTTCACTGATCCCGACCTTGTTTGTTGGTGACTACGTGATGGTGTCGAAGTTCAGCTACGGCTGGTCGCGCTTTTCCGTACCATTCATCTCCGACCTCCTGCCGGCCGGGCGATTGTGGGCGGCTAGCCCCAAAAGAGGGGATGTTGCCGTGTTCAAACTGCCATCCGATCATTCGACCGATTTCATCAAACGCGTAATCGGTCTACCGGGGGATCGCATTCAGATGAAAGCTGGTCGTCTGTTCATTAATGGCGTCATGGCGCCACGCGAAGCTGATGGCCTATTCCCCGTGCGAGACGCGTTGGGTCGCGTCTTTGCGGCACCCCGTTACATCGAGACACTGCCGAACGGTGTCAGACACGCGGTCATAGAGATTGATGGCGACACAGGTGCATATGACAATACACCAGAGATCGTCGTGCCTCCGGATCAATACTTCGTAATGGGCGACAATCGCGACAATTCCGACGATTCACGCATGATCGGGTCCATCCCGTTGGAGAACTTCGTCGGCAAGGCTCAGGTTACATTTTTCTCGATAGGTTCCGATCCGAGCGATGCCACCGCTTCGGTGCTGAAGGTCTGGGAATGGCCTTCGACACTACGCATCGGGCGCCTCTTCAAATCCATCCATTGATGAGAGACCGGGCTTCATCCGGGCCGAGGCCCAGACCATGACCCGGACCGACAGCTTCAAAGCCAGTCCGATTGCAAGACGTCCGCCACAGAATTGCGCAATTGGGCTTTCGCTGGCCCGATCTTTGCGGGAAAATGCGTTCATTGGCTCTCGACGTTGACTATGAAAAAGGCGGTTGCAGAGGCTCATGTTCCGCAGCAACGTCTTTCATGGTCTCCGGTCACCGTACCCCGACCCGCTGGCCCATTTACCAAGATCCGCGCTTGCGCAGCCAGCTTGACGCCCTCTCCAGGCCGCCGAATGGAAAGATATGCATCTGCGATATCGTTGGTTGCGCCAGGGCCGCCAACTGCTCCTCAATTGGCATGACAAAGGTTTCCGGCGTGTAGCCGGTCGCGATCGACATCAGATTGCCGGCGTTCCTTTTCAGCATTGACAAGGAGTTGCCGACACCACAAAGGGTTGCATACTTGATCAGCGTGGCAAATTTGGCAGGCCCTGCCACACCGATGTGCACGGGAACATGGATACCGATCGTTGCAAGGTCCGCCGCCCAGGCCAAGGCACGTATTGGGTCGAAGCCGAATTGCGTCACGATGCGCAGGCGCGCCCCGGTTCGCTCGGCAAACGCCTGCTTTTGCCGCAGCGCTCCGATTGCCGATGCCTCGGTGAAATCTGGGCTGCCTTCCGGGTGTCCAGCGACGGCGACATGCCTGATACCGAACCTGTCGAGAAGCCCTGTTTCAAGAATATCAATCGTGCTTGCATAAGGCCCGACGGGTGCGGCGATACCGCCTCCGATCACGAGGACATCATTCACGCCGGCGTGCTCGGCCAGTTCCGCGATGCGCGTCTCCAGAGCTTCCCGACTTTTGATCCGTCGTGCCGCAAGGTGCGGCACGGGGATGCAGCCGAGATCCTGCAGACGCCGGGCAGCGACCAGCATTTCCGGATCGGTTCCCACGGTACCGATATCGGTCAGATAAACCCGCGTACCCGCCGGCAGCAGGCTCCTCAGCTCATCGCCTTTCGGGATTTGCTTGGGCAGGATTTCAATTGAGGCGGGTAGCGGAGAGAACACGGCGGATTCGGGGGCAAGCATCTGGCAACTCTGGTATTAATATCAGCCTTCGTATCAGCTAGCCGTTGAGATAGCGACGCATGCAATAGAGCAATGTCTTCTGCTCATCGTGCTGACGAATATCGATGACACGCCCGAAGAAGATGCGGTGCGTCGCCTCGTCAACAGCATTGGTGAGCTCGCACTCGAAACTAACCGAGGCGTTGGCGAGGACCGGGACACCCTTGAGGCCTTCTCTCCATTCGCCATGCGCAAATCGATCCCCCGTCGGCGTCCTTCCACCAAAGACATTCGCGATGTCCTCCTGACCTGGCATCAGCGTATTGACGCAGAAGTGACGTGTGTTCTCAAAAGCCTGAAAACACGAGCTCGCACGATTGAGGCAGACGAGAAGTGTTGCCGGCGTGTCGCTGACGCTGCAGACTGCCGAAGCGGTAAAACCGTAACGTTTCCCGCCGTGTCTGGTGGTGACGACGTTGACCGCAGAGCCGAGGCGCGACATGCCGTTGCGAAACGTGGCTTTGTCCACAATGTCGAAGCGGTGATCTACCAAAGTCATGTCGGCCTCCTGCTATTTGGCCAGCTTTAGGCCCCAAGTTCTTTTCGCACGATCTCCGCGCCTGCAGCCAATGCGTTCAGCTTCCCTCTCGCCACTCGGCGAGACAGGGGTGCCATGCCGCAATTGGTGCAGGGGCAAAGCTTGTCGGCATCGACAAATTGAAGTGCCTTTCTGAGAGTGGCGGCGACTTCCTCCGGCGTTTCAATGGTATCGCTTGCCACGTCGATGGCCCCGACCATCACTTTCTTGCCGCGAACAAGCTCGATCAGATCCATTGGGACGTGCGAGTTGTGGCATTCAAGCGAGATCATGCCGATGCTTGATTTCTGCAGTTTCGGGAAAGATTCCTCATATTGCCGCCACTCCGATCCCAGGGTCTTTTTCCAATCCGTATTGGCCTTAATGCCGTAACCATAGCAGATGTGGACAGCTGTCTCGCATTTGAGGCCCTCGATTGCTCTTTCGAGGGTCGCAACCCCCCAGTCATTCACGTCGTCAAAGAAGACGTTGAAAGCGGGTTCGTCGAACTGAATGATATCGACACCGGCAGCCTCCAGTTCCCGAGCTTCCTCGTTGAGGATCTTGGCGAATTCCCAGGCCAGCTTTTCACGGCTTTTATAGTGGCTGTCAAAGAGCGTATCGATCATCGTCATCGGACCTGGCAGAGCCCATTTGATGGGCTGCTTGGTCTGCTGGCGCAGGAACTTGGCGTCTTCGACAAAAACCGCCTTTTTGCGAGACACGGGGCCGACGACCGTAGGAACGCTCGCATCATAGCGATCCCGGATTCTGACGGTCTCGCGTTTTTCGAAGTCAATGCCGTCGAGGTGCTCGATGAAGGTCGTGACGAAGTGCTGGCGCGTCTGCTCGCCATCGCTGACAATATCAATGCCGGCCTGTTGTTGATCGTCCAATGACAGACGCAGAGCATCCCGTTTGCCCTCGATCAGTTCCTCGTCCTGCAGCTTCCAGGGTGACCAAAGCTTCTCGGGCTGGGCAAGCCACGAGGGTTTGGGCAAGCTGCCGGCGGTTGACGTGGGCAACAGTTTTTTCATGACAAGCGACCTTATGTTTCTGAGTTCGTCAGCGGACGTGATTGGCAGACCATTGCTCAAGAATGGTCTTGTAGGGTTTGATGAAGTGCTCCTCGGCAAACCGTCCCTGCTCGACGGCCAGACGGCTACGTTCCTCGCGATCGTAGACAATTCGGGTCAGTGAATAGTCCTGGTGCTTCAGGCTTGGCCGATAGCAGGCCCCTGCCGCAGAATTGGCATTGTAGATCTCGGGCCGATAGATCTTCTGGAAGGTCTCCATCGTGCTGATGGTGCTGATAAGCTCAAGATTGGTATAGTCATCAAGGAGATCGCCGAGAAAATAGAAGGCGAAAGGCGCAACGCTATTCGGCGGCATGAAAAAGCGGACCTGCAGCCCCATTTTCTGGAAGTAGAGATCGGTCGACGACAATTCATCCTGTTCGTATTCAACACCCAAGACAGGGTGCTGATTTCCGGTCCGGCGATATGTTTTGCTGCTCGATGCACTGAGGCAGATGACCGGCGGCTTGTGAAAATGCTCTTTGTAGGCATTTGAGTTCAGGAAAAATCTGAACAGGTTTCCATGCAGATCGCCAAAATTCTCCGGCATGCTGAAAGCGACGCGATCCTTATTGTATTCCGGCAGCACGACGCTGAAATCGTAGTCCCGGACGTAGGACGAGAAATTATTTCCGACAATGCCCTCAATGCGCTCGTTGGTCTTTTGGTCAACGATGTTCGTTTTCAATATTTCAATCAGCGGGAAAGCATCATTGCTGCTTCCAGCACCAATGTTCATCTCGACAGAAATGATTTCAAGTTCGACGGAATAGCGATCGCCTTTGGGATTGTCCCAATGCGCCAGCGCGTTAAAACGATTGTCAATCATCCGCAAGGCGTTGCGCAAGTTTTCCTGGCGGTTCTCGCCCCTGGCCAAATTAGCAAAATTGGTCGTGATACGTGTATTTTCCGAGGGGTGATAATCCTCATCAAAGCAAATGCTCTTGATAGAGAATGTAAAGTCCTTGTCCATCGCGATCCAGAATCCTCAATACTGAGATAAACCAACTCTATGTTTGCGTCTGCAGGATCTCACGATCCTATGTTCCGATTTTCTCAGTCAGCAATCTTCAAGCTACCCATAGCGGGTAGCGGTGTGTCCCTTATGCCTGAGCCATTGCTTGTCGAAAATTGATTTGATTTCATTGAAGCATGAGCCATGTTCATGCTTTTGGGTAAGCGGCATGCCGTGCGAGAGACGTGGTCCGAGCCGTGGAACGGCATAGAAGCCTTGACCCGAAGAGCGGCATAGGACATTGGTTCGTCATCGAGGTTCTGCGGACGAAGGTCCGGAGCTAAGAGGGAATTCGGTGAGGGCTTGGATCACAGCTCGATGCCGAAGCTGCCCCCGCAACTGTGAGCGGCGAGCGAAAGTCCATCAATGTCACTGAGGCACGCCTCGGGAAGACGGACCGAAGCGACGACCCGTAAGCCAGGAGACCTGCCACGATAGATAACGTCCACGGGCGGGGTGTCCCGGTGTGCCGCTTTTGCGATCGGCAGTCCCCTGCCGTCGTCTCTGCGTCATGTCATTGCCCTGCCACAACCTTATGGCAGTGCCGATGACAGAGACCGCGACGATAGGAAAGCTTGCCCAGCCGGGCTCGACTACCCGTCTCATCGATATCGTCTTTCCCGGAGACACCAACCACCATGGTACGCTTTTCGGTGGAACCGGGCTTGCTCTTATGGATCGCGTTGCCTTCATCGCGGCGACCCGATTTGGAAGGGCACCTTTCGTGACCGCGTCCTGCGAGCGCATCGATTTCAAGCAACCCGCACGTATCGGGCACATCGTCGAATTCACGGCGAGACCGGTCAAGGCCGGACGTCGTTCCCTGACTGTCGAGGTCGAAATGGTGGCGGAGACCATTGCCGGTCGCCAACGACATATCTGTACGCGTGGCATCTTCCATATGGTTGCCATACCGGAGGGCCGGGACGCGGCGAGCTATGCCTTGCCGGAACTTCTTCCTGAGGAGGCACCGGATTCGCAAGATGCCGTTACCATGGTCGAGATTGTCTTTCCCGATCAGGCAAACAGCGTCGGCCGGATGTTCGGGGGAGAAGCAATCGCCTACATGACCAAAGCCGCTTTCGTCGCTGCGTCGCGCTATTCCGGCAAGCTGGTGGTGCTGGCATCATCCGAACGTATCGACTTCGCCAAGGCAATCGAAATCGGTCAAATCGTCGAGGCCGAAGCCCGTGTCGAACGCGTCGGCCGCAGCTCCATGTCGATCGAGACGAAACTTTGGTCGGAAAACCTTCTGACGGGCGAGAGACATATTACGGCCACCGGACATTTCACCATGGTGGCGGTCGACGACGACCACCGGCCGATTTCCATCCGCGATAGCGCGGCGGCCGGGGCCGTTCCCCTTGAGCAGAGGCGGGCATAACCATGCTGGACAGGCAACATCTGTCGATCCTGCGCGAAGTCGACCGCATGGGCAGCCTGACGGCGGCGGCGGAACGGTTGAATGTGACGCAATCTGCGCTCAGCCACACGATCCGCAAGCTCGAAGAGCGTTATGGTGTCGCCATGTGGGAAAAGGACGGTCGCAATCTTCGTCTCACCGAGGCCGGACGCTACATCGTCTCGCTGGCACAGCGCGTTCTACCCCAGATCGAAAGGGCCGAAGATGTCTTATCCGACTACCGCTACGGCCAGCGAGGCTCGCTCAAAATCGGGATGGAATGCCATCCCTGTCACCAATGGCTGATGGGAGTCACCAAACCCTACCTGGTGGACTGGCCCCATGTGGACCTCGAACTGACGACATCCTTTGCTTTTGGTGGCGTGTCGGCGCTGACGGGATACGAGATCGATATACTGATCACGCCGGACCCGATCGAGGCGCCGGGCATCCACTATCTGCCAGTGTTCGACTACGAACTCGTGCTTGCCGTACCGACCGATCACCCCCTGGCCTCCCGGAACCATGCCGAACCTGCGGATCTGCTGGAAGAAACACTTTTCACCTATCCAGTGCCGCCGGAGCGGCTGGATGTGTTCACGCGGTTTCTGGTGCCGGCCAATTGCCGCCCAAGCCACCATCGAACTGTCGAGACCACAGAAATGATGCTTCAACTCGTCGCGGCAGGCCGCGGCGTCAGCGCCATCCCGAACTGGCTTGTCCGACAGGAAGCAGCAACACTCGGCGTTCGTCCGGTCAGGATCGGCAAGACGGGGATCCAGAAGAGCATTCATCTCGGCTTGAGAAGCGGCAACGAGACCGTCGACTTCATCGCCGGGTTTCTCGCGACATCGCGCCAGACATCGGCCTGATGCGGCGGTTTCCTTGTCGGCTCAACGGAAATGCAGACGCACTGCGAAACCCAAGAGACCATCGCGCTTCACGACCACGAGGCTCGCAATGCATCGATCGTCAGGATCGATCCTTCCCAATTCGGGGCATGACAGCCCTGTTGCTCTGATATGAGGCCATCATGACCGACTTTGTACGCCCCGTTTTAACCCCGCCCGACGGCCATAAGAAAGTGCTGCTGCATTCCTGCTGCGCGCCCTGTTCGGGCGAGGTGATGGAGGCGATGTCGGCCTCCGGCATCGACTACACCATCTTCTTCTACAATCCGAACATCCATCCCGAGCGCGAATATCTCTTGCGCAAGGAGGAGAATGTCCGCTTCGCGGACAAGAATAGCATCCCCTTCGTCGACGCCGACTACGACAAGGACAATTGGTTTGCCCGGGCCAAGGGGATGGAGTGGGAACCGGAACGAGGCGTGCGCTGCACCATGTGTTTCGACATGCGCTTCGAACGCACGGCCCTTTATGCGTACGAGAACGACTTTCCGGTGATGTCGAGTTCGCTCGGCATCTCGCGCTGGAAGAACATGGCGCAGATCAACGATTGCGGCGAGCGTGCCGTCGCTCCCTATGACGGCCTGAGCTATTGGGACTTCAACTGGCGCAAGGGCGGTGGCTCCGCGCGCATGATCGAGATCAGCAAGCGAGAGCAGTTCTATCAGCAGGAATATTGCGGCTGCGTCTACTCGCTGCGCGATTCGAACATGCATCGCCGCAGCCAGGGGCGCGAACCCATCGAGCTCGGAAAACTCTATTATGGTAAGGACGACACTGCGAGCTAGGGTGTCACGCCAGTTCGGCTTTGCTGCAGCGTTCCCGGGTTCGCCGATATCACGCGGCGACCGGCAAACGGATGATCACCTCAAGTCCGCAGCTGCTGGAACGTTCAAAGGCAATCGTTCCGTTGTTGAGGGCGACGATTTCGCAAGCGATCGCGAGGCCGAGACCAGTGCCGGTCCCTGCCTCGTCGACGCGCTTGCCGCGCCGGCCGATCGTATCGAGATCGGCCTCCGGAATGCCCGGACCATCGTCTAAGATCCGCAATTCGACCATCGCCGTGTCCGTTCTGGCCTGAACGTCAATCCGCGTTTTCGCCCACTGGGCAGCATTCTCCAGTATGACACCGACAAGCTCGATGAGATCGTTCGGATCGATATCGACGTTGAGGTCGTCGCCAATATCGACCACCCAGTCGAGTTGCTCGCCCGTCAGGGTTTTCTTCAACACCGCCACCGCTCCGGCTACGATACCGTTCAACGACGCGCTGAGAGCATGCATTCGCGTGCGTTGGCGCAAGCGCACGAGACGCAACTGATAGTCTATCCGATCCCGCATTTCATTCGTCAGGCCAATGATCGAGGCCGCGCTCCGCGCGTCGCCGCGTTCTTTGAGCTCATCGGCAAGCGTGCCAAGCACGGCAAGCGGCGTCTTCAGCCCATGCGCGAGGTCGGACGCCCTTGAGCGCGCAAAGTCCATCGAGGTCTGCTGCAGGGCCAGGAGCGCGTTGACCTCGCTGACGACGGGAACGACTTCGCGTGGATAGGTGGCCTCGATTGCAGGCGCGATGCCCTTGCGAATGTTTTCGATGTCCTGCCGCAGTGTCCGAAATGGTGACAGGCCAAACTGCACCTGCAAGATGGCAGCAACGACCAAGGCGACACCGAGGATTGCGAGCGCTGCCGCCAGTTCTCGGCCAAAGCGGGCAATCGCTTCATCGAGGATCGACCGGTCCTGCGCCACGACGATCTGATATCGCCTCTCGCCTTTGGCCTTTGGAAAACGGGCAGTCAGCGAAAAGGCAAGCAACCATTGGCCGACTGGACCTTGCGTGGTCGAAAGCTGCCCGCCTTCCACCGGAGAGCTGACATTGAGAACATGATCCCAAAGCGAACGGGAACGAATGGTCTGCTGCGTGCCCAAATCCGTGATCTGCCAGTAAAGACCGCTGATGGGCGTATCGTAGCGCGGATCAGGCAAGGCGCCGGAGAGCACCGGCGCGGGACTGCGCGCGGCGGGATCGATGAGCGCGACAAGGCGGGACATGGTTGCCGACAGATCCGCGGAAGCGCTGCTCTCGACGCTCTTCGTGAACAGATAGCCGATGGCAAGCCCCGCCAGTACCAATGCAACGGCGATCCAGACGCCGGCCCCCAGTATCAGACGAATCCTTAAGGACTGGATCCTCACGCCTCATTCCCGCCGAGGATGTAACCGAAGCCTCGGCGGGTTGCGATGATATCGGCGCCAAGCCGCTTGCGAAGACGGCCGATAAGGACTTCCACCGAATTGGAACCGCCTTCGAAATCCTGCGTGTAAAGATGCTCTGCGATTTCGAGCTGCGAGACGACGCGACCGCCCTGATGCGCCATGAAGGCCAACAGCCTGTACTCCTGCGGGGTCAGCGCGATCGGAATACCCGCCCGCGACACCTGCCTCATCCGCGTGTCGAGCATGAACTCGCCGATTTCGATCTGTGATGACGCAAAACCGCTCGCACGGCGCAGAATGGCCCGGATACGCGCCACGACCTCCTCCATGCGGAAAGGCTTGACCACGTAATCGTCGGCGCCGGCTTCTATTCCTTCCACCCGTTCGTTCCATTGGCCGCGCGCGGTCAGGATCAGAACGGGTGTCTTGCGCCCGGCATGGCGCCAGCGCTTGAGGATCGTCAAGCCATCCAGCGTCGGAAGACCAAGATCGAGGATCACGACGTCGAATGCTTCTGTGTCGCCACGAAACCAGGCATCCTCTCCGTCTGTGGCATATTCCGGAACGAAGCCGGCCGTCGACAGCGCAATACCGAGCGATGCGGCAATGCGGCGGTCATCTTCAGCAACAAGCACCCGCATCTCTATCTCACCTTCACCAGTTTTCCCGTACGGGCATTGAAAGAATAGCTGCGAACTTCATTGTTGGTTTCAAGCACCTTCAGATCGTATCGCAGCACGCCCTTGACGGTATGCAGCCGGGTATCAATGATCTGGCCATCGGTCAGACGCCGGGTAATAGCGACAATGCCATCAAGCGGCAGCGCGCGATCGCTTTGAACTGCCTCCAACGCGCCGTTCGGTCCATCAAACCGATCGCCACCGCCTGGATTGCCATGTCCCTCCGAAGAGTAGGAATTGTCATCGTCGGATCCATCCGTATCGGCATCATCGCCGGACGAGCCCTTGTCCGCGTCGCCCGAATCCGCATCCTGTCCCGAGGATCCGTCTGAATCGCCACCATCGGCCACCAGCATGACGCGAAAGCCATGCTCCGCCGCTCGCGCGCCGACCACAGCCGAAAACTGCAACGCAACGGCGATGGCCGCGAAAAGCGCGCAAAGTCTCATGGTCGGGAAACGCACACATCACTCCTTGGGTCATCGAAGCTGCCGAGCAACAAGCTTAGACGTGCAAAGCTGACAATTCGCTGACAGCCGCCTCACGGGATTTTCAGGCACCGTCACGTATAGCAGTCAGGGTCGAGGCAAGACAAGACGGACGCCGGCAAGGGTTCGTCGCGGCCAGACACCAGCTGAAGGAATAGTTTTATGCATATGCCGTTTCGATTTGCGCCAGCGATCATCTACGTCAGCGTGCTGTCCGCCCTCATCGTGTCGATGCAGCTTATGCGGCCGCCCCATTCCTGCGGACCGTTTCACATCTTCAGACACCACAAGACCAGCCAGCCGATGTCGTGCCAAAGCAAACAGATCGCCGATCTCGGCAGCGAAGGCGACACGCATCTCACCTCGGCGCGCCAGAGCGTCGTTCAATAATGCAGTTGAGGATCGACATCATGCTGAGGCTCTTTTCCGTCGCACCGGCCATCATCTATGTCGCGACGCTGCTTTTCGTCGTCCTGTCGATGCTGATCGTTCAGCCATCCCAGGTCGGCAAGCCATTGAGCCTCCATTGCGAAAACGCGAGATACTCCGACTGCAGGCTGCTGCGCTGACAGCGTGATGCGGTTGCCCGT
Organism: Rhizobium sp. ASV20; assembly: GCF_016429015.1. Lineage (GTDB taxonomy): Bacteria > Pseudomonadota > Alphaproteobacteria > Rhizobiales > Rhizobiaceae > Rhizobium. The sequence continues at coordinate 36,768 of NZ_JAELTU010000059.1, forward strand.
CTAACGCTCACCCACAGCCTTCGTCACGGACGATGCATGCCCGTTGCGCAAGCGCCAACACGGGCCAAACCCAAGGTTTCCCCCTATGTCTTCAAAATCGATATTGAACAGGATCGTGTCAGGTGGAGTGCTGCTGGCGATGTCCAGCTATGCGGTAAACACGATACCTCTCGCCGCCGCAGTCTACGTGACGCAGATGACGCTTGCCTCCTCGGCGGCGGCCTCGACGCCGGAAACAAAGCGCAATGCCAAGGGGCTGCTGGCAGACATGCGTGTCTCGCTCGGGATCGTCGCGCGCAGCTACAAGGACGATGCATCCGGGGCCCGGCACAGAAGCGCAACCAGCGTTATCGAGGGCGTCACGCGTGCCGCGCGCGCCAACGAGCAGATGGAGATCGCCTTGGCCGGGCGCAACGGCAAGGCCATTGCCGAGGCCACCGGCAACCTGTCACGCGCCATTGGCGACTTGCAGACGCGATACGCCCTGACGCCGGCGCAGAATGCCGAGGCCGAAAAGGGGATGCGCTATCTCAACGCTGCGTGGCGAAACTATTCCTCCCGCTACGTACTTGGGAAATCCGGTGGTAAGGCCGCAAACGTGGACCAGGCCCAGGTCCGAGCCCTGCGCAAGAAGGTAAAGACCCTGGAAAGGCGCGTCGCGGCTCTGGAGGATCAGGTCGCGACCAATGCGGCCCTTCAACGGCAGGTGACGCGACTGAGGCAGGATCTGACCTATTATGACAGTCGTCCCGATGACTACCTGACCTATCAGGCGATGCTGCTGACGCTATCGACGGTATCCGGCTCCTTCGCGGCGCTGACCTACACGACGCAGGTTTACTATCCGACCTATTACACCTACTTCGAGCCTGTCGGGCCCGAGTTCCACGCCTGGCGCTCATACTGGGACGGCTATTATGACGGCTATTACGATGGCCGCGACGCCGTATGGTATGATGAACCGGTCACAGTCAACGACCCCGTCCTGGTAATTCAGGAGATCGACAACAGCACACAGATCACATACCAGACGATTTACAACACGGCTGACGAGGTTCGCGTCGAATACGAAGCCCTGCCTCAGGAAACCTTGACGGCTGTTGACATACCGGCCACGCCACAAGACACGACCTTCACCACCAATACAATGATCCATATCGAGCAAGAGAACGTTTCGCTCGACGCAGCCGAACCAATGCGCGCGCAGGAACCTCAAATCTCCGATGGTGCTGTCCCACTTGACGATGAAGAGCGGCCAGAGGCACGGGACAAAAGCATCCCCGCCGACAAGGTCGACACCCCGGAGCGCGAAGATGATCCAATCCAGAGAGCGGATGTTCCAAACCAGCAAAGCGATAGTCGCGATGATGACGAGGAGAGCCAAGAGCGTGTTGCACCGGTCGAGCGGGCTTCCGAACAAGATCCTGCACCTCAGCCCGATATTCAGGATCGGCCGGATACTCAAACATGCGAAGACAATTCCCGCGCGTGTTGAGAGCGCGGCATCAAGTGTCTGGCAACTGAACGATATTGCGCTGGCTGGGTAAAGTAAGACCCTCATGCATTTCGACAGGGATTATCATCCGATTTCCGATCGCATCGCAGAGCATCAAGGGAATTGGTCAACATCAACCGATAGCGCTCCTGCAATGCCATCGATCGATGTCGGAGCGAGCGTAACACAGAGATGCTATGATGTGTTGGAGAACAATATGAAGCTATTGGCCTTGAAGGTGCTGATCGGATTTCATTCGAAGTTCACATCCAGATCAGATAAGCGTGAGTGTCACGGAATTGGTCTGCAATGGCTTTCCGTGGCGGTTGCTGTCATCGTCGCGACGCTGTTTGACATATCGCCGGCAAGCGCCCAGCCAGTTGTTCTGCCGCCGGTCAAGGGCCAGTTCGACTATCAGCTCGGCGGCGCTTACAATCCGGCGAAAAGTGTCGCGATTGTCGTGCGCGACAGGCTAAAACCGGCGGTCACGGGAAAATACAATATATGCTACGTCAACACGTACCAGACCCAGCCGGATGAGGGGAAATGGTGGGCATCGAAGCACCCGGACCTGCTGGTCAGAAAAGATGGAAAATTCGTGGTCGACAAGCAATGGAACGAATATCTGCTGGATACGTCGACGGACGCAAAACGAGCCGCCCTGATGGCGATAATCGGACCGTGGCTCGATCGATGTGCGACCGATGGCTTTAAGGGTATCGATGCGGATAATCTCGATTCCTGGACGAGATCCAAAGGCGTCCTGACGATGGCCGACAATGTCGCATTCGCCAAGCTGCTGGTGAAACGCGCCCATGCCGCCGGTCTTGCCGTCGCACAGAAGAACGCGAGCGACCTGATTTCGAACGGACCTTCGAAAATCGGCTTCGATTTCGCGATCGTCGAGGAATGCCAGGTCTGGAAGGAATGCGACACGTATACCGCCGCCTATGGCGGCCTGGTCTATGAGATCGAGTATAATGACAACACGAAGGATTCCGACGGCAAGGCGATTGATCCGCTCGCCATTTTCAATGCCGCGTGCAGCGCGCGCGGCGACAAGATTTCGATCATTTACCGTGACCGAGCACTGGTGCCCTCCACCTCGCCGGACTACGTCTACAAACAGTGCAAATAGCCGATAGGAAAGCTGCGGCAGAGCGCCGATGGCGCCGGGCAGCAAGCCTCTCCTTCCGCGCATCACCATGGAGCATGGGCTTGCGCGGCTTTTGCTCGCACCAATG
>NZ_JAELTU010000005.1 GCF_016429015.1 Rhizobium sp. ASV20
TCCTGCCGGCGATGGTCGCAGGCGGCCTGATCGTCATCCTCATCATCGGAGCGATTGCAATGTCACGGACGGCCCGGCGGAAGGATGCTGTCAGCGCAACGTGAGATGAGACGCGCCAGGTATGCCTGGCGCATTTCCACATTCGCGCAGATCCGCGGCGCTTGGTCACGAACCCAGCCGCTCGCCCGCCAATTTGCCTGACGTCGGCTGCCGAAATCAGCTCTCGGCGACAACGTGATTTTCGAGCCGGCCGATCTTCTCGATTTCGACCGCAATCCAATCCCCGGCCTTCATGAAGATCGGCGGCTTGCGCTTGAAACCAACACCCGCCGGAGTTCCCATCGCGATGATATCGCCGGCCTCCATATCGATGAATTCGCTCAGATGCTCGATGATGGTCGGAACATCGAAGAACATTTCCGACGTGTTCGCGTTCTGCATCACCTCACCGTTCAAAAAGGTGCGAATTTGAAGCGCATGCGGATCGGCTATCTCGTCGGCCGTCACGATCCAGGGGCCGACAGGTCCGGACGTGCGAAAATTCTTGCCTGCTGTGTATTGGGTCGTCCGGAACTGATAGTCGCGGATCGTCACGTCGTTGAAGATCGTATAGCCGAAGACGTATTTCAGCGCGTCCGCCTTGGCGATTTTCCCCTTCGGTGCAGGTCCCATGACCACCGCCAGCTCGCCTTCCCAATCGAGTTGTTCGGAGACCTTCGGCAACAGGATCGCATCCTGATCTGCAACGAGGACGGCTGAGAATTTCGGAAAAATGATCGGGATCTGGCTCATTTCGAAACCTGCTTCCTTGGCATGTTCCGCATAGTTGCGCCCGACACAGATCATTTTCGGCGGGCGAGGAAGCGGCGTCAGAGGCGATCTTTCCGCATCGGTGACAAATGCCGTCGCCATCTTCCCTGCTTTCGCTGCAGTTGCCAGCGCCTGTCGCACCGCAGCTACAGCCGCTTGGCCACCTTCGATCAGCGAAAGCAGATCATGCGCCGGCGCCGCCTCGCCCAGTTCGCGAAACAGCGCCGGGATATCGACGATACCATCCTCAACAGCGGCACCGTAACTCTTGCGGCCATTCCAGATATAACTCGAAAACTTCATAATCGCCTCTTTTGTTCGTTATTTATAAATTTTAGTTCGATATTAGAACATAAATTTCCAAGGATCAAGCACCTGCCTGGCGCGAGGAGTGACGAAAGAGACGGAAGGCGGCGGAGAACGACGCTGCGTGGCCACTCGCATCCATCGCGCCGTCTGGCTTTCGCCCTGGGCTTGTCCTAAGCTCGCCGGCCTCCGAGCGTCGCGTCGGTTCTGGCAGCAAAAGAAAATCGAAGAATTGGAAAAATGGCCGAGATATCCTCCACAGGCGACCAGATGTTGACGGTTCTTGAAACCGTCGCCCAACGCGGGCCTCTATCGACAGCAGAAATCGCATCCATATGCGAGATGAACCGCACGGTCGCCCATCGGCTTCTCACCACGCTGCATGCGCGCGGCTACGTCTCCAAACTCGGCAAGGCGTTTTCGATCGGCCCGGTCATCATGCAGCTGGCGAGCTATGGCGATGCATACAGTTTTCAGCGCCTTGCCTTGCCGATCATGCAAAAAATGGCCGCATCGAGCGGCGAGACGGTCGTTCTGCATCGTCTCGATGCCGATAGTGCCGTTGTTGTCGAGCAGGCGGTCGGCGACGGGCATTTGCTGCGGGTCCAGCACCGTCCGGGCTCGCGACACCCGCTCTACATCGGCGCGAGCGGCCGGGCCATTCTCGCCTATCAAACAGGCTCCTTCATCGACAAGGCCCTAGGCCAGGTCGACAGAAAGGACGAGGCATTGGAACTGCTCGACCAGGTTCGCCAGTCCGGTTATGCCATATCGCGCAATGAGCTTCAGCAAGGCGTGCATGGGATTGCCGTTCCCATCCGCGACGCGCGCAGGAATGTTCAATTCAGTCTCGGCTTGCTTGTGCCGGTGCTGCGGGCAGATGGCATAGAACAGTATCTCGACGCCCTGATGGATGCGCGCGACGATATAGAGCGGGCAACGGCCGCATCGTAGTCGCGCGGTTTCAACCGGTCCCTCTTGCCGCAGCACCCTGCAATGTCAGCAATAGTCTCATTTCGCCGACTCGCGCAGCGAAACACGCGCTTGCGGTCTTCGATGATCCCACGAGCGCCGGGACTTCACCCTCAGAGGGTATGGATATTTTCAACAGTTGAAACATCCTCACTGCGATTGGGGCGCAGAGAGTGACCGTCGCGATCCCGCGCATAAGCAAGCGAGGTTCAATCACAAGACGAGCGTGAATGGCCAAGGCTAACCTCGGAAGCGCGACGACATCTTCAATACGATCTTCATAAGAAAAAAGGGGAACTACCGATGAGCGTTAATACCCATCCGACTTCAGCACTTCTGGAGACCTCAGTCCATCGCCGGATGTTTCTCAAAGGATCGCTTGCACTGGCTGCAGCCAGTGCATTCGGCGTTACCGCCCAGCCTGGAAGCGCGCTCGCTGCCACGCCGGCCAAAGGCGGAAAAATCACCATCGGCGTCAATGGACAGGCGGCCTTCGGTCCGATCGATCCGCATCGCATGTCGGGCGACATGGCCGTCGACCTTGCCAACCAATACAATGTCTTTGAATCCCTCACCCGCCAAGGCAACGATGGCAGCCTCGAAATGCGCCTGGCGGAATCGGTAACGCCCGATGACGATACGGCCGCGGTCTGGACCATCAAGATAAAGAAGGGCGTGACGTTCCATGACGGCCGGGAGCTGAAGGCCGAGGACGTCATATTTTCAATCAAGCGCATCCGCGAACCAGGCACGATCAGCGGCGGCCATATCGGGCCGGTCAAGTCTTTAGAGAAGGTGGATGATCATACCGTCAGACTGGTGCTCGAAGCGCCGCGCAGCTGGCTGCCGACCGGGCTTTCCGACCCGTATTCCGGCATGGTGCCTGCAGATTTCGACCCGAAGACACCGATCGGCACCGGTCCGTTCCAAGTCGAGAAAGTCGTTTCCAAGGAAAGCGTGACGATCAAACGCTACGAGAAGTATCACGGCGAACACGCTTTGCTGGACGAGGTGGTGCTACTGCCATTCGAGGATAGTTCGGCACTTCTGAACGCACTTCAATCGGGCCAGATAGACATTATCAACGATGTGGATGCATCGCTCGTCGGTGAGATTGAGGGCAACGACGCATTCAAGCTCTACAACTCCCCGACGGGAAAATTCATGCCGATCCAGATGCGGACCGACAAGGCACCGTTCAGCGATCCGCGGCTACGTCAGGCGCTTCGCCTCGTTATCGACCGCGATACGATCCTCAACTCCGTGGCCAACGGCTATGCGACCGTCGCCAATGATCTTTACGGGCGATATGATCCTGATTTCAATGACAAGCTCGTTCGCCATCGCGATGTCGAGAAGGCCAAGTCTCTCATCAAGGAAGCAGGCCTCGAAGGCACAGAACTGAACCTTGCCATGTATAAGGACGTCGCGACAGCACTGGTTCTCGCGGAGAATGCCAAGGAAATCGGCATCACGATCAACGTCAAGCAGCTCGACGGGGCGGCTTTCTACAACGAAGAATATATGGAACGTTCATTCTTCGGGGGTGACTACTATCCGTCCGGCCCGTTCTTCCTGATTTCAGCGCTTGCCGATGGCCCGAATGCCGGCCTCGATCAGGTCAAATGGCGAGACAAGGAATATCTCGACCTCTGGAACGCGGCATCTCGAACGGTTGACCACGAGAAGCGCAAAGTCATCACGATGAAACTGCAGGAAATCCTGTTCGAACGCGGCGCCTGGATCATTCCCATCTTCGGGAACGAGCTCGGTATCTGCAGAAAGAACATCGTCGGCCTTCCGGATTTCGACCAGTCCGGCGCCGGCATCATCCGAGGTCTTTCCAAGATAGGCTTCTCCGAGGCATGACGATGTGGCGCCTACTCCTCGAGCGATCGATATATGGGGTCTTCACGCTGATCCTGATATCGATGCTGATCTTTGCTGCGACCAACATTCTTCCAGGCGATGCTGCCCGCGCCATTCTTGGCCGAAGCGCAACGCCGGAAGCGGTGGCCGCTCTTCAAGCGCAACTGGGGCTGGATCGGCCCCTTCTTACCCAATACACCGACTGGGTCACAAAAATCCTCCATTGGGATCTCGGCAACTCTGTCGTGACGAAAGGGCCAGTCTGGGATCTCGTCGGCCCGAGGCTTTCCAACTCGCTCGTTCTTCTCGCTTCCACCAGCATCATCGCCTTACCGATTTCGTTTGTCGTCGGTATCGTCATGGCAATCAGGCAAGGGAAATGGTTCGACAATACGGCGAACGGTTTCCTCATCAGTACTGCCGGTGTTCCGGAATTCGTTCTGGCGATCGTTTTGATCCTGCTGCTTGCGACCCACGTGTTTCACATCCTGCCGCCGACTGCCCTCGTGCTACCGGGCCGAACGGTTCTGCAGAGCCCACAGGTTCTCGTTCTGCCTGTGCTGACGCTAACCCTGGCGATCATGCCCTATCTGTCGCGCCTTATCCGTGCCTCGCTGATCGATGCTCTAGCCTCCGAATATGTCGTGACCGCACGCCTGAAGGGCCTGCCGCCGCGCATTGTTCTGCTGCGCCATGCGCTTCGTAACAGCCTCATTCCGTCGATTCAGGGGGCCGCACTCAGCCTTGCCTACATCCTGGGTGGTGCCGTGGTCGTCGAATATATATTCCAATATCCGGGTCTCGGAAGCGCGCTGCAGTCGGCGGTTTCGCAGCGTGATCTCTACGTCATCCAGGCAATCGTTCTCATCTTCGCGTTCGGCTACATCCTGTTCAACATGGTGGCCGACATGCTGACCATTCTCATGACGCCGCGGCTGAGAACCTGAATCGGATTTAGCATGCATACAGCGAATACTCTCCCTTTGCCGGCCTGGCTTTCAACGTTTCACCAGGCAGCGCGCTACAACAGAACCCGTATTGGCATCGCGATTACGCTTCTCGTCATTGCGTTCGCCATCGTCGGACCTTTCGTTTCTCCCTATGAACCGAGCGCATTCGTCGGGCGGCCGTTCATGGAGCCGTCACCGCAATTTCTGCTGGGAACCGACTTCCGCGGCCGTGATGTCTTGTCGCGATTGCTGAACGGCGGACTGCCTGTGGTGTGGATGTCCTTCGCGGCTGCCTCCATCGGCATGATCCTCGGCGTCACCATCGGCCTTGTCGCCGCCTACAGCCGCGGCTGGGTCGATCAGATACTGATGCGCATCATGGATGTGTTCCTGTCCATCCCATTGATCATTTTTGTCCTGCTGTTTGTGTCCCTGATCGGGACGCGCGAATGGCTTATCGTGCTGCTTGTCGGAGTAGCACATATGCCACAGGTCGCGCGCGTCACCCGGGGCGTTGCCGCTGATATCGTCACGCGCGAATTCGTCGAATTCGCCGAGGCGCTGAGCGTGCCGCGTTGGAAAATACTCTTCAGTGAGATCTTGCCCAACATCACGACGCCGCTGCTCGTGGAGTTCGGCATCCGGATCGTCTGGTCGATCTCCGGCATCGCCGCCCTCAGCGTGATGGGATACGGAATCCAACCCCCGAACGCCGATTGGGGCTTGATGATCAACGAAAATCGCGGCCGCATCGCCAGCCGCCCCCTCGCCGTCGTCTCGCCGGCCGTGTGCATCGCCCTGTTTGCGTTCGGCATCAACATGATTGCGGAAGGAATTGCCGGAACCATGTCCGGCAGCAACCGCAAATCCGGAGGCGAGCAGTGAAGAAGGAAAAGTCCATCATGGCCGATATCGCGCCAGCACTCGCCGTGGAGGTACGCAACCTTCGCATCGACATGCCTGAAGGCGGCGGCGATATCGTCGACGATGTCAGTTTTACCATCCGCGCAGGAGAGGTTCTCGGCCTCGTCGGGGAATCCGGGTCGGGCAAGACCACCGTCGGAACGGCCCTGCTCGGCTTTGCGCGAGGCGGCGCTCGCATTGCCGGCGGCACCGTTCATATCGCCGGCGACACCTCCCAAAACATGCTCGATCTCACCCCGCAGCAGAAGCGTGTCCTGCGCGGAAAAAAGGTAGCCTATGTACCGCAAGACCCTGCATCGGCGCTCAATCCGTCCCTGCGGATCGGGCTGCAGCTTTCGGAAGTGATCGAAGCCCACGAGCCCGAGACACCAAGTAGCGAGATCGACCGCCGCATCGAAGCTGTCATGAAAGATGTCGGGCTGCCATCAGAGCCGGCCTTTCTCCAGCGCTTCCCGCATCAGCTTTCCGGTGGTCAGCAACAGCGCATCGGCATTGCCATGGCCGTCATCCTCGCGCCGAAACTGATCGTGCTCGACGAGCCGACGACCGGGCTCGACGTTACCACGCAAAACAAGATCCTCGACATCGTCAAGCGTCTTTGCCGAGAGCATGGCATCGGCGCCTTGCATGTGACCCACGACCTCTCGGTCATTGCCCATATCGCCGATCACGTCATGGTGATGTATTCCGGGCGCGTGGTCGAACTGGGTCGCGTCGAAACCGTACTGGGCCGGCCTTCGCACCCGTATACTCAGGCTCTGCTCGGCGCCGTGCCGGAATTGCATTACCGCACGCATCTGAAATCGATCCCCGGAAGCGCCTTCCGGCCCGGTCAGCGCCCATCGGGCTGTTTCTTCAAACCGCGTTGTCCAATCGGGGAGGACAGTTGCGGTGCGCATTCGGTGCCCCTGGCACGGCAGGGCGACGAGCATGCGGTGCGCTGCCTGAAATCCGGCGTCACGGCCGTTGCCGAACCGGAAAGGCTACCCGATCCCCTGCAGCTTGAAGCTGAATTCAGCAATCGCAACCCGATCATCGAAGTGCGCGATCTGCATGTCGCCTTTGGCAGCTACCACGTCCTCAGCGGGGTTGATTTCACGGTCGAAAGGGGTGAATGCCTGGCCATCGTCGGAGAATCCGGCTCCGGCAAGAGTACCCTATCGCGTGCCCTCATCGGCCTGGTTCCCCAACGCAAGGGAACGGCCCTGCTCAATGGCGAGGCTCTGGCTGTGCTTGCACGCGAGCGCAGCAGGCAGCAGCTGCGGACGATGCAATACATCTTTCAAAGCCCTCACAACTCCCTCAATCCGCGCCACACCGTCGAAAACATCGTCGGGCTGGTCTATGACACCTTCAATCCCGGGAGCCGGCAACAGAGGCGGCAACGGATTGCGGAGGTCCTTAGTCAAGTTGGGCTCGGAGCGGATGCCATGTTCGCCTTTCCCGACCAGCTTTCCGGTGGCGAAAGGCAGCGCGTCGCGATTGCGCGGGCATTGATGGCGAACCCTGACGTATTGATCTGCGACGAGATCACCTCCGCGCTCGACGTCTCGGTGCAGGCTGCAATCGTCAACCTTCTCAAGGACCTGCAACGGACGCGCGGCCTGACAATGATCTTTGTCACCCACAATCTTGCGCTGGTCCGCAATCTCGCCGATCGCGCCATGGTGCTCGACCAGGGAAAAGTCGTGGAAATGCGTGGGGTGGCCGACGTTATCGACAACCCTGACCATCCCTACACCCGACAGCTGATCGCCAATGCCCTGATTGCCGATATCGATCACCGTGCGGAGCGGTCCGGCGGCAAGGAATGCCTGCGGGCATAAGACACTCGGTTTCGTCAGCTGTCTTCGCAAGGCTCGGCACTCCGCCGGGCTTATGCTTGTTGTGCCATCATCGTTTGCCAAGAAAAACCCAACGCCAAAGGCGCGGTCAACGTCATGACCGCGCCTCAATTGAGATCGTTTGCCGCCGGAACGATGAAAAGGCCTATTGGCCGGCCGCCGCCATTAAGGGCAGATGATCGGCAGCGGGCTGCGCTCCCGGCACGATGAACCCCTTTTCCACCCATCGGTCGAACACGGCCAGCACCGCATCGACAAAGCCTGGATCGTTGATATGTGCCGATGTTTCGGAACTCTCGACCGTCGGCGCCAGGTGCAACTTCAATTCATCGAAAAAGGCCGCCAGACCGTGTGGATCGTAGCCGACGTCCCCCACGCGATCCCATTCCTCGATACCGGCCAGCGGCAGGATCACATGCGTCGGCCCGACAGCCTGATTGAGACGCGACGCCATTTCCCTTGCGGTGAAGCGACGTTCGTCGACGGTCAAGGTCAGCGACGTTATGAGCTTGTTGTGCACATGGGCAGGTCGGTTTCGAAAGTGATCGGGGATCGGCTGCCAGCTGGGCAAGTCGACGAGGTCGGCGGCGCCCGGCGCCACGATCTGCGGCACGCCGGCAATGCCGACACGCGTCAGTCTTTCCGGCCCGCTGTTGACGATGGAGCCATGAATACCGTTGTTGAATTCCTGCATGCAGAGATCAAGCACGGCCGCCAGGTGGCCCTGGCATGCAAGGCTTTCGAGGGCCCTGCCGCCCATGCCCTGGGCGTGGAAGAAAGCTACCTCATAGCCCCGCGCCTCCAAAGCGGGCTTCAGGCCCTTCATGTATTTGAGGCAGGCATTACCAAGCGAGGACACGCCGATCAGCGGCCGGTCCTGCCGAAATCCGGTGGCGCTGCGGGTGGCGCCAAGCACGGCTCCCGCTGCCTGGCTGAGTGCGGATCTGCAGACCGAGTTGATCCCGTATAGCCCGCCAGCCCAGAGGATCATCTGTATATCGGCAGGGAGACGTTCAGCCGGAATAAGCGGCGAGAACGCGACGGTCGAGATGATGTATTTGGGAACCCCCAGGGGCAGAACCATAGCCACGTCGAGCGCAAGATCCGTGCCCATGGTGCCGCCCAGCGAAATCATGCCGTCGAAACGTCCTTCGGCATGAAGCCGGGCAGCAAGCGTCTGGGCGCCGCCACTCATCAGGGCCATGGCGTCGTTTTCATCGCCCGCGGCAAGAACGTCGGCAATGGTCGTGCCGGCGGCGGCGGCCACCTCATGCTTGGAGATGGCCACCGGGCATGAAGGCTCGCCAAGAACACCAACATCCATGGACAGGACATGGCCGCCTTGTTCCTCGATGCAGTTGCGGAGGAACTGAAGCTCCTCGGATTTCGTGTCGTAGGTACCGACGATGAGGATGGTCTTGTTCGTTTTCATGAGGAACCGTATCGTTGTTTGCAATGACGCCGCTTGATCAGAGCTGGAACCAGGCCGTCTTCAGGGCGGTATATTTTTCAAGAGCGTGCAGGGATTTGTCGTGACCGTTGCCGGACTGCTTGTGTCCGCCGAGCGGCACGGTGAGGTCGGAACCGCCATAGGTGTTCACGTGGACGATCCCGGCCTGGATAGCGCGTACCATGCGATGGGCAGTGGAAAGGTTGGATGTCCAGACGGCCGCAGCCAGCCCGTACTCCGTCGCATTGGCGATACGGATGGCATGAGCCTCGTCCTCGAAGGGAATGATTGCGAGCAAGGGGCCGAAGACCTCCTCGCGAGCCAGCGTCATGTCGGGGGTTATGGCATCGAAGACAGCCGGCCGCATGTAGTAGCCGCCGGTTTCCTTCAGGATGCGCTCTCCGCCGATAACGCGCCGGCCACCGTCGTCTTCCGCCCGTCTGACATAATCGAGATTGCTTTCGAGCTGCCGCTCGCTGCTGACGGCGCCGATATCGGTCTCCAGCATCAGCGGATCGCCGACCTTCATGGCAGCCGCATGCGCTGAAATGCGCTCGACCATTTCGTCGTGGACGCTTTGCTGAACAAGCAGGCGCGAGCCGGCGACGCAGACCTGCCCGGAATTGCGGAATATGCCGTTGGCAGAGACCGCCGCGGCTTTGGCGAGATCCGGCGCGTCGGCAAAGATCACGTTCGGCGATTTTCCGCCGAGCTCGAGATAGACGCGCTTGAGATTGGAGCGCGCCGAATATTCCAACAACCTCCGCCCGACGCCGTTCGAGCCGGTGAATGCCAGAACATCGACATCCATATGCATGCCGATCGCCTCGCCAACAACCGAGCCGGAGCCTGTCACCACATTCAGCACACCGTCCGGCAATCCTGCCTCGGCACAGATTTCGGCAAGTTTCAGGAGCGTCAGCGAAGCGGCCTCGGCCGGCTTGAGAACTACCGAGTTTCCCATGGCAAGCGCCGGCGCCAGTTTCCAGGCACCGATCATCAACGGCATGTTCCACGGGACGATGGCACCGACGACACCGACGGCCTCTCTATGCACCAGTCCCAGCACGGATGGCCCTGTCGGGGCGATCTCGCCATAAATCTTGTCGATGGCTTCGCCATAATAGCGAAAAGTTGCAGCTGCACTCCCCGGCTCGGCTCTCAGCGCCATGCCGATTTCCGTGCCATTGTCACGTACGCCCAGCACCGCGAGTTCAAGTGCCCGCGCCTCGATGATCTCGGCTATCCGCAGCAGGACCTTCTTTCGCTCTGCAGGCGCTGCCCGCGACCAGCGTCCATCTTCGAAGGCCTGGCGGGCGGACCGCACCGCGCTGTCGACATCCGCGCGGGATGCGCGTGCGATCCTCGTCAACAAATGCCCGTCGATCGGCGAGATGCAATCGACCGTCTCCTCTGTTTCGGCCGGCTGCCATCGCCCGCCAATGAAGAGGGACTGGGCCGGAACTTGGATTCCGCGCAAGGCGTCGATGGAACTCTGCTGGATCAAGGCATCTCCTCACCGCACTCGCCAACAAGGGCGAAGGCACTGGATCTGTTGCAATTTAAACGACCATCGCGCGCTATTCGGCTCGTTCAAAGACCCGTGGAAGGTGACACGATCACTGGATAAAAGTTCATTATTATCAATAGAATTTATAATATTGACACTACCTAGCTATGCGCTATCGTTTGAAGAGGTGAGGAGACATCATGAGAACTGTCAGCAAGGCCCTTAAGATCCTCGATCTATTCACGGAAGACGCGCCGGTTCTCGGGCTGGCCGAGATAGCGGCGCTGACCGGGCTTGACCGGGCGACCTGCCACCGCATGTTGAAGGTCTTCGAGGAACACGGCTATGTGACGCGGCCTCTCGGATCAAAAAAATACACGCTCGGCGCAACTGTCCTGCGGCTTGCCAGGACGCGGGAGTTCATTTCGCCCACGACGCCCGCGCTGCAGGCAATCATCGACGCGCTTGCACAGAAGACCACGGAAACCTGCCACGCGTCGCTGATCGCAGGCCAGCAAATCGCCACGGTCGCGGTAAGAGACGGTACGCGCAGCAACCGCGTTCATGTCGGATTTGGAGCCAGAATCTCGCCGCACGCGACGGCTACCGGCCTGATCTGCCTGGCCTATGGCAATACGGATTTTGTCGAGCATGGGCTTGCAGACCCTTTACCCGCCTATACGCCATTTACGACGACCGACGCGGGAGCGCTGCAAGCACTCGTCTCAACCTTCAGGTCGCAAGGATTTAGCGTGGCCGATCGCAGCTTTGATTCCGATGTCATCGGTATCGGCGTGCCATTCTTCGGAGCGGATGCCATGGCCGCCGGCGCGCTTGCAACAGCAACGCCTGCCTCGCGCATGGACGATGCGACGCTCCGCAGCACGGTCGAACTCCTGGTCGAGGCCGCCTTCGAGGCAACGAGCGCGCTCGGCGGCCGCGTCCCTGACGAATTCCTGCGCAGTGCCGCAGTCAACCGCTTCCCTAAAAAGCAGGCCGCCGGCTGACGCCGACAAGCCGATTTTCAGATTATGACACAAGCAATCGAGGCAAGACGATGCATGACACCAATTTTCTGATTGAAAACAACGCCAAGCACGTGTGGCATCCCATGGCCCATCCCGGCGAAATGCGCGAACACCCACCGCATATCATCGAGCATGGCGAAGGGGTCGAAGTCGTCGACATTCACGGCCATCGCCTTCTCGATGGCGTTGGCGGCTTGTGGAACGTCAACCTGGGTTACTCCTGCGAGCCCGTCAAAGCCGCCATGATCGCTCAGCTTCACAAGCTACCCTATTACAACGCATTTCGCGGCACGACGAATTCCCCTCTGATCGAACTTTCCTATGAGCTCTGCCAGTTCTTTAGGCCGGAAGGCATGGCCCGCGCGTTCCTGACATCGGGGGGGTCGGATTCCGTCGAGACCTGCCTGCGGCTTGCCCGGCAATATCATCGCGCCAACGGCCAGCCCGAGCGCACAAAGTTCTTCTCGTTGAAGAAGGGCTATCACGGCACGCATTTCGGCGGCGCTTCCGTCAATGGCAACGCAAATTTCCGCAGAAACTACGAGCCGATGCTGGGAGGAGTGCATCACCTGCCGGCACCCTTCACCTACCGCAATCAGTTCGAGACCGACGACGGTGCCGTGATTGCCCGCAAGATCGCTGCGATCTTCGAAGAGGAAATCGCCTTCCAGGGCGCCGATACGATCGCCGCCCTGATCATGGAACCGGTGCTGGGATCAGGCGGCGTCATCGTTCCGCACGAAACGTTCTTCCCGCTGATGCGCGAGATCTGCGATCGCCACGGCATTCTGCTGATAGCCGACGAAGTCATCACCGGTTTCGGACGCGCGGGATCCGAGAGCGGCTCGCGGCTGTGGGGTATCAAGCCGGACATGATGTCGACGGCCAAAGGGATCAGCAACGGCTATTTCCCGCTCGGCGCAGCGATGATCAGTGAAAAGATTGCCGTCGTCATCGAGAGTGCAAAGGGTGCGACAGGGACGATCAGCCACGGCTATACCTATTCCGGCCATCCGATCGGCGCCGCAACAGCACTCGCCACCATTGCCGAAGTGAAGCGGCAGAACATCGCCGCGAACGCCGCTACGCTCGGGGTCCAGCTACTTGCCGGCCTGGAACGCCTCAAGCAGAAATATGAGGTCGTCGGCGATGCAAGAGGCAAGGGGTTGATGGCCGCGCTGGAGCTCGTGAGCGACCGGACGAAGAAGACACCCGCCGACAAGGCGGTCGTTCAGGCTCTCTACGACAGGGCGTACGATTCCGGCGTCATCGTGCGGACATCGGGCAACAACGTGATCATTTCACCCTGCTTGGCGATCGGCAGTGAACATGTTAACCGTATCCTTTCGGCGCTTGATCTCGGCCTTGCCGCCGCCACCGAGGCGCTGAACAGGTAAGCAAAGCGGTGTGCAGCCGCGAGCCGGCTGCACACGAACCGGATGGACTGAGAGCGCGGAACACCAGGCAAGTTCCGCGACAATGATTAAGAGGTTACCTGCCGCCTTACCGACTTTCATACCCAAGCAAGAATTTCGAAAAGAAATCGCGGGAACGAATGACTGAGGAGAACGACAATGGAATTGCTGGACGGAATCGAACCTGTCGGGGAAATGGTTTCCCTGATTGGCGCGCGGGAATTTGGGGCCGGTTTTTATCGTATTGCCAATGACTTGATTGGTATTGACCATTGCACGGTCTTTATGTGCGCAAACGACAATCCGCGCACTGTCGTGGCGGAAGCCAATTGCCAGAAGACAGCCGAACGCGTCCGCTCCCTGGCTGAGATCTATATTCGCGAAGCCTATGTCCACGATCCGGTGTGGGGTACGTTTGATGGCGCCCCGCGTTCCGATTGTTCGACATTCCTGCTCTCTCCGACGGAGCTCGCGGATGAAGGCTATCGCCGGGAATTCTACGACAAGCCCAATATCAAGCACGAACTCGCGTTGACGACGATTATCAACGGCGATCGGATCTATGCCGGTTTCTATCGCGAGAACGGCCGCCCCGATTTCTCCAGTCGTTCCGTCGAAATGCTCAAATATTGCGGCCGCACCATCATGCAGGTGCTGCACAAGCATGCGGAGATTTCCCTGCTGACGGGTGCGGTTCAAACCGAGCCCAAACCGGTGAGCCAAAAAGCTCTGCTCGAACGGGTGCGCTCGGCAATCATCGCCGACAATTGTCAGCTGACGGCCCGTGAGGCGGAAATCTGCGCCAGCATCGTGCTCGGCTACACCGTACTCGGCATCAGCATGAACCTGGGCATCTCGGTCAATACCGTCGCGACACACCGCAAGCGCGCTTATGCAAAGCTCCGCGTCTGCAGCCAGAACGAGTTGTTCGCTCGCTATTTCTCGGTCGTCGAGTCGAATCTCGCGGCACTGCAGCACAACTAGAGCAGCTCCAGGAAAAACGAATAGCCGCCTCTGGTACCCCCCAAAGCCCGCTGTCTTCAGCGGGCTTTTTTGCGCATCTACAGGATCTCTACTGTCCCCTTTTGGAGGTATGCGACCGTACCCGACAGGCTCTTGTCAGAACAAGACCTCACCTGTATGTTCGATATTAGATTTTTAGAGTTCGATATACGAACTATAGGAGACCCCATGCAAATCCGCGTCACCAAGCTCGGCCATATCGGCCTCACTGTTCGTGATATCGACCGTTCGGTTGCCTTCTACGAGCGCTATCTGGGCATGCGGCTCACGGAAAAGTTCGAGTATCCCGAGGAGAAGATCGGCCACGGCGTCGCGGTCGCCGCCGGCGCCTTCGTGCGCTGCGACGTCACGCATCATGAGCTATCCATCTTCCGCATGCGCAAGGACATCCTGCCCGATGATGCACCAGACGCACCTCGCTTCGGGTTCGGCCTACACCATATCGCGTTCGAATTAGGCTCAGCAGAAGATCTCAAGGCACTGTTCGTGAAAATGCGCGATGATGGCGTGGAGATCGTCAATTGCCGCAAGGGCGGCCCTGGCAACCAGCCGCGCTTCTATGCCCGCGACCCGGATGGCAACCTGCTGGAATTCTATTGGGGCATCGACAAGATCGGCTGGACCGGCTCTCCCCGCCCCTACGATCCGATCGAAGAGATCGACCTCCTTGCATTTGACTTCGAAGCCTATGTGGCAAATCGCGAAGAGGATAGCAGAAAAGCCCGTACCGGCCTGCCAACAGGCGTGCGCAAGCCCTAGCCTCAAGCAACGTGAATTAACGTAATAGATCGCTTACCTATATAGCGAGGGACGAGCCAATGAATGCCATGGCGCAGCATCACGCCGACACCGTCCGCGACCTTGTCGCACGGGCAGCTTCTCTCAGGCCGTTGCTGCGGCAAGAACAGGCCGCGACGGAAGCCAACGGCTATCCGACGCAGCGCGTCTACGATGCCATCGCCTCGGCCGGACTTTTCAACATTCTGGCGCCCAAGCGTTATGGCGGATACGAACTCAATCTCGACGACTTCTATCAGGTCGTCATTGAGATCGCGCGCGGCTGCCCGGAAACCGGGTGGTGGTTCGCCCTCGGCACCGGCCATTCCGCTCAGATCGCCTCCTATTTCGGCGAACAGGCTCAGGAGGAAATCTTCGGCTTGAGACCGAATTTTCAGGCGCCATGGTCCTTTGCCGCAAGCAATACGAAAGCAGAAGCCGTCGATGGCGGCTATCGCGTGAACGGCACCTGGTACTACTGCTCCGGCGTGCCCTATGCCAGCCATTTCATGGGGAATATACCCCTACCCAAGAATACCCAAGGCGCCGCCTCGCCGATGCTGACCGTTGTCATCCCCGATGGCAGCTTCACCCGGCTGGACAATTGGGGTGATCTGATGGGCATGAAGGGCAGCGGTTCGCACGGGGTGACCGTGAAGGATGTCTTCGTGCCCGAGCACATGACGTTTTCATTCGACGCCGATGCCGGCCTCGAGGGGCCGACGGTCGGCTTCAACATCCATGGAAACTATCTCTATTCCGGGCTGTTTCTGGCTTTTGCCGAGGGTGGCCTCTCCGCCATGGCAACCGGGCTGGCCTATGCAGCCGTCGACGAATACGAAGAACTGATCGCGACGCGGAACACGCCGGGCGCTGCCACTCTCCGGGCCTATAATCCGGACTACCAGCGCTCATTGGGCATGGCGGTTGCCCTTGCCGATAGCGCCCGTGCCATCACGCTCGCGGGCGGTGCGCAATATCTGTCAAACGCTGCATTGTGCGCTCGCGGCGTCGAGCCGTTTTCCGTCGAGAAGGCCATGCGAATGGATGGAACCTACCATACCGCGGAGCGCCTCGCCTATGAGGCCGTGGAAATCCTGGTCCGTACCGCCAGTTCCACCGCTCTTCGCCAGGATGGCCGCTTGCCGCGATATATGCGCGACATATTGATGACGATCAGCCGAGGCCACGATCAATTCGAGTTTCGAGCTGCGGGGATCGCGCAACAGATCCTTACGCGCAATCGCAATTTCTCTTTCTAAGAAGCAAAGTCGGGCGACGAAGGTAGCCTCGCCCCTGTTTTCACGGAACTCCCAGAGCAGAGACGCCGCTGACCTCTGCTGAAGGCCATTCATGCGAACCGGATACCCCCCATTCACAATAGCGGCAGGAGAACACAACGCCATGTCCCAGGAAATGTTCGATCGCGGACTGGAGATCCGCAAGGCTGTGCTCGGCGCAGACTATGTGCAGAAGTCGCTTGATGCGGCCGACGATTTCAACCGGGATTTCCAGGAGCTGGTCACCGAATACTGCTGGGGAGCGGGCTGGGGCCGCACGGCATTATCTCGCCGTGATCGGAGCCTGCTCAATCTCGTGATGCTCGGCACACTCAATCGCAGCCATGAATTCAAACTACATCTGAAGGGAGCGCTCACCAACGGCTGCAGCCGTGAGGAGATAAAGGACGCGCTGATACAGTTGGCAATCTATGCCGGCATCCCCGCGGGGGTCGAAGCGTTCCGGCTGGCACGCGAAGTTTTCACCGAGTTGGATGGCAACCAAAGCAAGGGATAATTATCTTTTAAATTCAATATATTAGCGGTCAGCCGTCACCCTTCCAAGGTATGTCGAACTGCAGCCTATTTGTCTAGTCTGAGCCTGGACGTCACGGAGGGCATCAGGCTCTCCGCAATCATCAAACCCTATCATGGAGATATCGAATGTCTGTAATGGTCGTCATCCGTTTTCCGGTTGCTCACAGCGCCGTCGTCGCATGGGCTTCAAAGAACGGCGAACTGCTGGATCCCATCATCAAGCTGTTCGAAAAGCACAAGCGCATCAGCCACCGCGCCGTCACCAGTGCAACCGAATTCCTCGACTTCGACGAGTGGCCGAGCGCGGAAGCCTATGCAGCTTTCAAGGCGGAAGCAGCCCCTTACATCGAGAAGTTCGAAGCCGCATTCGGCCATCGGTCGACCGACGCTGTTTATGAGGTCGTCGAGTAAGAACCTGCCTCCCTTGTCAACTGGCCAGAGACCGCCGGGCTTGCCCGGCGGTATTTTTGTATCGTGTGCGCGCATCGGGACGAGACGATCCATTCTCCAATGGCAAGCCGCTATTCATCTGACGGGCCGGGGGCGTCGTTTGCGGATCAACGCTCTGATGATGGAGTGATCGTCCGCGGTCATACGAAGCCTCGAATCGCAAGCGGTGACGCTCCTCCGAGCTTCGAGCACCATATGGCCCAGGAGGAGACCGTCCTGGCACTGTCGACCGCGGTTCACGCCAACAATAGCGAGTGAATGGGGGCCTGCTTGGCTGGCCTGATACGGGCAACGCCGCAGCAATCATGCCAAGAGCAACGGCAAGCCTGTAGCAACAAAGCAAAACGGGAAGCCATGGTAAGGCTTCCCGTTAGACCACGATGTTGACAATTGCAGTTCATTCCGATCGGAAATGCGCGCCGCTTGCCCCGGCAACCTACTCCACCGGAGCGCTGACTGAGATGTACTGCCTGCCGAAATAGACCAGGCACGCTTCCGCATCGTTACGGCGAACATCAACGACACGTGCCAGGAAGATGGAATGCGTGCCGAATTCGATGACCTGCTCGAGCTCGCAATCGAACGACACGATCGCTCCATCGAGAACCGGTGCTCCGGTCTTCAACGTCGAGTGGCTGATGTGGGAAAACCGCTCTTCGGACGGAATGCCGGCCGAGCCGGAAAACAGATCCGCCACCGTGCGATTGACGCCGGCAAGCACGTTGACACAGAGGACGCCGTTGGTTTTGATTACGCTGTTGGAACGGCTCGACTGATTGACGCAGACGAGCAGCGTTGCCGGCGTATCGGTCACGCTGCACACCGCCGACACGGTCGCCCCACACAGGCCCGCTTCGCCATCCGACGTTACAACGCTCACCGCCGCCCCCAGTTTGGACATGGCCTCGCGGTAAATGAACTTATCGATCATGATCGTACCGCTATCTATGGCAGTCTGGAAATCGACGGTTTGCATTTTACCCATCGGATCGGTCTCCTCTACGCAAGATGAGGCAGGTTCGTTTCGCCCAGCAGGCTGCCACCGGCGCTTTCGAGACCACGACGCTGGTGACCGAGATGAACCATAAGCGTATCGAGATCTCGCCGACGGCGCTCAAACGGGCTGCGCTGGTAGATGATGGAGGCACCGAGAAGTTCCAGCGCCATGCTGCATGCCTTGCGAACCTGATGCCCGGCATTGACGGAGCTGAGCGATGTCATCGCCTCTTCCTCCACAGTCAATGTTTGACCCGCAAACAGCTTGTCGCTGACATTACCCGCTACCGAGAGGGAGAAAGCACGCGCAGCATTATAATTCATCTCCGCTTCGGCATACTGAATGCGGGCGAATCGGTCGTTGGGAGAACGCTTTTGCAATTCCTTCCGCACATCGTCGAGGATGCGTCGTCCGAGGCCGAGAACGACGCCTTGAAGCGAGATCGCGATAAAGTCCGCATGGCGCGACAATGGCGGCAGATGATCCGCAGCACCGGCGAAATATTTGAAAACGTATTTCTCGGGAACGACGACGTCCTCCACCTCATAGTCGGTGCTGCCCGATCCGCGCAGACCGAGCGTGTACCATGTATCGAGAAGGTTGACCTTGTCCTTGGGAAGATAGGCGACACGGAACTCCGGCTGACCATCGGCATCGCGCAGCAGCTCGCCGTTCTCGTGGAGATGGATGCCGCAGACGATGCAATCGGCACTGTGAATGCCGCTGCCGAAGGGCCAGCGCCCCTTGGCGATGTGCCATCCGCCATCCACCTTGTCGGCGCGCTGCGGCGGATAGTACCCGCCGGCCGTGGCGAAATCCATCGAGGTGTAGAGCTCGCGCGCGATTTCTTCGGGGAACTGCGCTCCGTAAAAGCCGGTATCCGACAGGATCTGCACGTTCCAGGCGACGGAGGCGTCGTAATAGGAAAGCGTCTCGACGGCCCTGATCTGGTCGTCGAAGCGCATTTCGGGTCCACCCCAGGCGGCCGGCCAAGCGATGCGGAAGGCGCCAGCCTCCTTCAGCGCTGCCACCATTCGCGGCGTCAGATGCCGGATGCGGTCGATTTCCGGCGCCTCCTCTTCGATCAGGGGGCCGAGCGCCTTCAGATTTTCGAGAATTTCGGCAGCGGACTTGTAGCTATCTACAGGCGCCTCGACGATCCTTGCGCTTGCTTGACTTGCACTCACGTTTCATTCCTTTCATCGTGGCCTTATGCGATCCCCCTCGCGCGGATCGCCCCACATATTGTTTCAACCGTTTCGCCGAGCCAGTGACGGGAAATAGCGTGCCTGCGGCAGTTGATCGACGCTGAGGAAACCGGGTTCCGCGTCCAGGGTATCGCGGACGCGATTGACCAACGATGCCGGCGTGATGACGTCTCCGAGGAAATTATCGGTGCGCAGGTTCATGCTCGGCACGCCTTCTACGATCCATTCGTTGAAGGCAGTCGCGCCGTCCGGGAGATGCTGCATGATGAACTGGCCTTCCGCGACGATGCCGCCTTCCAGTTCGAAAACCACGCGCTCCATGAAGCCGCAGGTCGTGCCGGCCCTGATGGGACGATCGGTCTTGGCATTCGGCATGTCATGCTCTGTAATAACGGGCTCGTTGACCGTTTTGGTCGACTTGATATCCAGCCCAAGCGCGCGCACCAGCGGGCGAAGCGCCACCTCGAAGATACCGCGATGACCGTGCGGCGCGTCGTATCCTTTGGCATAGAACTCGTCGCGCGTGATACCGATCTGTTCGCCATGTCCGCCCACCGTGCCGAAAGCGCCGAGGTCACAGATATTGCGGCCGATCAACCGATCTATTTTCTGGACGGAGGCGAGGAAGGACAGTGGCTGGGCATACCAGAAGGTATCCTGTACGCCAACGCTGACCAGCGTCTTGCCATGAGACCGGAAAATCGCGTCAAGTTCCCGGGCAACGGGCGTTTCGTGATCGATGTAGAATGGCTCGAAGGCATCTTCGGCGATCGTCACCACATCCAGGCCGGCCTTGGCTGCCTTGACGGCAGGCTCGTATAGGTCGGCGAGATGCGTGCAGTGTGTCATCACGACGATATCAGCGCCAAATTTTTCGAAGGGGACATGCGGTTGGCAGATTTCGACGCCTTGCAGTTCCGACGCGGAAAAGTCCTTACCCTCGATCGTGCGTACATAGGCAGCAACGACCTCGACGTCCTTCTCTCTCAGATATTTCGTCGTAACCCGTCCCACTGATCCCAGCCCGTACAGGATGGCGCGTATTGGCCTCAAGCTCACATTCCCCTCCTTCGGCGCGGATCAAATGCCCGCATGCCCTGCCTATGTTGGTAGAATTGCCCTCTCCCTCGTTCAGGTACATACCCCTGCAAGGTGAATGCCGCCAAAGCTCTCCTATCGCTGGCGCAACGGGAGCGAGGTGCGGCATTGCTCCCTAGCGATGCGAGGAGTGGTTTCGTTGTCAGGCACTCGTGGCACGCTTGCGGCTGCTGCAGCTGCGCCACGCTGCTATTGGCACATGAAAGGGGGAGAATGGGATCGAATATCCCGAGCCCGATTGATATCAGGCGAGACGGCGTTGAAGGGGCCGCTAGTGTCGAGGCAGATCGCTCGGTCCCGCGGCATCAGCGCCGCGGAACCGATGGCAAGCTTCGGGGCTTAGTTGAGGCCGGCCGACTTTTCGAAGGCGCGGATATCCTTCAGTTCCGGGTCCGGTGACGGAGCACAGTCGGAGACGACCTTCCACTTGCCACCTTCGGCAACCGCCATGCGCGTCGTCGAATTGGCATTGTGACGCGGCTGGCCATCGCCGAAATACCAGGGAGCGCAGAAGATATCGCTCTTGAAGTCCTTGATCTGCTTTACGGCGGCGGATGCGGTCTCACGATCGATCTTGGCCGGATCGAGCGTCATCAGTGCCTTTTCGGCAATGCGCGCTGCCAGATACCCCGCCTGGGCAAAGGTATCACGCGGGTCGGACTTCTGGCCGTACTGATCCATCACGGCAAGCCAGTTCTGATTGTCAGGCGTAGTCGCCTCGAGATCGTTGAACTCCATGTTGACGTAGAACTTGCCATCCCAACCCGAACCGATGGTGGAGGGAACCGAGAGATCGTAGGCGGAAGCCGCGCTCAGGAAGGTGATCGACTGGTTCAGACCCTGCTCTTCCGCTGCGGTCAGAAGCGGTACGGTCACGTTCTTCGACATGCCGAGGAGGATAACGTCAGGCTTGCTCGCAGCTGCTTGCAAGATGATGGACGTGTAGTCCGCTGAAGCAGCGTCAACGAGGATCGTCTGTTCGGTAAAAGCTCTTTCCTTGGCAAGCTCAGCAACACCATCGCATGACCATGTGCCGACATTCGGGATGTTCGGAACGATGCAGACCACCGACTTGGCGTGGAGCTTGTCGAGCGCATAGCCCATCGCACCCTGCATGGAGACGCGCGGTCCGGCATTGGTCGGCGCGATGTTCGCGGCGAAATAGCACTCGCGCGGCACGCCGACACCGGCCACCACCAGAATACCGGCCTTCTTGTAGAGCTCGGCATTGGCGCCGCATTCGACATAGCTCGAATTGCCGACCATCAGCACCGCCTTATCGTCATTGACGAGTTTGGCCGCCAGCTGTGCTGCGATCTCCGGATTCCACTGGTCGTCCTCAATCAGATACTTGATCGGCCGGCCCTTGATGCCGCCATTGGCGTTGAGGCAATCGAAATAGGCTTTTGCTGCCTTGGTCGAGTTCGAGAAGTCATCCGGGCCGGTCTTGCCGGTGATGGCGCCGATGACGATCGGCTCGCCGGTTGCCGGCTTGCCGCTATTATCGCCGCAGGATGCGGCCGCATGCGCACTGAACGCCGAAACGAGCGTCAGGAAAAGGCTGATCGCCAGCCCTCTGAAATTAATAGGCATTGTCTCCTCCACTGGTTGTCCCGTTCCCCACGGGATCTTGATGTCGGCGATCTCGGGTTTGGCCAGAAATCGCCGTTCTATGAACGGCGGCCGGTCGACCGCGGTCATTGTCATGCCGTTACCCGTCGAGGGACGACGGCCATCATCAGCGCGCTTGGGCACCTGAACGCGGCCGTGTCGTTGCCCAGGAAGCGCACAGCACGTGTCATTATGGTAAGCTATAACGCACAGATTGTTCTAAGACGGCGACATGCTTTCAGCGTTCCAGTCGCAACAGCATCCAGATCGAAATCAGCTATCAAAGAGATATTCAGCAGGCGCATGATGGGAGGGCTATTTGCTCACGGCTGACAGAAACATACCGCTTTGCGAAGCTCTTCCCCGGTTTTGAGAGGGAATTATGGTCGCCTCGCCCGCTGCCGTCTTGGAAGAAAACGCATGCCGGTTTGGACTGGAGCGCAACCCGGCCGGCAAATCCTTGCGTTTTCGACACTATGCCTGACGGCACAAACACTTGAGCGAGGCCGCCCTTCTTGATGGAAACGGCCTCACCCGGGCTTGTTGCGTCGCAAGATCAATCGATGACCAGAACCGGGAGGGCACCATCATTGGTAAGCTGATACTTTCGACACGCGCCACAGGCGTCAAATTGCGAAGCGATTGAGCTGCCGGCACAGCTCGGTATCGTGTTTGGACTAGGCTTCCAGCGAGCGACGGAGGGCCGCCAGACTATCGGCGCGGTACTGCGCCGTTACATCGGCATCCCTCTGAAAATCAAAGGCGTGAAATGCACCGGGGTAAACATGCAATTCCGTCGGTACACCCGCCCGGATGAGGCGTCGCGCATATTCAAGATCCTCTTCGAGGAAGAGATCCAGCGTACCGGTCATCATGAAACAGGGCGGCAGTCCCGCCAGGTCGTTGGCGCGCGCAGGCGACGCGTAAGGCGAAACCTCATCCGTCCCTGGGGCACGCCTGAGAAGAGACGTCCACCCAAAACGATTCATTTTGGCCGTCCAGACAAACTCGCCGGTATAGGGATGCGGATCGGCAGCGACGCAAGTGCAATCATCGAGCATCGGATAGGCGAGATGCTGAAAGGCGAGCGGCACCTGCTTGCGATCCCGAGCCAGCAATGCCAAGGCGGCAGCGAGCCCTCCGCCTGCACTCTCGCCCTTGACACCGATCTTGTTCGGGAGAACGCCAAGTTCACCCGCATGATGGTATATATGGAGGAGCGCGGCGTAGCAGTCTTCGACCGGAATGGGATGGGGATGTTCCGGTGCAAGCCGGTAGTCGAGGGAAAAGATGGCGCAACCGAGATCGCGGCAAAGCGCTCGGTTATCGGCGTCATCCATATTCGGATTGCCAACGACAAAGCCACCGCCGTGAATATGCACGATCGCCGGGAGAGGCTCTTTGGACTGCTCCGGCCGATATGCCAGGACGCGGATGGAATGCCCATCATCAGCCGAGACCACGAACTCCCGGGCGAGCACACCCGACACCTCGGCCTTCGGCATTGCCGCCATCTGCTCGTCGAACAGACGCCGCAGCTCGGGAAGGGTCTCGATCGAGAACTCCTGCTCCACGAGAACATCGAGCAAAGGCAGAAGTTGGGGATCGACGAGGTGCTTTGATTGCATCTGAAAGGCCTCTTGGCTGGAACCGACGGAGCATTTTGAGGCATGATTCATGCGATCGAGCGCCTAACCCGCTCACCGATAAGTCTCCTGCCCAAGCCAACTATTTAACATGTTTATTAATATGTCAATTTGGCACTTTTGCTACCACGAAGCTCGATCGGCTATTCGACGAAAAGCCGTAAGACCCACAACGGCATCTTCACACGCAGCACTTGCCGAAGCCGGTTTGTCGGAGCAGATTGCAACGGCAACGGAGATGAACGCATGATACAGGACGATATTTCGGCCTCTAGTGCGAGGGGTATCGCTCCTCGCTGGACATCCAGCGCCAAGAGCGGTGTCGGAACGGCGCTATCGCCGGCATGCCGCATCTGGTTCACGCTGAGCCACGGCATTCTGAACGAAGTCTATTTTCCGCGGGTCGACTGCGCATGCACGCGTGATATCGGCCTGATCGTTACCGGTCCTGACGGTTACTTCTCCGAGGAAAAGCGCGATACCGAAAGCGTGGTCACGACGATCGAGGACGGTGTCCCTGCCTATCGTCTCGTCAATACGGCTCTTGACGGACGCTATCGCATCATCAAACACATCATCGTCGATCCCGTGCGCAACAGCCTGCTTCAGCAAATATCCTTCGAGGCCTTGCACGGATCGGTTCACGACTACCGGCTCTATGTGCTCGCCGCCCCGCATCTCATCAATGCCGGCGCGGGAAATACCGGCTGGGTGGGAGACTACAAGGGCACGCCGATGCTCTTTGCGAAGGGCAGAGGCGGAATCTCGCTGGCACTGGCCGTGAGCGGTGGCTGGCGAACGGCGTCCGCCGGCTATGTCGGCGTTTCCGACGGATGGCGCCAGCTTCAGGAAACGGGCCAACTGGATCCCCGTATTGCCCATGCCGCCAACGGCAATGTGGCGCTAACAGGTGAAATCGACCTTGCCGCCGGCAGCGACACCGTCCTTCTGTCGCTGGGCTTCGGAAACCGTGCCGAGGAAGCGGGCTACAACGCACTTGCAAGCCTGCAGGCCGGCTACAAGGATGCCGAACGTTCCTATATTGCCGACTGGCGGAAATGGCAAAGCACGCTGCTGGCGCTGGACGAGCCGAGAGCCCCGCCGCCCGAGCTCAATCGCTACCGGATATCGACCGCCGTTCTCGCGACGCATCGGCCATTGTCTTTCGAAGGACCGGCCGTCGCATCGCTGTCCATTCCCTGGGGCTTTGCCAAGGGCGACGAGGATCTTGGCGGCTATCATCTGGTCTGGCCGCGCGACCTCGTCGAGACAGCCGGCGGCTTTCTTGCCGCCGGCGCTCCGCAGGATGCGATCCGCATTCTCGCCTATCTGCGCGCCATACAGGAGGCCGATGGGCATTGGCCGCAGAATGCCTGGCTCGATGGTGAACCCTACTGGACCGGTATCCAGATGGACGAGTGCGCCTTCCCGATCCTGCTCGCAGACGCACTGCGCCGCGAGGGGGCGCTGACCGGTGACGCTCTGCTCTCCTATGTCCCGATGGTCGAGCGAGCGGCTCGCTATGTGGTCGTCAACGGCCCGGTCACAGGCGAAGACCGCTGGGAGGAAGACGGTGGCTTTTCCCCCTTCACCCTCGCCGTCGAAATCGCCTCGCTGCTCGCAGCCGCCGACATTCTGGAAATTGCCGGCCACGATCACAATGCCGATTACCTCAGGCAGACGGCAGACGCCTGGAACGACCAAATCGAGCGCTGGACCTATGTCGACGCCGATGCCACCACTGCGGACCTCGGGGTCAAAGGCTATTACGTCCGCATCGCGCCCCCGGACATTGCCGAGGGCGCCTCGCCCGCCGATGGCTTCGTGCCGATCAAGAACCGCCCGCCGGCGGATTCATATCTACCGACTGCCCGTGTCGTCAGCCCCGATGCCTTGGCGCTGGTCCGGTTCGGGCTGCGGGCCGCAAACGATCCGCGTATCGTCGACACGGTCAAGGTGATCGATGCGCAGCTCAAATGCGACCTGCCGCAAGGCCCGCTTTGGTATCGCTACACGGGCGACGGCTATGGGGAACACGAGGATGGCAGTGCCTTCGATGGCACCGGCATCGGCCGCCCATGGCCATTGCTGGCTGGTGAACGAGCCCATTATGAGCTTGCCGCCGGCAGGCCGAAAGCCGCCATTGCATTGCTTGGCGCGCTTGAAGGGTCGGCCGGACCCGGCGGCCTGTTGCCCGAACAGGTCTGGGATAAGCCTGACATGCCAGAGCGGGGTCTTGTTTTCGGCGAGCCGTCCGGCAGCGCCATGCCACTCGTCTGGGCGCATGCCGAGCATATCAAGCTGCTCCGTTCGCTGAAGGATAAAGCCGTCTTCGACATGCCCCCGCAAGGCGTCGAACGTTACGTCAAGAACAAGACGGCCGCGCCCTTCGTGCTCTGGCGCTTCAACAACAAGATGTCGGAGGTTCCGGCAGGCAAGCGCCTCAGGATCGAAGTGATGGCAAAAGCGATCGTTCGCTGGAGTTCCGATGGTTGGGAGAACGAAAACGATATCGCAACCCGGCAAAACGGCTTCGGCATTGACGTCGTGGAGCTTGCGACCGAGCGGCTGCCCAAGGGCACGGTGATTACCTTCACCTTCTATTGGCCCGATACGGACCACTGGGAAGGAACAGATTTCTCGGTCACAATTTCCGACAAAGCCAAGTAAACGTCATTCACAATAAACGTACCCGGAGGGAAGCGTATCGTGAGCGTAAAGCCTAAATCTCCCAAGCAATCTCCATCCGCCTCTGCCAAGGATCTCGTCGTGCTGGCAATCGATCTTGGCGGCTCACACGTCAAGGTTCGGCTCAGTTCGGGGGGTGAGCGGCGCGCGGCCCCCTCCGGCATGGAGATGTCGGCACAGAAGATGGTAGAAGCAGTCAAGCAGCTTACGGCCGACTGGCAGTTCGACGTCATCGGCATGGGATATCCCGGCCCGGTCGCTGACAACAGGCCGGCAATCGAGCCGCACAATCTCGGGCCCGGCTGGAAGGACTTTGATTTTTCGGCGGCCTTCGGCAAGCCCGTCAAGCTCGTCAACGACGCGGTCATGCAGGCAATCGGCAGCTATAAGGGCGGCAACATGCTGTTTCTGGGCCTGGGTACCGGACTGGGTTCGACCATGATCGTTCACTACCTCTGCTTGCCCATGGAACTTGCGCATCTGCCCTACAAAAAGGACGGCACGTTCGAGGATTACATCGGCGAGCGTGGCCTCGAAAAATACGGCAAGAAGAAATGGCGCAAATCGGTCGAGAAGGTCGTCGGCAAATTGCAGGCAGCCTTGCTACCACATGAGGTCGTCATTGGTGGAGGTAACGTCGAAAAGCTGGAAAAGCTGCCCGACGGATGCCGCGCCGGCGACAACGAGAACGCGTTCCTCGGCGGCTTTCGCTTGTGGAAGGACGAAGATCTGCGGTTTTAGGTGAACCTGGAACGGGCTGCTCTCGCTGGCCTACTACGCCGACTCCTTCGGGTTTTTGATGAGATGGTGCAGAAAACAAGAACTCCGTCGGCAGCCATGCCGCCGACGGATGGTCCGTGACTGATGTCAACTAGACCTTCGCCTTGTAAGTCGACGCCAGCGACAAGGCGTGGAAGGTGAAAGGCCGCCAGACACGGTTGATGCCGAGTGGGCAATGCTTGACGCCGGCCGGGATGAAGATCGAACCGGAGGTGGTGATCGTGCGCCGCTCCCCCTCGATATCGATATAGATCTCGGCGCCCAGATCGCGCGGATTGTTCGGGTCGCTGCCGGTCCAGATCAGGATCTCATCATAATCATGGATGTGCTCTGAAACCCAATGGATCGGCCGCTCGGTTTCCGTGATCCAGATATGGGTCATATGGATCGGGGACTTCGGCTGCACCAGGCTGCCGACAAGTTCGAAACCGCCCGTATTCGGCGGATCCTCCAGATCGGCCAGCGCTCCCTCGGCCGTAAAATCGACTTCCAGCAGCGGCATCGTATCGTTCAGTAATCCGTCAAAGTGACTTGCCATCGTTTTCTCCTCTTTTGGATGGACAGTGTATGAGCTGGTCGCGGCCTATCTTGCCGCAGCGGGCCTCGCGCTCGGACAGGCCGCCTCGGTTGGCAGTTGCAATGTGTTGGCGAGCAGCGATCGGGTGTAGGGATGTTGCGGCGACGTCAGCACTGCGTTCGTTTCGCCACGCTCGACGACACGGCCGCCGGCCAGAACGATGACTTCGTCGGCAATGTTGCGCACGACGGCCAGATCGTGCGTGACGAACAGCATCCCGAGACCATCATCGAGCAGACTGCGCAGCAATTCGATCACGGATGCCTGTACCGATACGTCAAGCGAAGACGTCACCTCATCGCACAGCAGCACCGCAGGTTTGGCAACCAGGGCCCGCGCGATCGCGACACGCTGCCGTTGGCCACCGGACAGTTCGGACGGATAACGCGACGCCAACTCAGCGGAGATGCCGACGCGATCGAGCGCCTCGGCAATGATGATCTTGGCGCTTCCACTCCGTCGGTCGGCATCGTCGAAAATCGCCGCCTCCAGGCTCCCGCCAATGGTACGGCGCGGATTGAGGGACGCATTGGGATTCTGAAAGATATATTGCAGCCGCCGACGGGCATTCTGGTCACGCTTGCCCACGGTCAGCGGCAAGGATACGCCGTCAAGGCTTAGTTGCCCTCTTGCGTTGTCGTGCAGGCCGATCAGGCACCGCGAGAGGGTCGACTTGCCGCTTCCCGACTCGCCGACCACCGCGAGACAGCGGCCCGGCTCCACGCGAAGATCAATATCATGCAGCACCTGCCAACTGCCGTAGAAGGCATTCAGCCCCTTTGCCTCCAGCATGGGCTGTATGTTGCCGGGTGTCGCTCTCTCGGGGTGCACAGCGCATCTCGAATGGGCCGCGAAACTATACGCCAGTTCGGGGCGCCAGCAGCGCACGATGCTGCGACCGGCCGATCTCAGACCCGGCCGAACGCCGCATTCCTCGATGGCATGGTCGCATCGGTCCGAAAAAATGCAGCCGCTCGGGCCTTCCCCGACCGCCGGCACGCGCCCACGGATCGGGCGCAGGGTCTGCCGCGTCTGCACGGAGGGGACGGCGTCAAGAAGCGCGCGTGTATAGGGGTGACGTGGCGTCGCCAAAACATCTTGCATCCTCCCCTGCTCGACGACCTGGCCGCCGTACATGACCATCACATGGTCGGCCACGTTGGCAATGACGGCAAGATCGTGGCTGACATAGATCGCTGTCAGATTGTCGGAAACACAGAGCTGCTTGATCAGCTCCAGCACCTTGCCCCGTGTCAGCACATCCAGGCCGGTGGTGGGCTCGTCCAGGATGATGAGCTTGGGTCTCGCGATTACCGCCATTGCGATGGCGATCCGCTGCTGCTGGCCGCCCGACAATTGCCGCGGCCGGCGCTGAAGGAATCTGTCATCGCTGGGCAAACCGACCTTGCGCAATATTTCTCGCGCCCGATCCTCCTTCTCCGCCTTGGTGCCGCTCAGCCCCTCCGCCAGCAGCGTGCCGAGCTGCAGCATGGGATTGAGCGCCGCCCCCGGATCCTGCGCGACATAGGCAACCAGTTCGCTGCGCGCCCGGCGCAAGCCGGCCTTATCCAATTCAAGCATGTCCGTGCCGGCTACTCGCACCATGCCGTGTGCAATACGGACGCCGTGACGCGCGTGACCGAGAAGCGCCAGCGCCAAAGTCGACTTCCCAGAGCCGGACTCGCCGACCACACCCATGACCTCCCCGACATCAAGGGCAAGCGAAACATCCTCGATGATCGGCGCGCCGTCGGAGCGCTCGACAGTTAGTTCAGAGACATTCAGTACCGGCATCATGCTTTGCCTTCAGTTCGAGCGACCACGCGCGCGGCACCTTCGGCAACGAGCGCACCGCCGATGGTGTAAAGAACGATCATCGCGATGGGAGCGAGGGCTGCGAAAGGTTGCGTGCCGAGGCCGCCGCCATTTTCGTTGACCATCAGGCCCCAATCGGCAGCAGGCGGCTGGATGCCGTAGCCGATGAAGCTCATGGACGAGAGAATGCCGACCGACCAGCTGAGCCTCAGCCCAAGCTCGACAAGCAGAGGCGAGGAGACATTGGGCAGAAGTTCGCGCAGAATGATATTATGTCCGGGTTTGCCAACGGCCTTTGCCCACAGCACATATTCCTGACTGAGAAGAGGCAGTGCGGCGCCGCGGATGACCCGCGCCACGCCTGGCATCAAGGTCAATGTCACCAGCCCGACTAGCAAAGCCGGTTCAGGCCCGAACACCGAGACGCAGAGAAGCGTCAGCAGAACGCCTGGGAACGCGAGCAGGACATCCAGAGACCGCATCAGCAGAAGGTCCGCCCAACCGCCGTAATAGGCGGTGATCAATGCGATGGCGGCACCGAGCGCAACACTCAGCAACGCCGAAATCGGCGCCATCCAGGCGAGATAGACACCTCCGGAAAGCACGCGCGAGAAGACATCGCGCCCGAGATTGTCGGTGCCCAGCAACGTCATCGCGGAAGGCATCGCATAGGGTTTGCCCACCGGTGCTGCCGGATCATATGGTGCAAGGAACGGGCCGATCACGATCAAACCCGTTATGACAACCAGCAGCGTGATGCCCCATCGCACCTGTGCCGATGTCCAGAGACGCCGCCACCCGGTAGGACGCGAGCGAGACCGCCGACGCGTTGCCGGGATTGTGTCAACATCGATGCTCATGCGGCGTGCCCTCCTTGCCGGTTTGATCCGCCATTTCTCCGTGCGAGAGCGTCGGCGATAAGATTGAGGATGAAATAGGCGGAGGCGATCACGAGCACATTCGCCTGAATGACGGGCAGATCGCGGTTGGTGACGGCATCGACCAGTGCGCTGCCGACGCCCGGGTAGGCGAACAGATATTCGACCACGACAATACCGCCGACGGTAAATGCCGCCACCATGCTCGCAGCCGGAATGACCGGAGCGACCGCATTCGGCAAGGCATGGCGAAAGAGGATACGGCTCGGCGACAGCCCTTTCAGGATCGCCGTCTGAATGTATTCGGTCGCCATCACATCGATAACGGCGACGCGGACCAGCCTTGAAAGATACATGACGCCGGGGATGATGACCGTCGCCGCCGGCAGCACCAACGCTACGGGATAGGAGAACGGCGAGCCGCCAGGCGGAATGAAGGAAACCGCCGGCAGGACATGCAGCACCGTCGTCGCAAAGAGCGCGACCAGCACTGTCCCGGTGACGAAATCCGGAACGGCATTGGCAACCATCGACATGCCGAGAAAGAGCTTGTCCATGACGCCATCGCGACACTGCGCGGCCAGCACTCCGAGCAGCACGGAGAGCGGCAGCATCACCGCAAGCGCGACGCCGCTCAGGGCTGCGGAATTGCGTACCGCCAGCGCGAGGATATCGGCAACTGGCTGTCCATTCGCAAGGGAAACGCCCCAGTCTCCGCGCAGAATGCCACCCAGCCAGGACAGATATTGCCACCACAGCGGCTGATCGAGACCAAGGTCGGAGCGAAGTGAAACGAGCTGTTCCGGCGTCGCGCTCTGGCCGAGGATCATGTTGGCGACATCGCCGGGCAACGCTCTTGCGGCAAGAAAGATCAGAAGTGATACGGCAATTAGGGTGATGATGCCCTGCAACAGCATTGCGAACAAAGGCTGTAGCCTGGAAAGCCACCGGATCACCATAGGGTCATTATGGTTCTGGCTATCGGCAGTCATTGAGATGCTTCTTCCTGCTATGCGGCCTGCCGGAGCGCCTCCGCTTTCCTTCGGATCACGGAAAGCGCTCCAATTTTTTGTTCAAACCCGCATTCCGGGCGGAAAATCGCTCCGCAGTTTTCCCGGAATTGCTCTATTTCTTGATGGTTACGCCGGCATATTGGATCGGCGTGCGGCCATAGAAATCCGGCTTCAATCCGCTGACGGTATCCCGATAGACCGTGATGTTTTCCGGATAGGCCGGCACGATGTGGCCGCTGCGCTTGTATTCGACTTCCTGCATCTGGGTGATCAGCTTGCACTGTGCGGCAAGGTCGCTCGTGCTCTCCAGGCGCTTGGCCAGATCGTTGTATTCGGTATCGTCGAAATGCGTGGCATTCTCGCCCTGATCCGGCAACAGCGCTGCAAGAGTTCCGGTTTCATAGGGGCCGCTTGCCAGGCTGACGAGGAACGGCCATTCCCGCCAGCGGTTGAGGAAGGTCGCGGGATCGAGGCGACGCACCTTGACTGTAATGCCCGCTTGTGCAGCCTGCTGGGCGAAAAGCTGCGCCATTTCCATCATGCCGGAATAGGCGCCGTCGGTCACCACTTCGAGGCGCAAGTTGCTTTTTCCAGCCTCGGCCAGCAGCTGTTTCGCCTTGGCAATATCCTGCACTCGCTGCGTCACGGATGGAACCGGACAGGCTGTGTTATTGCCGAGATAATCATTGGCGATCGTCGCATAACCGCTGAATGCATTGTCGACGATCTGCTGACGATCAACGACAAGTTTCAGCGCCTCAAGAACCCGCGGATCCTTGAAGGGCTCCATGTCCACTCTGACGGCCAGCATGGGATAGGTGGTCGTACCGCTCATCACGGTCTTCAGCTTGGGATCCTTCGTCAGCGACGGCACGTCGGTGTAGGGCACGGAGTAGGCAATATCGATCTGCCCGCCGCGCAAGGCGTTGGTAACCGCCTGCTGGTCGCGGAAGCCGATGATGCGAAGCTTGTCGAACCCGGGCTTCTCGCCCCAATAGTCCTCGAACCGGGTCATCCGGGTTTCCTGGCCGGGCGTGAAGGAATCTAGGGTGAACGGGCCCGTGCCGACCACTGAGCCATCGGCGGCGATGGCACGCATCCTGAAGTGGTCGTCGGCGAAGGCATTGGCAAACAGGCCGAAGGGACGATTGAGGGTAAACTCCACGGTCAGATCGTCAACCTTGCGCATCCTGGCGGGATCGACGAAGTCGATCTGGCTCGAAACGACGAAATGATTGGCCTTGTCGAGCATGTAGCGAATGCTTGCGATCACGTCATCTGCGGTAAACGGCTTGCCGTCATGGCGTCTGACGTTCGGGCGAAGCTTAACGGTCCAGACGTCCATGGCCGCATTCGGGGTCATGGACTCTGCAAGGCGCATGACGACGCCGCCTTTGGAGTCGTGGCTGGTGAGGCCGTCATACAGCTGATCGTACATCGAATCTGCGGATACGGAATCCGTCGGAGAATATGGCTGCACCATATCCTTGCTGTTGCCGATGACGCCGAGGACAAGCTCATCCGCCTGCGCAGCGGAAAAGCCGGCCAGAGCCGCTGTCGCCGTCAGCATGCCCAATGCCACCACGCGCCTGAAGTTCACTGCAATCATAGTCTTCGTTCCTCCTCCAATACGCCGGCCTGCGCTCCGTCCTCGATAAACTCGGGCGGATGTTCTTTTGCGACCGCGCCTGCACAAACGAACACGCGCCGTGAAGGCCTGTCTTGGAGCGAAACGAATCTAAGGTGAGGTCGAGTCGATTCCGTTTGCCCGGCCGACCGATTTAATTAGGTCTTCCGACGCTCGATAAGCGATCACCGTTCAACAGGCGTGGCAGACATGTGGGAAGTGAAGCGCCAGCGTCGATCTAGTTTGCGAGGCTGCGATCTGTCGATCTCAGAAGATCGCTCGGCGTACAGGCAAAGAGGTCTTTAAAGCAACGATTGAAATAGGAAAGATCGTTGAAACCGACCGAGTAGGCCACATCCGCTATGGTCTGGCCATCATGCTGGAACCGGAGCTGTTTGATCTTTTCCCGTGCGAAACGCAGACGCTTGTCGCGAATGAGGGTCGTACAGGTCATTCCCATATCCTGAAAATGCAGCTGGAGCACCCGCATCGACACACCGATGCGCTTTGCCAGCCATTTCGCCGAGAGATAGGATCGGGTCAGATGCTGATCGATCAGAACGTCGACCATCTGCAGTCGACTGGACCCGAGATCATTCAGCGCATCGAATGATTGCAGGCTCTCCAGATCGGAGACGAACGCCTGCCGGGTTGCGTCGAGCATCGTCTGACGGAGGTCCGGTGCCTGAGCGTCATATTCCGAGGTCGACAATATCCTGGCCACCAGTGCTCGCAAAGTGACGGCCATCGGGTTGGCCGCATCCAATGTGCGGGCGACGTTGAGTTTGTCGCCGCCATCGAAGTACATCAGCGGTCCCGGAACGTTCAGCGACAGATGGTTGCTGTATTTGCCGTGGAAGTGAAATGTCGTCGGCTTGGTGGAGTCCACCAAAATGCAATCGCCCACATTCAGGGCGTTTTGCCGGCCGGAATGCTCCACCCCGCACGAGCCTTCCAGCTGAACGATCAGAAACAGCTGCTCCACCGCGTCACGGCGCACGTCGTCCCAGTCGCGATGAATGCGATCGAGATCGTTCGAGATATGCGAGAATTCCATGCCGCACGCATTGATGCGCCGGGCCTCGCCATGAATGTCGAGGCTGGTGTCCATACTGCTGGGACGGAAACTGCCGCAAATGCCGTGGAGGTCGTCGACCCAGCGATTGAAGGGCGTCCTTATGCGGTCCTTGTGGAGCAGATCCAGAGAGCTCAACAGTTCCAACATCGCCTCACATCCATGCACGACACTTAGCTTGTTAAGTATCAAACTTTGGCTGCCGTAGCAAGCGTAGACGCTTCGCTCACAGTCGAGGCACATGCCATTTCATCGACACTCCGGATCGGCAACACGGGCGCCGCTTTCCCATGGGATCAGAACTCGTTTCGAGACCCTGTCCGTCGCAACGCCGATGGGCGTTTCGAAAAAAGTCGATTGGAAATTCGCTCCTGCGCACCCCAAAAAGCTTGGAGTGCGCAGGGCGCGATCATAATGACTTGCACGTCGGCATTTTGGCCAAGGCAGCCGGATCATTGCGCCGGCAGCGGCTCTCCGAGCGACAGCATGAGGCGGTTTGCCCAATTGAAGAAGGCGGCACCATGAATGACGTCGGAAATCTCCAGATCGCTCAAGCCTTCCTCGCGCAGCCTTGCGATTTCCTCTGGCCCAAATTCCGACGGCGTCGCCGTCAAGGCGACCGACGACGCCACGATGGCATTCCAGCGGTTGCCAAGATCGGTGCCGGTGCCGTCATCCAGCAGGCGCTGGATATCGTCGCTGCGCTTCGAATGATGTGAGGCAAAGCGGGAGTGAACGGAAGCGCAGAAGATGCAGCCGTTGGTGCGTGAGGCAGCCGTCGCGGCAAGTTCGCGTTCGGCGCGCGGCAAGCCTGCGTCGACATTGTAGAAGATGTCCTTGTCGGTCTTCGTCCGCGCCTCAAGGATCTCCGGATCACGGGCCAGCAGCATGAAATAGGGTGACTTGGCGCGTGACGCATCGACAAGTCCTCGCCAGTGACGCTCGGTCAGCTCGTCCTCGGGAAGCGGGTTCAACCACGGCGTCCAGCCGATTTCCTGTTGTGTAAAGACATTCGGCCGATCTTCGATCGTGGGATGGATTACGGTCTCAGTCATGGGAACTATCCTTCTGCACTTAGGCGGAGATGGCCTGCTCGGCGCTGGCGGCACTCAATGCGCTCAGCCCGGCAATCACCCGGATTTGGAACGAAAGAAAGGCAACGATCTGGGATAGGGTCACCACGCCCGTCGTCGTCCAGCCGGCGTTCAGGAGCCGCTGCAACGCCTCGGCGCTTGCTTCGCGCGGGCGGTAGACGAGAAGGTGTGCATGTTCCAATGCCGCCGAAAGTTTGCTGCCGAGAACCGGGCGCCTCGCTTCCGAGACATGATAGACAAGCCCTTCACGATCTTCGGCAGAAAGCGGCCCGGCGGGATAATGCCCATAGGGGCCGACGGTACGGCCGCCATTGACCTCCGCCCTGACGGCATCGATCAGCGCATGCTCGCGTTCCACCTTCTCCAATGCCGCCAGATAAAACTGGGTGACATTATCGGACGCATGCAGGCCCGCCACGAACGACGCCACGCCAAAGCGCTCGCTACGGCTTACATCACCCTCAAGCGCAGGCTCGAACAGCGCTTCGTAGCTCTTTTGGGCATTGTCTCGAGTTTGTGGCCGTGCCGTCCGCAAGGCGTGGAGCGAGGATCCCTCGCGAATGCCTGCCAGCAGATCGATGACGTCAGTTGTCGACGAAGTCATGGATTTACCTTCTCTTTATCGGTTCGTGTTTCAGGCGGAGGCCGCAAGTTGCGGGCCTTTGTTCGCGAAGAGCTGCGAAGTCCAGCCGAGCGCCGGCGCAACCTTCTGCGAGATCAGCTCGAGGGAGCGAAGGATGTAGTCGTGCGGCGGGTCGATGGAATGCACCTGGAAGACCAGATCCGTCACCCGTTCAAGGGCTGTATCTGCGCGCAAGGAGGCGATGACATCTTCGGGTGTGCCGACATGCACATCGAATGCCTTGATGAGATCGGCGGTAGTTTCGCCGCGAAACTTGAAGCCGCTCGCCGCAAAGCGCTCGGCGCTGCGGCGCAGGCCGATATCGGCAAGCCGAAGTGCCTCCCTGCGATCATCGGCGACAAAGAGACTGCGCGATCCCAATATCCTCGGAGTGTGCCCCTTTGGCAGAGCCGCGAAGTAGGCATCGATAATGGGATTTTGCAGGTCCCAAAGCTCGGCATCCGGCGTCTCGTCCGGCCGCGGCTGCGTCCGAGACAGCATCAGGCCATCGCCATCCTTGCCAGCACGTTCGCCGCCGCCGACGGAGAAGGTTGCCTGCCAAACCCTCTCTATGAGATGCGGCGCTACCGGATAGAGATGGTTGCCACCGGCAAGCTCCCGCCCGGCCCATGCGTCACGAATGAGCGCCAGATACTTGCCGTAGATCGGCCCGCGCTCGGCGCTTTCGATACCAAAGGGAAGAAAGGCCTGCGGCGTGCCACCCGTCCCGAAGCCGACTTCGAGACGACCCTGCAGCAGAAGGTCGAGCACCGCGGTATCTTCCGCAACGCGCACCGGATTTTCCATCGGCAGCGTGATGACGCCCGTCCCCAGCCGGATACGCGACGTGCGCGAGGCTAGTCCGGCCAGAAAAACCAACGGCGCCGGAAGACCGCCCTCCTCGCCGTTGAAGTGATGCTGCGCCACCCAGGCACTGTCAAAACCCTGTGCCTCCGCATGGATGATCTGCTCGCTCACGAGCCGATAGCGCTCGGCAGCGTCTGTCTGATCAAGGACACGGCTGAAAAAGCCCAGTCGTTTGGGAAGAACTGGCGTGCTCATGGAATTATCCTGCATTGCTTTGGGGCTGATGAAGAGCGATCGAATATTTCTTGCCCGGAATGGCCTCGATCAGCTCACGGGTGTATTCGCTACTAGGGTTGCCGAAGACCTCTTCGACAAGACCGTCTTCGACGAGCTTGCCGTCGTGAAGAACCGAGATCGTATCGGCGATCTGGCGCACCACTGCGAGATCATGCGACACGAACAGATAGGTCAGGCCGAGCTCGCGCTGGAGACTGTCGAGCAGTGAAAGGATCTGCGCCTGAACCGTCACGTCAAGCGCGGAAACCGCCTCATCAAGAACAAGGATCTGCGGATCGAGCACAAGCGCCCGGGCGATGGCGACACGTTGACGCTGGCCGCCCGAAAGGGCACTCGGTCGCCGTTGCAAGACATCGGCCGGCAGGCCGACCTTCTCGATGACAGCCGCAACCTTCTCCAATCGCTGCGCCCGCGGTAGCGGATCGAAGTTTAGCAGCGGCTCCTCGACGATAGCAGAAATAGTCTGGCGCGGATCGAGCGAACCGAAGGGGTTTTGATAGACGAGCTGAATCTTCTTGCGGAAAAGCCGCAACGTCTCGCCGCGCAGCGAAGCGAGATCAAGCCCATCGATGATGACCCTTCCGGCCGTCGGGCGCTGGAATGCGGAGACGATGCGAATGGTCGTCGTCTTGCCCGACCCTGACTCACCGACGATCGCATGTGTCGTTCCGCGTTTGACGCGAAAGGATATGTCATCGACCGCCCTGAAGCCGCCGCCCTTGCCGCCGATACCGAACTCCTGCACAAGGCCCTCGACCACGACGATGTCATCGCTCCCTTCTGCCTTCACCCCGATGGGATGCGCGAGAGAAGGCGACTGGGCGACATTCAGCGAAGGCGCATCGGCCAGAAGCCGGCGCGTATAGGCGCTTTGCGGATTCGTCAGGAGCTCGGCTGTCGGCCCCTGTTCCTGGATGCGGCCATTCTGCAGGACGACCAGCCTGTCGGCGCGATCGGCTGCAACGCCGAGATCATGCGTGACGAGGAGCACGGCAGCCCCATATTCCCGTCTGAGATCGTCGATCAGATCGAGAATATGCCGCTGCACGGTCACGTCAAGCGCACTGGTCGGCTCGTCGGCGATGATCAACGAAGGCTTGAGCGCAATCGCGCTCGCGATCAGGACACGCTGCCGCATTCCCCCGGAGAGTTCATGCGGATACTGGCGCGCACGAAGCTCGGGCTGACTGAGGCCGACGCGACCCAGAAGCTCGACCGCCTGCAGATAGGCCGCGGCGCGAGGCGCCCTGCGGTGAATGACCAGAACTTCCGCAACCTGTTCGCCGATCGTCCTGACGGGATTGAGAGAGTTGCCGGGATCTTGCGGCACG
This sequence comes from Rhizobium sp. ASV20, assembly GCF_016429015.1. Lineage (GTDB taxonomy): Bacteria > Pseudomonadota > Alphaproteobacteria > Rhizobiales > Rhizobiaceae > Rhizobium. The sequence continues at coordinate 38,310 of NZ_JAELTU010000005.1, forward strand.
AGGCTTATAACGGAGCCGCGGATCGTATCGAGCCGCTTCTGCGGCCAGCCGCCAATATCCTGGCCATTGAGCTTGATCCGGCCGCCCTCGAGATGGCCGTTCTGCGGCAGCAGGCCAATGATGGCTTGCGCCGTCGAGCTCTTGCCCGAACCGGATTCGCCAACGAGCGCAACGACCTCTCCGGCGTTCACGGTGAAGTCGATGCCGTGAACCGCCGTGCGAGAGCCACTACGATCGCGATAGGCGATCTTCAGGCCGGTAATATCCAGCACCGGTACGGAAAAGCCGTTTGCTCTGTCGGATGTCGTCGAGCTCATCTGCCAATCTCCGCAATCGAACGGCTGATGCGATTGATCGAGATCACCACAAGCACGACGACGAGGCCGGGTGCGGCCGTCAGCCACCAGGCGGTTGCGATGTAGTTGCGTCCTTCCGCGATCAGCAGACCCCATTCCGGCGTCGGGGGCGGTGCCCCATAGCCAAGAAATCCGAGCGTCGACAGTTGCAGGATCGCCCAGCCGGACTGCAGCGCGGCGAAGGCGATCACCGAGGTCAACGAGTTCGGGATGATATGGCGCCACAGCACCCTCAAGAAAGTCCCGCCGCTGCCAAAGGCCGCCTCGACATAGTCGCTCCGGCGCACGGTGACGACTTCCGAGCGGACCAGCCGCGCGAACTTGGCAATCAGCGTGCAGCCGACGGCGATCGCGGCATTGACAGTGCCGAAGCCGAGCAGAACGATGATGCTGAGCGACAGTAGCAGGTCGGGGATCGACAGCATGACATCGACGATGCGCATGATCACGGTTTCGATCCGTCCACCAAGCGATCCCGCCAACACGCCCAGCACCGTGCCGATGACGAGCGCGATGCCCACAGCCGCGAGCGCCCCCGACAGGGAGTGGATGGAGCCATAGACGATGCGGGAATAGAGATCGCGACCGAGTGCGTCGGTGCCGAGAATATGGACAGCGCTTGGTGCCTTCAGATGCTGGCCGGGCAAACCTTCCACCGGACTGTAGCTCGTGAAGACGCCGGGAAAAAGCGCCCACAGGACGGCCACGGTCAATATGAATATTGCAAGAAACAGGCTTGGCCGGAAAGGAAGCGAAAAGCGGCCTGCAAGCGGCTTGCCGTTTTCGCGAACTGGCTGCGCCGAAAGGCTTTCGGGAACATCGTCATGTTCGAGCGGGCGATGGAGATCCGCTGTGTAGAAATTCGTCATCAATTAGCTCCAAGCCTTGCTTTCAGGCGCGGATCGAGGATCGGATAAAGCAGGTCGACGATCAGGTTGATCGTGACGAAGGCAGCGGCCGAAATCACCACGATCGCCTGCAGTACGGCGACGTCTTGGGCATCGACCGCGTGCTTCGTCAGGTTGCCGATGCCATTCAGCCCGAAGACCGTTTCGGTAACGACCGCCCCGGCGATCAGTTCGCCGAACAGCAGGCCCGCGACCGTGAGCACGGGAAGCAGCGTATTCTTGGCGACATGGCGCCAGAGGACCTGTCCATGCGAGGCACCTTTGGCGCGCGCCACGGAGATAAACGGACGCGTCAGAACCTCATCAATATTTCGCAGAATGATCTGCGCAAGCGGAGCGGAGATCGGTATGGCAACCGTCAGGATCGGCAGGATCAGCCCTTGCCACGGACCGGGATCGATAACCGGCACCAGCCTCAGGCGAAACGAGAAGACCTGGATGAACATGATTCCGAGCCAGAACGTCGGCACGGATATGAACAGCGACGGCAGCGACAACATGAAACCACGCAGCCAGCCGAAGCCTGAGAGATTGGCCAGGATGGCGATGACGACGGCAAGGATTGCGGCAAGCAGGAAGCTGAAGCCGGCAAGAAGCAGGGTCGATGGCAGACTGACGGCAAGCTGCGAGCTAACGGCAACGCCTGCCTGCAGCGAATAACCGAAGTTGCCCGACAGGAAGCTCCACACCGTATGGATATATTGATGCAATATCGATCCATCCGCACCATAGGCGGCCCTGATATCGGCAAGCTGCTCGGGGCTCAGCCCATAGTCGGGACTTTGAAACTTGATCAGGATCGCATCGCCCGGCATCGATTGCAGCAGCACGAACGAAACGGTGAAGGCTGCCCACAAAACCAGCAGCGACTGTCCGATCCTCGTTAAGATGTATTTCGTCATGCGAGTGACCTGTCGTTATGAAAATGCAGCCCGGCCTGGGGACGGGCTGCAGGAGATGCTTAGTGCGCGGCGAGCCAGACATTGTAGAAGGAGGGTCGGCCGACGGCTTCGAAGGCCACACCCTTGACGTAGGGAGCACCGGCAAAAACCTGCGGCTCCTCGAAGAAGGGGATGACATAGGCGGCATCCAGCAGATAGGTCTGCGCAGCCTTCGCCGCCGCCAGACGCTTGTCGCTATCCGTCTCCGAGGCGATGGCTTCCAGCAGGCCGTTCAACTTGTCGTCCGAGAAGGTTGCCTTGGCGTTGAGACCGCCTTTCTGGAGAAGCGCGTCGCGGTTCTTCGGATAGAACTGGCTCTTGATGACGTCGGGATCGGCGCGGCCGACTTCAGCGACGACCAACGGCGTCTTTGCCGGGTCGACATTGTCCGTGACCAGATTGCCCGAGGTGCCGGCAAGCACCTGAAGCTTGACGCCGACCTTTGCCCATTGCTGGGCGACGAGCTGCAGGACCGCCTTGTTCTGCGGCTGCGGCAGGGATTCATAGACGGCGAGCGACAGCGGCTTTCCGTCCTTCTGTCGCACACCGCCCGTACCCTTCGTCCAGCCTGCTTCATCGAGCAGCTTCTCGGCGAGCGCCTGGTCGTGCGTCAGCTTGGAAGACAGATCCTCGTATCCGGCAGCAGCCGACGAAATCACCGATTTCGCCTGCGGATAATTGGCCGAAAACAGCGTATCGACGATCTCCTTGCTGTCGGTGGCGTGCAGCAGTGCCTGGCGTACCTTCAAATCCGCGACCAGCGGGTTATCCGGCCGGAACGCAACACTGTCGTTCACCCCGCGCGTCGGCGCGGCATAGATCGCAAAGCTCTGATCGCTGACCTGCTTTTCGTCATAGGCCTGAAGCTGGCGGATGAAATCAGCCTGGCCGGACAGCAGCGCACCGATACGCACGCTGTCCTCGCCGGTGATGATGTATTTGATGCCGTCGAGATAGGCGCGGCCCTGATGCTCGAACTTGGCCGGACCCCAGTTGTAGTCAGCGCGCGCCTTCAGCGAGAGCTGCTTGCCGAGCGTCTCGCTCTCGACAACGAACGGACCGGAGCCGATGATTTTCGTCGCATCGCCCAGCTGGTCAAAAGGCAGGGCGAGCGTCTTCAAGGAGACGAGACCCGAACCGATGACCGATGTTCCCTGAAGGAAGCCAGGCGACGACTTCTTGAAGTAGAATTTCACGGTGTAGGGGTCGACGACCTCGCTGTGATCGTAATTGTTGATCACCTCGGAAACCGGCTGCTTCAGATCCTTGTTGCCGAGGCCGAGCGTATCGTAGTTCTTGGCGACAGCATTGGCATCGACGGGCGTGCCATCGGAAAAGGTCACGCCCTTGCGGATCTTGAAGGTATATTCCGTCGCCTTGTCGTTAACAGTCCAGGATTCGGCAACCCAGGGCTCGATCTGCAGCGTCTCCGGATTCTGATAGGTCAGCTTGTCGGTGATCTGGTTGAGAATGCCGCCGTTCGGGTAGAAACCGCCGGCTGGCGGATAGAGATTGGTATGGGCCTGTTGCTCCAGGTAAATCAGCGTGCCGCCCTGTACCGGCTTGCTCTCATCAGCGGAAAACGCGACCGATGAGGCAAGCAAGGAAAGGCCGGCAGCCAGAGTAAACGCCTTGAAATTGGCTGCGATCGTCATTGAAATCCCTCGAAAACCGAATGCAGCTCAAGGGTATAGAAGCCACTTGACCAATCCAATATAGCCTATGGAATTAGTCTTCTATTTTTCGCGAGACCGTTGAAATAACATCCGCAAACTTTCCCTTAGTCAGCAACTTACTGTCTGGCCTGCCTGCCGACGGATCCAATCACCTCACGGGCTGGAACAACGTTTAAGACGCCTCCCGCCCGGCAAAAGCGCGGCAGCCGGAAAGGGCGGACAGGCAAACGTCAACGGGAAGTTACGAGGCAACGTCACAGCCATATTTGCCATCACATCCGCAGGCAATCGACGCCGAAAGGAGACCGCGATGCGCTCTTCCACCGAGATCCCCCACCGCGTCGTGCCTGCAGGTCTGCTGATTCGGTAGATATTTCAAAAACATCCGACATGGGCATCAGGCTATTGTGCCTGCCGGCAACGGCCCATCACTTAATTAGTATGAATAATAACATGATTGTCACCTGCCTGTCACTCTCGCGTGGTTAAACGCCTCTGCTTTCGAAATTGGGTTGAACACGCATGACAGAGACAAGCCACGCGAGCGTAGCGCGCGACGATCACACATTGAAGCTCACTGTCGTCGGAGCGGGAACAATTCTGCCGGCGCGCGGACTGAGCACGTCCTGCCACGCGCTTGAGATCGCGGGCAGAACTGTCGTGTTCGATATGGGTCCCGGCGCGCTTGCCCGTCTCGCCCTGGCCGGACTGGACTATCGCGACCTACAGACGATCTTTATTTCGCACCTGCATCCGGACCATACGCTCGATCTCGTGACGTTGTTGCAGGCGCTTGAGGCGACACCGGGATGGAGCCGCACGCAGACGCTGACCATCGCCGGCTGCCGCGGCCTGAAGACCTTCCTCACCGAGTTGCTTGCGATCTTCAGAGATGCCGTGCCGCAAACCTATGCGATCGAAGTGATCGAGCTTGAGGTCGGCCGGCACGAGATTGCCGGACTGACTGTGGAAGCCTGCCTCACCGGACACACTTCGAACAGCCTAGCCTTCCGCCTCGAAACCGAGAGCGGCGTGTTCGTCTATTCCGGCGATGCCGCCGATATGGACGCGATGATCAAGATCGCGCGTCAGGCAGACTTGCTCCTTTGCGAATGCTCCTTCGAAAAGGGATATCCGACGACCGATCACTTCACCTCGGATGCGGTTGGCCGCATTGCCGCGGCGGCAGGTGTCAGGCATCTCATCGTGACCCACACCTATCCGACGACCGATCACGCCAGGATCCGGGCCGATATCGGTTCGCACTATGCCGGCCTGGTGACGATTGCGGTCGACGGAACGGTGGCGCAATGCTGAGGTCAGGCGGCGACGGGCGGCTATCCTGGGCATGGCTTGGGCTGGCACCCTTTCTGGCTTTCATAGTCGCCTTCGAAATCGCGCCGCTGATGATGCTGGTCAAATCGGCGCTGACGACGAAGGATGCCATCTCCCTCGACAATTTCGCCAGGGCTTTGAACCCAGCCATCGTGGCGGCTTTCGTCAACAGCATCGGGCTGTCGCTCGCAACTGCAACTGCCGGAACGATCGCTGGCGCCGTTGTTGCCCATCTGATCGTCAACAGTCGCAGCCCGCTGGTGAAGAACAGCCTTACCGCGCTTGCCGATGTAACCGCCAATTTCGGCGGGGCGCCGCTTGCCTTTGCCTTCGTCATCACGCTCGGCTCGACGGGCATTGTCACGCTGCTTCTGAAGCAGATCGGCATCAACCTTTATCCAGGCTTCCGCATCTATTCGCTGGGCGGCCTTGTGGTCTCCTATCTCTATTTTCAGATACCGCTGGCGATCCTGTTGTTGATCCCTCCCTTCCAGGGCTTGCGCCAGGAATGGGCGGAGGCTGCGGCCATTCTCGGAGCCAGGCCTTTTCTCTACTGGCGCATGGTCGCGCTTCCGATCCTGCGGCCAAGCCTCGTCAGCAGCTTCTTTCTGCTCTTCGCCAATGCGTTCGGCGCCTATGCGACTGCGTGGACCCTGACCGGCTCGTCGATCAATCTCGTCACCATCCAGATTGCTGCGCTCATTCGCGGTGAAGTACAGCTGGAGCCGGCGCTGGCCGACGCCATTGCCGTTCTTTCGCTGCTGATCATGGCGCTTTGTGTCGCTGCCCACCAGCTTCTGGTGCGCAATGCGAGGAAGATCGCATCATGAGCACGCCGACCACGACCAACAAGGTCAGTGCGTCGTCGCTGGCGCAGATCACCGTGATCAGCCTCTTCCTGCTTTTCATGATCGTGCCGATCCTGGCAACGGCCCTGTTCTCGATTTCCGTGCGCTGGGATCGCTCGATCTGGCCGGAGGGCTTCACCCTCGATTGGTGGAGCAAAGTCACGGCAAAGTCGGCTTTCAGAACCTCGCTGTTCAATTCGGTCTATATCTCCGGTGCCAGCGTTGTGGCTTCCCTTGCCCTCGTGGTCCCCACCGCCTACTGGGTTCACGCGAAGCTGCCGCGCGCCAAGGCGCTGATGGAAATATTGACCATTATCCCATTCGGCTTCCCAGCGGCGGTCCTCGCCCTGGGCCTGATCAGGCTCTATGGCGCAGCACCCCTGTCGCTTGCCAGCTCGCCTGTTCTTCTCGTCTTCGCCTACGTCGTGATCACTCTGCCCTTCATGTACCGGCCGGTCATGAATGCCCTTGAGGCGATCGATACCCACACGCTTTCGGAAGCGGCAAGCAGCCTCGGCGCCGGCCAGACCCGGACGTTTCTGTGCGTCATCCTGCCGAATATCCGCAGCGGCGTGGTCAACGGAAGCCTGCTGGTCTTTTCTGCGGCCTTTGTCGAGTTCGCGCTTGCCAGCCTGCTCATCGGCACGCGGTTCAAGACATTTCCGATCTATCTCGTCGAATTCACCCGCTTCGACGCCCGCCAGGCGAGCGCGCTGGCCCTCATCAGTTTCGCATGTGCCTGGCTCATCTCGCTCGGCATTCTCTCGACGTCCGGTCACCGTTCGGAACGTCCCCGTCTCACCACCTCCAACGCAAAGGACCAATAACGTGATTGCAAAAGCCGTAACATATGCCCTCAGCGTCGCTCTTCTGTGCAGCAGCACAAGCTTCGCTCTTGCCGAAAGCTCGCCGGCTGTCGTCGCCGGCGCCAAGCAGGAAGGCAAGCTCGTCTCCTATGGAATGTCCGATGATTGGGTCAACCTGGGCACCATCTTCTCCGAGATCGAAAAGAAGTATGGCGTCGAACATGTCGATACCGACATGACATCGGGCGAACAGATCACCCATCTACTGGCTGAAAAGAGCGCTCCGGTCATGGATATCGCCGATATCGGCTACGACTTCGTCGGCCGGCTGCTCGATGAAAAGCTGGCGGGCAGCTACAAGAACGCCAATTGGGATCACATCAAGCCGCAGTTCAAGGATCCGGACGGCCATTGGGCCGCATCCTATTGGGGCGCGATCGCTTTTCTCGTCAACACCGATCAGGTCAAGACGGCACCGGCATCGTGGAACGATCTGCTGAAGCCGGAATACAAGGACATGGTTTGCAGCCGCGATCCACGCGTCTCCACCTATGCGACCGCATCGGTTCTCGCCGCAGCACTCGCCAATGGTGGCAGCGAAGCAAACGTTCAGCCCGGCCTCGACTGGTTCAAGCAGCTGCGTGACAGCGGCAACCTGCGCAAGGGCGTCGTCCTGAACGTCGCCTCGATCCAGAAGGGCGAATGCCCGATTTCGCTGGTTTACGATTTCGACGGCCAGGCCAAACGCGATGCAACCGGCCTGCCGCTGAAGGTCATCATCCCGACAGACGGAACGGTCGGCATGCTCTTCGCGCAATATATGAGCGCCGTCGCCCCGCACCCGAATGCCGCCAAGGGCGCTCTCGACTTCCTGTTCTCCGATGAAGGCCAGATCCTGCTTGCCAAGGGCCATGCGCATCCGACCCGCGATGTCGAACTGCCCAAGGACGTCGCAGAGGCGATGCTGCCGAAGGAAAGCTACGCCAAGGTGCATTTCCCGACCGACGTGAAGAGCTTCTCGACCGCCATCAAGGCTATCGTCGACGGCTGGAATGCGATCGAAACCAAGTAAGACTACAAGGAGGCGAGGAGGCCTGCCTCCTCGCCTCCGGTACTATACAGAGCGCAATGCGAGCCCGGACCGCTCGCGAACTTCAATGCAACCTCAGTGGGATATCCGATCTCGCCGGGATCCCATCTGAGTACCCTCAGAAAAAACGCGCAGGTTGCTGAAAACGGAACTTTTTTGTTCGCGGATACCTTGCCTTCGGGATGATCGAGGATAAATCCCCGCATATTGAAGCAATCAGGAGTTTTATATGCGAAAGATCATTCTGACCGGCATTGCAACCCTTGGATTTGCCGCGCCCGTATTTGCGCAGGCGACAAGCGATCAAATGGAAATGGCCTACAATTCGGCGCGCAACCAGTTGGGCATCCTGAAATATTGCCAGACCAATGGTCACATAGACGGCTCAGCGATTGCCATCCAGGAAAAGATGATCGCCCTCATCCCCGCACCTTCGGACAAAGCGAAGGGCGATGCCGCCGAAGGGGAAGGCGCAAAGGGTAAGATCTCCGCCATGGGCATCAGCCAGGATCTGGCGGCCTCGGCAAAGGCGCAGAACGTGACCGAAAAGCAGTTTTGCGAAACCATCGCAAACGCCGTGAACCAGGCCGGCGCACAGCTTCCGAAGTAACGGACAAAGCCGTGGCCGCTCTGGCCGCCACGGCTTCGCCGACATGGCAGCACAATGTGCCCTGTCAGACTGGCGGTCGGCTTTGCTATCCAGCCTCAGACCGACAACACAACTGCCCCTTACATTCCCGAGGCAACACGATTGTTGATCCCGTCCAACTCAACAAATCGTGCATCACTCGCCGCAGCGCCTCTCCAATACCGTCCATCGGCATGCTGAGCTTGAAGAGCTGGCTCAAGTCTTTCCGGATGAAGCATGGATCTCGCGTCACTGACGTTCGGACATCGGAGTTGACCAAAGCGGTATCATTGATCATCGATGAAAATAGATCGCCGTTGTGAGAGTGCGGCCAATGCCATTTGCCGCCATTGCAATGTCTCGCGATGGATTGTGACACGATCAAAATGTTATCGCTATATCATATACACCAACTGTTACTTTCGATAACGTACAATTAAGGATATTCTTCTATCGATGCTCTCCTCCCCAATAGGTAGTAGAGCAGAAAGTGGTTCGGAATGTCCAAGTTCTCGTTGCAACAACTCCTTTACCTCATCGCAGCCGCGCCGCTTCTCGCCTTCCTTTGGCTAGGCACGCAGGTCGTGTCTCAGGCCTACGACAAATACTCCGTCATCGAGCGCCAGATGGTGGTGCAGCATCTGGCGGAAGCCGGCCGCAAGATTGCGCAGGCGCTGCCGGCCGAGGACTTCTCGACGTCGGAAGCGCGGGCTCGCCAGCGGGCCGTGACGGATGAAGCGCTTGCCAACCTGCTGACGGCTTTCGAGGCCTGGAGATCCGCGGGTAACACCGACAAGACGATCGAAAACGACATCGGAATCATCCGCTCGAAATTGGCGGGACTTCCGGAGTACCGGCGTCATGTGGACGCAAACGGTGAAGTGGACAGCAGCGAAGCGCTGACCGTGTTGCAGCCAGCCTCCGCCGCCGGGCTCGACCTCGTGCGCCGTTCCGCCGCGACCATCGACGACCTTGAGCTTGCCCGGCTGATCGACGGCTATCACGCCCTGCTGCAGGTGGGCGATGCCGGTCAGATAGAGATCAACTTTGGCAAGCAGTTTCTCGGCGGAACGCCGCTGACACAGGATGACCTTACCTTCCTGCTGCATGCGCGCAACCTGCGCGACATTTACGGACAGAAGATCGAAGAACTGCTTCCGCCGGCACAAGTGGAAAAGCTCGCCACTTTCCATGCCGGTCCGCAAGGTCTCTTCCTGGAAAAGACGATGCAGGCCATGTATAAGAACGCGCCCGTGGCCGCGGAGGCCAAGGCCGTTGCTGAATGGCTTGCGGCCACGAATGCGCAGACAGACCTCGTCAACACTGTCGTCGATGAAACCTCCGCTCTCCTCGAACGCCTGACCGGCGAACGGATCGCCCATCTCAAATGGCAGCTGGAATCCGTATTGATGCTTTCAATCGGCATATTCCTCGCAGCAATGGCACTTTGCCTGTCAACCGTTCGTATCGTCTCGAAGATGGTACGCTCCATCTGCCGTCGGATGATGGGTCTTGCGCAGGGCGAAACGGCCGAGCCCGTTCCCTTCGTGCAGCGCCGCGATCTCGTCGGCGAGATGGCTCGTTGCGTCGATGTCTTCCGCGACGCTGCCAAGCGCAATGCTGAACTGGAAACGGCAGCAGAGGAAACCCGCCGCAACGCCGATCTGGAGCGCCAGCGCATTGAGCGCGAGGCTGCCGAACAAGCAGAGAGCCGCCTGCAGGCAGCGACGGGTTCGCTCGCTGCCGGCCTCAACCGTCTCGCCTCCGGCGATCTCTTATGCGAGATCTCCGATAGGTTCGCTCCGCAATTCGAACCGCTGCGCCACGACTTCAACGGCTCCGTCCGTCAGCTGCGGACAGCACTGTCGACCGTGGGGCAGGCCGTGAAGGTCGTACATGGCGGCAGCAGCGAGATTTCTGCAGCCTCCGACAATCTTGCCAAGCGCACCGAGGCGCAGGCCGCCTCGCTGGAGGAGACGGCGGCAGCATTGGAGGAAATCAGCGCCAATGTCCGCGCCACGTCGCAGCGCACCGGCGAGGTTCGCGATCTCGTCAGCGAGACCCGCGGGAACGCGCGCAAATTCAGCACAGTTGCAGAAGACGCGATCCGCGCAATGCAGGGCATCGAAACGTCCTCGCAGCAGATCGGCCAGATTATCGCCGTTATCGACGAGATCTCTTTCCAGACCAATCTGCTTGCCCTCAATGCCGGCGTGGAGGCCGCGAGGGCGGGCGATGCGGGCAGAGGTTTCGCGGTCGTTGCCCACGAGGTTCGCGAACTGGCGCAACGCGCCGCAACCGCCGCCAAGGAGATCAAGACCCTGATCAACGCCTCGCGCGAGCGGGTGGTGGACGGCGTAAAGCTCGTCGGCGCGACCGGTGAAGGCCTGGGCGCAATCTCCGAACTCGTGCAGTCGATCCATGACCATATGGACGCCATCGCGATGGCGGCAAAGGAACAGTCCAGCGGGCTGCAGCAGGTCAACACCGCAGTCAACATCATGGACCAGGCCACACAAAGCAACGCGGCGATGGTCGAGGAGATGACGGCTTCTGCCACCTGTCTCGTTCAGGAGGCTCAAGGTCTGTCGTCGATGCTGGAGAAGTTCGTTACGGCTGCCGATACCGGGCAGCAGCGCGGCATCACATCAAGAACCGCGCGCGCGGCGTAACCAAACATTCCGACAGCCCCATCTCCTTATGGGGCTGTCCTCCGGTCCTGCGTTCTAGAGCCTATTCACGAGCGAAGCGCGCAAGCCATTCACGTTGATCAGAGCTTCACAATCGTCTTGCGGGCAAGCAGCCCCTGCGGGGCGAACAGCAGCACCGCAATGACCAGCAGGATGGTGAAGGCATCGCGGTAACTCAGCAGACTATCGGGTAGATAGGCCTGGAGAAACACCTCGATGAAGCCGAGCAGGAAGCCGCCTGCGACAGCACCCGAAAGGCTGCCGAGACCGCCGATGATCGCGGCGATGAAGGCCTTGAGCACCGGCAGGAAGCCCATCAGCGGATCGACGCTGCCACGCTGCGCCACCCAGAGAATCCCGGCAACGCCGGCCAGAAGACCCGAAATCGCAAAGGCAGTGGCGACGACGGCATTGGCACGAATGCCCATGAGCCGCACGATGGCGAAATCCTCCGAGGCCGCGCGCATGGCTCGGCCAAGCACGGTGGTCCGCAGAAAGAGGTTCAACCCCGCCAGCATGATGAAGGTCACCAGGATCGAGATTCCCTGGATGATACCGATATGCAGTCCGGCAATCTCGATCGTGCCGGAAAGGCTCATCGGCATCGGGACGGGCTTCGGTCGGGCCGAAACGAAATTCTGGAAAAGGACGCGCAGGATGGCACTGACCGCAAAGCTGGTCAGAAGCAGCGTGGTGCCGCTTGCGCCGCGAACCGGCCGGAAGGCCGCACGCTCCATCAGGAGCACAAGCACGATCGCGACCGCCAGCGCCACGATAATTGCCACGCCGAAAGGCAGGCCGACGATCAATGCAAAGCAGAGACCATAGCCGGCCGCCGTCATCAACTCGCCATGGGCAAAATTGATCAGACCCATGATCGAAAAGACGACGGCAAGCCCAAGTGCCAGAAGCGCATAGGTGCCGCCGAGGCTGAGCGCATTGACCAGCTGCTGCAGAAAGATGTCCATGAGATGAAGTCCCTTTGCCGATCAGGCCCCCAGATAGGCGCCCTGGATTTCGGTGGAATTGCGAAGATCAGCCGCGGAGCCCGAGAGTACGATCCTGCCATTGGCCATCACGTAACCGGCATCGGCGATCTCGAGCGAGAGAGAGACGTTCTGCTCCACGAGCAGGATCGTCAGCCCACGTTCGCGCAGGCCCGAGATGAGTTCGAAGATCTGGTCGACAATCTGCGGGGCAAGACCAAGCGACGGCTCGTCGAGCAGCAACAGATCGGGCGACGACATCATCGAGCGGGCAATGGCCAGCATCTGCTGCTCACCGCCGGACAGCGAGCCTGCCTTCTGATGCAGACGCTCCTTCAGGATCGGAAAGCGCGCCAGCATGTCTTCGCGCACGGCATCGATGGCCCCTCGCCCCTTGTGCATGGCGCCACCGAGAAGAAGATGTTCATCGACGCTTAGGCTTGGGAAGATGCGGCGCCCTTCCGGCGTCAGCGTCATGCCCATGCGCACGATCGTCTCAGGCGGAAGGGCGGAAATATCTTTGCCGGCGAACGTCACCTTGCCGGCTTTCTTCGCGGCAAGGCCGACGAGTGCGTTCAGCGTCGAGCTTTTGCCCGCGCCATTTGCACCCAGCAGCGTCACGATCTGCCCTTTGCGGACCTGGAGATCGACGCTCTTCAGAGCTTCGACCGGACCATAGGCAACCTTTAGCCCGCTAACCTCAAGCAAGGGTTCCTGGTCGGAAATTCTACTCATCATCATCGGGCAAATCCCTGCCGCAGCCGCTGCGCCTGAGCCATTGAACGAATATATTCCGGCACCATGCTCCCCGACCGATTGGCGGGGAGCATGGTGTTCGGATCACGGCGAAGGGACATCCGCGGCGTTCGGAACACCCTGGCTGACCAGCGACCGCTTGCCGCCATCGATGCGGACCAGCGAGACCGAACGCAACGGCATCCCCTTGGTGCCGGCATAGGTGATGGCGCCGGTGACACCCTGCACGCCTTCAAGAGAGGCGACTGCATCGCGGATTGCCGTCGGCTCGACGCTGCCAGCCTTGGTGACAGCTGCCTCGATAACCTTGCCGAGGTCATAGCCATTGGCGATATAGACCGTATCCGGGTCCTGTCCGAACTTCGCCTTGTACTTCGCGTTGAAGGCTGCAAGCGGGCTGCCGTCGACGGCAAAACCGGCGGTGGTGAAGACGACGCCATCGACAAGTGCACCAAGGCCGAATGTCGTTGGCGAGTCGATGCCATCGCTGCCGAGGATCGGCGTATTGACGCCGGCGCCACGCAGCTGGCGGATGAAGGCGGGGAAATCCGGCTCATAGGCAGCCGTCATGATGACGTCGGGTGCCGGGTTCATAGCCTTGATCTTCGTCACTTCGGCGCTGAAGTCCTGCTGGCCCATGGCGAATGTGCCTTCGCCAACCAGCTCGCCACCCTTTGCCTTGAAGCTTGTGGCGAAGTATTCCGGCAGTTTCAGCGTGTAGGCTGTGTCGGGCGACTTCAGAATATAGGCCTTCTTGAAGCCCTTGTCCTTGGCGTAGCCTGCGAGAACGGCAGCCTGAACATTATCGGCAGGATAGTTTCCGAACATGTAATCGCCGACCGCGAGCGGCATCGTCGGTGTCGTCGCGCAGAACGAGAAGGCCGGAATATGTGCCGCCTGGGTGATCTGGCCGGCTGCGATCGAAGGATCGGCATCGCAAGGCGTGATCAGGATGCTGATGCCCTGATCGACAAGTTCCTGAGCGACGAGAGCAGTCTGGCCCGCATCCGAGCGGGTGTCCTTGGCGACGAGCTTGATCGGGAATTTGCCAGCGATACCGCCAGCCGCATTGATCTCGTCGACCGCCATCTGCAGGCCTTTGAGCGATGGCTGGTCGTAAGGAGCGAGAGTGCCGGTCTGGGCCGTGGCCAGGCCAACGACGAGATCGTCTGCCAGGGCCGGAAGGGCCATGGCGCCAAGCGCGCTTGACAGGAAAAGAACCTTCAATGTCGACTTCATTATTATTCTCCTCTGGATTGTTATGCCGTCTTGCCGCTCGTATGCGGATCGAGATTGAGTAAAGGTGCCTCGGTTTCGGATGGCGTGTGCTTTGCAGCCGAGCGGCGTCGGCCGATATAGGCCTCGATAACAGCGGGATTCGACTGGATCTCGGCCGGTGTACCGATCGCGATCTGCTGCCCCTTGTTCAGGACCACGACGACATCGCAAAGACGCATGATGAGCTTGAGATCGTGCTCGACCACGAGGAGACCGAGGCGGTATTTCGTGCGGATCCGATCCAGCACGGCCATCAATTCCATCGTCTCTGCCGGGTTCATACCGGCAGCAGGCTCGTCAAGCAGCAAATAACGAGGCTTCAGCGCCAGGGCGCGGGCGATTTCGAGGCGGCGCTGCGCACCATAGGAGAGCGTCCCCGCCAGCTGGTCCGCGACGTCGCCGAGGCCGACCTCGAACAGCGCCTCGCTGGCAAGATCGACAGGATCCGCGCCATCGCGAGCTATCGCGCTTGCGGCAACCGTGACGTTTTCCAGCGCAGTCAGGTTCTTGAAGAGACGGATGTTCTGGAAGGTGCGCGCAAGGCCGGCAATCGGCACACGATGAACCGGCAGCGAAGCGACATCCACGCCGCCAACAGTCACCCGTCCGGTTGAGGGGGGCACCACGCCCGAGATACTGTTGATCAACGTCGACTTGCCGGCACCGTTCGGGCCGATAAGACCGGTAACGAGGCCCGGGCGGACTTCGAAATTGGCATCCTCGAGAGCAACGAGCCCGGAAAACCGCTTGCCGACATTTTCAACGCGCAGCACGTCACCTTCCGCTCCAGATGCTTCCATTGCCGCAGGTTTGGCGGCCGGATGTGCCTTCCCTGCAGCCAGGCGTCTCAGGAACGGCAGCTGCTCGTCGATCTCGCGCACGCCGAGAAGGCCGTCCTGCAGACGATACATCACAAGCAGGATCGCCAATCCAATGCCGATATCAGTCAGGCCGAAAACGGTCGGCAGCGAAAATAAGCCGAGATCGACGCCGCCTTCGAGCTTCCTCAGCAGTTCGACGATCACCATGATGACCGCCGTGCCGATGACGGCACCGGAAACGGTGGTGATGCCGCCGAGGATCAGCATCGCGAGCAGCAGGAAGGTCAGGTTGAAATAAAAGTCCTTCGGTGAAAAAGCGCCGATGAAATGACCGAGCAGAACCCCGGCCGCACCCGACAGAACGGCCCCGAGAAGCCACGCGAGGAAGCGATGCAGCCGCACATTCACTCCGACAGCAGTCGACGCAATCTCATCCTCGCGCGAAGCGCGTAGTTTCAAGCCTGCGCCTGAATCGCGATAGATGCGGGCAATGGCAACGGCAAGGATCGCAAATGGCAAAGCCATCCAGATGGTTACCGCACGCGGTATTCCGAAGAAGGTCTGGCTGCCCCGGGTGAAGTCGCTCGATGCCACCAGTACGACGTGGACGATCACCAGAAAGCCGAGCGTGCAGATCGAAGCCGAGGATCCGGCAAGCCGCGCGACCGGAATACCGATGGCGACGGCCACCAGCGCTACAACGACGAGGGCGACCAGAAGCGCCGGAATGAAGGGTATGCCCCATCCCGCCAACCATGCCGGCAGATGCGGCAGGGCCGTCTTTTGTATGATCGGGCTGATGGTCAAGAGCCCCGCGGCGTAGGCCCCGATCGCCATGAAACCGGTGTTGCCGAATGAAATGATGCCGGAATTGCCGCTATAGACGGACGTGCCGATGACGGCGACGACATAGATCAGGAACAGCGTCACCAGCCGTTCGCCGCCTCCCGGAAAGAGGCCTGCCGCCACGAGGGTCGCAATGACCAGGGGGAGCACCGTCGCAACGATCCCGACGACGGTCCCACGCCTTATGCGCACCATCAGAATTCTCCCGATTTTTCAGGCCCAGGTTTTTTGGGCCGTTCCCGCAACAAACGTTAATCGAGAAAATCAATATGTCAATCTTGTTTCAATTTCTGTTGACTGATAGCAATTATGTAACAAAATGAAGATCAGCGGACCAACGCCGATCGCAGGGGGAGATAGGAAGTGACCATTCGAGATCGCCTCACCGAGGGAGGCATCGATTTTACCCGCGCCGAACTCAAGATCGTGCGGCAGCTGCTATCGAACTATCCGGCAGCGGCCCTCAACACCGTGGCCAATCTCGCTTCGGCAGCCGACGTCAGCAATCCGACGGTCGTGCGCTTTGCCAACAAGCTGGGCTATGAGGGCTATGCGGAATTCCAGGCCGCCTTGCTGGACGAGGTGCAGGAACGCATGAGTTCGCCGCTGTCCATGCTCGACACTCGCAAGCCTTCGCTTGAGCAGGAAAATTTCTATCAGTACTTCATGCGCGCCAGCGTTCACGCGCTGGAATCCTCGATGCACATGTTGCCGCCCGACGATTTTGAGGCAGCAATCGATGCCGCCGCCGATCTCACTCTCAGGGTTCACTGTCTCGGCGGCCGCTTCAGCGGCTTCATGGCTGGACTTCTGTGGGCCCACATGAAGCAGTTGCGCCCCGACACTCGCTGGATCAATGGCTCACAGGCCGATCAAGTCGACCATCTGGTCGATTTCGGCAAGCGCGACGTCCTCTTCGTTTACGACTATCGGCGCTATCAGAACGATACGATCCGTTTTGCCCGCCAAGCGGCAAAGCAGGGTGCGAAGATCGTGCTGTTTACCGATCGGTGGCTGTCGCCCATTGCGCAGTTCGCCTCCGTCACCCTGACGTCAACCGTCGACACAGTGTCGCCCTACGATACGATGGTTCCGGCCATCGCGCAGACAGAAGCGCTGATCGCCGGCCTTACGGCGCGGCTCGCAACGCAATCCCGCCAGCGGATCGAACGCATGGAAGAGTTGCGCCGCAGCTACGCCATTACCGAAGACGCCTACACCACAGCAGTCGGCAGCGGGACGTGAGATCCCGCGACAACGACAAACCGAAATATCCTCTGGAGGACAGACATGGCCATGATTGAAATACAGTACGGCAAGGATCTGCTGCGGCGCGACAGCGCCTACGAACCCGGCATGACCAGCGTGCTCTTTGTCGATATGCAGCGCATCTGGTGCGAGCCGAACCTCGACCCGACCCACCCACAGGATGCCGACAGCTACTATCACCGTCGCCTGCGTGATACGGTAATCCCGAACCAGGTTCGCATCCTGAATGCTGCTCGTGCCGCCGGCTGCAACGTGTTGCACACAATCATCGAGAGCCTGACGCTCGACGGCCGCGACCGGTCGCTGGACCACAAGCTTTCCGACATGCATGTGCCGAAGGGCGCGCCGGAAGGACAGGTGATCGACGCGCTGAAGCCGATCGACAACGAGATCATCCTGCCGAAGACGTCCTCCGGCGTCTTCAACTCGACCAACATCGATTACGTACTGCGCAATCTCAATACGCGTTATCTCATCATTGCCGGCGTCGTGACGGATCAGTGCGTCGACATGGCCGTACGCGATGCCGCCGACCGCGGCTATCTGGTAACCGTGGTCGCGGATGCCTGCGCCACATACAGCCAGGAACGCCATGAAGGGGCTCTTCGCGCCTATTCCGGCTATTGCTGGACCACAAACACCGAAACCGTTGTCGATCGACTGAAGGGCCTCGCCGTGGCGTGATCTCCGCCGGCGGCTTCTTTTCGCAGACACGAAACAAGGGGAACTCATGAGCGACAACAGCAACGGCAAGGCAACCTCCGACCTGATGGAGCTTGCCACCTTCGTCACCACCGATATCGCCGGCATCACCCGAGGCCGCAGCTTTGCTGCCGCCGAGATCGACAGCTACTTGCGCAAGGGCGTCGGCTGGGTGCCGGCCAACCTGGCACTGACGCCATTCGACCTGATTGCCGATCCCAACCCCTGGGGCTCGTCCGGTGATCTCCGGCTGATGGCGGATCCCGACAGCAAAGCGCGCGTCACCTGCCTGCCCGACGTCACACCGCTGCATTTCTATCACTCGGATATCACCAATCTGAAGGGTGAGCCCTGGGAATGCTGCGTGCGCAGTTTCCTGAAGGCAACGATTTCGGAATTCGAACGCGAGGCCGGGCTCAAGGTTGTCGCCGCGGTCGAACAGGAATTCCAGCTTCTTGGCGTCGACTGGCCGGCTGCTCCCTCCTTCGGTCTGCGCGCACAGCGCCGCGCCGAGCCCTTCGGTCCACTGCTGATGACGGCGCTGAAGGAAGCCGGTGCGGAGCCGGAAATGTTCCTGCCGGAATACGGCAAGGATCAATTTGAAATCACCTGCCGCCCCGCGCCTGCTCTTGCGGCCGCCGACCGAGGAGCGACCATTCGCGCCGTCACCAAGGAAGTGGCGGCGCTCTTCGGCTGGAACGCCAGCTTCGCGCCGAAGACCGACCCGAACGGCGTCGGCAACGGCGTGCATCTGCATGTGAGCTTTACCGATCTTCAGGGTAATCCGGTCACCTTCGACGCATCGCGTCCGGGGCGGCTTTCCAAGATTGCCGGATCGTTCGCGGCCGGTGTCATCAAACACCTGCCGGCGCTCGCGGCATTTACCGCGCCCTCGGTGCTCTCCTACATGCGCCTCGTACCGCATCACTGGAGCGCTGCCTTCACCTGCCTCGGCGAGAAAAACCGCGAGGCCACGCTGCGCATTTGCCCGACGCTGGACCTGCCGGGAAGCGATCCAGCCAAGCAGTTCAACATGGAGTATCGCGCCGCAGACGCCTGCGCCAGTCCGCACCTGTCGCTGGCCGTCGTCCTCAAGGCCGGCCTCGAAGGCATAAGAGCGGGGCTCGCGCAGCCACCATTGATCAACTCGGACCCGTCGAATTTTTCGGCGGAAGAACAGGCAGAGCTCGGAGTTCGCCGCCTGCCGTCGAGCCTTTCCGAAGCCCTCGACACGCTGGCTGCCGACGAAACCGTGACCGGCTGGTTCTCCAAGGATTTCCTCGATTGCTACTTCGCCATGAAGCGCAAGGAGATCGAGATCGTTGCGGACCTTTCGCCCGAAGCGCTCTGCGCTCGTTACGCCTCCGTATATTAATGGATGGATCATGACTTCGACGACGGCCATCAAACGCCCGGAAAACCGGTGGCGACACGACCCGCAGCTGCCACTGCTGGCGATCGACGAACCGCCGCCTTATGCGGTCGTCAACCCTGACGGCAGCTCACCCTACGTGCTTTTGTGCGAACACGCATCAAACCGCATCCCCCGGGCGCTCGGCGATCTGGGGCTGCCGGAAGCCGAACGCCAACGCCACATTGCCTGGGACATCGGCGTCTCGGCTCTTGCTCAATATCTGAGCCAGACGCTCGACGCGCCCTTGTTCATGGCCAATTATTCGCGCCTTGTGATCGACTGCAATCGGCCTTTGGGTGCGCCGACCGCCATCCCGGAGGTCAGCGAAACCACCACGGTGCCGGGCAACCTCGATCTCAGCGACGCCGAAAAGGCAACTCGCGTCAATAGCTTGTTCAAGCCATTCGCCAATGCCGTTTCGAGGCGGCTCGATCTGAGGCAGGCTGAGGGAAAGCGGACACTGATCGTCGGCATCCACAGCTTCACGCCGATTTTCTTCGGCAACCGACGTCCCTGGCAGGCAGGCATCCTCTATCGGGATGCCGAGGCCTTCGCCAGATCGCTGATCCGCTCGCTGAGCGCCGATCCCGATCTCACCGTCGGCGACAACCAGCCCTACAATATTCATCCGGACGAAGACTACACGGTGCCGGTGCATGCCGATGGGCGGGGGCTCCCCGGCGCCCTGATTGAAGTGCGCCACGACCTGATCGACACGCTCGCCGGTGTAAACCATTGGGGAGCCTGCCTCACCTGCTGCCTCGAAACCGCGCTGGAGGAATGCCCGGAATGACGGAAGCGCTCTACGACCGCGATGGCAAGGCCATCGGCTCCTTGCAAAAGCTGCGATTTTTTCCTCTCGCGATCACCGGAGGCAAAGGCGCGACCCTGATCGAGGAAGGCGGCCGTGAGCTCATAGATTTTTCCGGAGCATGGGGCGCGGCAAGCCTCGGCTACGGTCACCCCGCGATTGTCGAAGCAGTCTCGCGCGCGGTTGCCAATCCGGCAGGCGCAAGCATTCTGTCAGCCTCGAACGAGCCGGCCGTGGCGCTGGCCGAAAAGCTGCTGGCGTCGTTTCCTGGCGAGGACACCCACAAGGTCTGGTTCGGCCATTCCGGTTCAGACGCCAACGAAGCGGTCTCTCGAGCCGTGATGGAGGCGACCGGCCGCACCGGCCTCGTCTCCTTCAGCGGCGCCTATCACGGCTGTACCATCGGTTCGATGGCATTTTCCGGCCATACCGTGCAGGCGGGAGCTGCAAAGGCAGACGGTTTGCTGCAGCTTCCTTACCCCGATCCCTATCGGCCCTACCGCGACGACCCGAGCGGAGACGCTGTTCTCGAGCTTTTCCAAGCGAAGCTGCAGGAGGCCGCGCCCAAATCCTTTGCCGCAGCCTTCATCGAGCCGATCCTGTCGGATGGCGGCGTGATCGTGCCACCCGAAGGCTTCCTCCGGAAGTTTGCCGCTCTATGCCGGGAACACGACATCCTCACCGTCTGCGACGAGGTAAAGGTCGGCCTTGGTCGCAGCGGAAAACTGCATTGCTTCGAGCAGGAGGGGTTCGTCCCGGACATTCTGGTCCTTGGGAAGGGGCTGGGTGGCGGTCTGCCGCTATCGGCGGTCATCGCACCAGCCAGGATCCTTGACTGTGCAAGTGCCTTTGCCATGCAGACGTTGCACGGGAATCCCGTTTGTGCAGCCGCAGGCCTCGCCGTCCTCGACACGATTGAAAAAGAGAACCTTCCTGATGCCGCCAGACAGAAGGGGCAAACGCTACGCCGCGAATTGCTGCGGCTCGCCGACAAGCACGCCCTCATCGGCGATGTGCGCGGCCGGGGGCTCGCTTGCGGCGTCGAGCTCATTGAAGAGAGCGGCAACCGTATTCCGGCCAAACGCGAAACAGCAAAGCTCATCTATCGCGCCTACGAGCTCGGGCTCGTACTCTACTACGTCGGCATGAGCGGCAATGTTCTCGAGATCACGCCACCACTGACGATTACCGAAGACGAAATCAACCGGGCGATCAATATCCTCGACCAGGCTTTCACCGATATCTCCAACGGCCTCGTCCCGGATTCGATCATCGAAGGCTTTGCCGCCTGGTAGGCGCCGCTCCAGATGGAGCCTTGAAACCCCAAACATTTTTTGCCGCGCTTGCCGGAAAGATGACCGAATTCGCGTTTGGCTTGACGATGGGCTGAAAACGCCAGATTGTGTCAGGTGCCCGCACAATCCCAACCTGAGTTAGGTTGCGGTGGGGAAATTGCTGGGGCGGGCACACGGATACTGGAACCTGAACGAGGAGCGACATGGTCCTCAGCGGTAGACTGATACCCATGCGATGGCCGCCAAATGCTGGTTCTACGCGCCTGCGCGAAGCGTTCGCGCCACTACGCGGCACAAAAGGTTACTTTTTTTTAATCTGCCGCAAAATCCACTTTCCTTTTGCCTGGGTAGCTCGTAAGCCGCCTGCGCTGCAGCTGCCGTTGGCGCCGCCGGACACGGCAAGCAGACGCAATTTTGGAAATCAATGAATCAGGGACCGAAATGCACGGCCAGGCTCAGGACGTTATTGAAATAGTCGGGAAAGGCCGCGCGCCGCAGATCCTGCGCGGCCCTGATTCAATCCTTAAAGGCCGACCTGACGAGCGGCTTTCCCGCGTCTTCGAAATGCTCGTCGATGTCCATGGCCCCTCTCCCGCCGTCATCGACAATGGCCGCATCTGGACTTATCGGGAGATGGACGCTCAAGCCAACCGTTTCGCTCGACTGATCATCGAGCGCGGCGTCAAGCCGGGCGACCGGGTGGCGCTGCTTCTCGATCGTTCCGCCGAGACCTATATTACCATCCTGGCCGTGATGAAGGCCGGCGCCGCCTTCGTACCGCTTGCGCCCGCCTTTCCGGAAGAGCGCATGGCGCTGATCGTCGAGGATGCCGGTGTCAGCCTCGTCATCACCGTTCCCGACTATGCGACGCGCGCGGCGGGACTTTCCGTGCCTCACGTCGTTATCGACGGGAACTATTCCGAGATCGCCGGCTATGCGGACACGCCGCCGGACGTGGCAGCGACGGACGACGAAACCTGCTATATCCTTTACACCTCCGGTACGACCGGCCGGCCAAAGGGTGTTGCCGTACGCCACCAGAGCATCTGCAATTTTGTGCGCATCGCCGCAGAGGCCTACGGCTACCGTCCGGGTGACCGTGTCTATCAGGGCATGACCATCGCCTTCGACTTCTCGACCGAGGAGATATGGGTGCCATTCGCCGCGGGCGCCACGGTGGTCCCGGCGCCTGGGCGCATGACCCTGGTTGGCGAAGAGCTGGGGGATTTCCTGCGCGCGAACGCCATCACCTGCATGGCCTGTTCGCCGACGCTGCTGTCTTCGATCGAAAGCGACGTGCCGACGCTCCGCGCCATCCTGGTCGGCGGCGAGGCCTGTCCGCACAATCTCGTGACGCGCTGGTCGAAGGATGGACGCCAAATCCTCAACACCTACGGTCCGACGGAAGCAACCGTTACCGCGACCATGGGATATCTGACGCCGGAGCGCCCGGTGACCATCGGCGCGCCGCTGCCGACCTACTCCATCGTCATTCTCGACGCGCAGTCGCCAAAGCTTTCCGAGCCTGGTGAGCTCGGCGAAATCGGCATCGCCGGCATCGGCCTTGCCGTCGGCTATCTCAACCGCCCCGATCTGACCGAACAGAAATTCATCCCGGATTTCGTCGGCCTGCCCAACAATCCCTCGCAGCGGATTTACCGCACCGGCGATCTCGGCCGCATCAATAGCGACGGGGAGATCGAATATCACGGTCGCATCGACACGCAGGTCAAAATCCGCGGCTACCGCATCGAGCTCGGCGAGATCGAGGCGGTTCTCCTCGACCAGCCCGGCATAGCCCAGGCTGCAGTCACCACCTGGGAGATCGAGCCCGGCCGCGTCGAACTCGTCGGCTATTATGCGTTGAAGATCGGCGTCGATGCCATTGCCCGTGGCGATCTTGCCAGGGAACTGCGCCGCCGCCTGCCCGACTATATGGTGCCTTCGTTCCTGGAAGAGTTGCCGGCGCTGCCGATGACGGTTTCCGACAAGGTGGACACACGCAAGCTTCCCAAGCCGGCCAGCCTCAGGCTCGGCACGGAACGCAAGGAAATTCTGCCGTCAACCGACGACCAGCGTTTCATGACGGACGCATTGCGAGAAGTTCTGAAAATAGACGACATCTATGTCGAGGATCATTTCTTCGACGATCTCGGTGCCAATTCGCTGCTGATGGCCCGCTTCTGCGCCAAGCTGCGCACGCGCAAGGAGTGGGCGACCACCTCGATGCGCGACATCTACATGCATCC
Organism: Rhizobium sp. ASV20; assembly: GCF_016429015.1. Classification (GTDB taxonomy): domain Bacteria; phylum Pseudomonadota; class Alphaproteobacteria; order Rhizobiales; family Rhizobiaceae; genus Rhizobium. Next base: position 62,015 of record NZ_JAELTU010000005.1, read on the forward strand.
GACCGTCGCCGCCCTCGCGCAGCATCTGCATGGACCCGAGGAAGAAGTGGCAGCTGTCGAAGAGACATGCCTGACGCATCGCGCCTCGAATTTCGCTTATTGGACCTGTGGGGTAGGGCAACTCGCCTTCTATGGCCTCTACAGCTATTTCAGCCTTTGGCTGCTGAATTACGGCCTCAACTGGGTCTACGACATGCTCGATGACCCGGTGCAGCTCTATCTGCGTTGCGCGATCCTGTCGGCTGGCGTCTTCTTCGGCATGTCGGGCTTTGCCGTGCTCATGAAGTGGCTGCTGATCGGCCGCTGGAAGGCGGAGAGCTTCCCGATCTGGGGCCTGCGCTACTATCGCTTCTGGGTGGTGCAGACGCTCATCCGCACGGCGCCGGTCGTGTTGTTCCGCGGCAGCCCGCTCTACAGCCTTTATCTGCGCATGCTCGGCGCGCGGCTCGGACGCAATACCACCATCGAATGCCGCACGATTCCTGTGTGCACCGACCTGATCTCCGTCGGCGAGAATTCGATCCTGCGCAAGGAATCGACGCTTCTCGGCTACCGCGCCCAAGCCGGCTATATCCACACCGGTCGGATCGCCATTGGCCGCGACGCCTTCGTCGGTCTCGGTTGCGTCATCGATATCGACACCTCCATCGGCGACCGCGCCCAGCTCGGCCACGCTTCGTCGCTGCGGCGCGGCCAGCATATTCCTGACGACGACCATTGGCACGGTTCGCCCGCGGTCTCGACCTCGGCGGACTATTGCAAGGTTCATGGCGTGACGCTTTCGAGAACGCGTCGCATCCTCTACGACACGGTGCAGCTCGTTACCATGTTCGCGCTGGTCACGCCCTTTCCGCTGTTGTTCCAGACCTATTGGCAGAATGTCAGCGACGACTACCAGGAAACGATCGGTATCGTCGCCATCGGCACGACCATCACGCTCTTCGGCGCGATCGCGCTGGCAATTCTGGCCGCTTTGGCGGTGCCGCGCCTGTTCAGCCTCGTTCTCAAGCCCGGCCGCACCTACAGGCTCTACGGCTTCCATTTCTGGCTGCAGTCGATCGTCGAGGTGTGCACCAACATACGCCTCGTCAACCTGCTGTTCGGCGACAGTTCGGCCGTCGTACATTACATCCGGGCGCTCGGCTGGAATCTCAACGAAGTCGTGCAGACCGGCTCGAACTTCGGCAGCAACCAGCAGCAGGACAATCCGTTGATGTGCGAGATTGGCAGCGGCACGATGGTGTCGGACGGCCTCTACATGATCAACATCCACAAATCGGCCTCCACCTTCCGGTTGGAACACACCAAGGTCGGCGAGCGCAACTACTTCGGCAACAACATATTCTATCCGCCGGATGGCAAGACTGGCGAGAACTGCCTGCTCGGCACGAAGGTCATGGTGCCCGTCGATGGCGTGCTGCGCGAAAATGTCGGCCTGCTCGGCTCCCCACCCTTCGAGATCCCGCGCATGGTCAAGCGCGACAAGGAACTGATCCAGGGGGTCAGCGACGATGATCGCCGCGCTCGTCTGCCCTACAAGAACCGCCACAATTTCGCGACCGCGCTGATGTTCCTTGCCACCCAGTGGGTAGCGCTGTTTGTGACGCTGACGATCTGGGACCGGGCACTGAACTACTATACGGAATGGGCACAGACGGCGCTCTTCGTTGCAGTCGTGCTGACGGCTGGCCTCACGATACCCCTGTATATTTTCGTGGAATGGGCGAGCCTGGGCTTCCGTCGTCTTCGTCCGCAGATGACGACCATCTACGACATCACCTTCTGGCGGCACGAACGCCATTGGAAACTGGCCGATTCCCCGATCGTGCGTCTGTTTGCCGGCACGCCTTTCCGCCCGATGATCCTGCGCGCGCTCGGCGTCAAGGTCGGCCGGCGCGTCTATGACGGCGGCTCGAATTTGACGGAACGCTCGCTGGTGGAAATCGGCGACGACGCGACGCTGAACGAAGGCTGCGTCATCCAGGCACACTCGCTGGAGGAAGGCGCCTTCAAGTCGGACTACATCCGCATCGGCAACGGCTGCACGCTCAGCCCCGCCGCCTTCATCCACTACGGCGTAACAATGGGCGACGGCTCCATCGCCGACGTAGACAGCTTCATCATGAAGGGCGAAATCCTGGAGCCGTACTCGATCTGGCGCGGCAACCCTGCCAAGCTGCATTCCTTCGTCAGGCCGGTCGCCGACGCATGAGCGGCGGTGCGCCCCTCCGCCAAGCGGAAACGGCGCTGCTCGCAGCAATGACGAAGCTGGCGCCATCTGGCGTCCGCATCGGTTGCCGTTCGATCCGAAGCGGCGACGAAAATTTGCTGCTACCGGAGGAAACGCAGAGCATCCTTTCGCGGCGGCTTGAGGCACGGCGCGCCAGCGGCGCTGCGCGCGCAAGCGCCCGGCAACTGCTGACGCGGGAGGGAATTGAGGACGCCGTCATCAGACGCGCGGTGTCGGGTGCACCTCTCTGGCCACCCGGCTTTGTCGGCTCCCTCGCTCATGATGACGTCATTGCCGTCGCGGCCGTGGGGCGAAGGACCGAGGTCCTCTCGCTCGGGATCGATGTCGAGCCTGCGGAACCTCTGTCCGAGGACGTCGCCGCGATCGTGCAGACTCCGGATGACATCCTTGGCGACATCGACGAGCGCCTTGCCTCCCGCCTGCTGTTCAGCGCCAAAGAGGCCGTCTACAAAGCCAGCTATCCGCTTGACGGCATCGTTCTCGGCTACGAGCACATCGCCGTCGATCTCAAGGCTCGCAATGCTGTTACCGCCGGCGGTCGCAAAGTGTGGTTTTCGTTCTGCCTTTTCCCCCGGATAGTCGTTCTCGCCAACGTACCGCTGCGGTAGCGGGTCCGGCGACGGCGCAATTCCCGATGTCATGAATTGGCAGCACTGGGATGGCATCATCGCCAAAGCCTTGAACGGGATCGGAGAGGCTTGGGACCCGGCTCGGAAAGCCGCCGACTGCCGAGCAGAGGCTGAACTTTCAGATCGGACACATACAGCGCCCAAATTTCGCCCCATGGTTTTATTTCAATGGCAATGCTCGTTGGCGACATTGCTTGTTTCTGTGGGGTGGGGATCTTAGGTCGCCGGCGAACAAGACGAATTGCGGCGCTATTGCCGGATCAGCTATCTCAAATTGGAAAACCATCATGACCGAACAACCAACTTCGGCCTCAGAAATCTCCCTGCGCCGCGTTACCATGGCAACCGTCGGCGATATCTGCGACTTGAGCTTGACGCTGACTGAGATCCAGCGCGACAAGGTCGCTGACAACAGCGTCTCCATCGCTGAAGCGCATTTTTCAGAAAATGCCTGGTTCCGGGCCATCTATGCCGACGAGACGCCGGTGGGTTTCGTGATGCTGCATATCGGCTCGGACTATGATGTGATCGATTGCCCCGGTGCCTTCCTCTGGCGCCTGATGATCGCCGGTCCTTATCAGCGCATGAGCTTCGGCGAGAAGGCAATCGCGCTCGTGGTGCGCGAGATGAAAGCGCGCGGATTTGCAGAACTGTTTACCTGCTATGTCGTCGGCGAAGGCAGCCCCGAGGGTTTCTACAAGCGTCTCGGCTTCGTGCCGACAGGCGAGGTCTTTGAAGACGAGATCGAATTGGTATTGAAATTCACTGCTTGAGCGGTCCTCCAGCTTCTGTCGCCGAGGAGGCGACCTTGGGCGCGGCAGCACCGGCCGATGCGTCAAAGCATAAGTCCGGGTTGGATGGTCACTTCCCCGACCGAAAGCCGGTGATCTCCATGGTGCACATCGCAAAGATACAACGTGCAACAGATTAGTTGCACGTTGTATCTTTGCGATGTTATGCTGACCCCGAGCGTTGCCCAAACGGAGACCCTTCAGCATGTTTGACCGCATCGAAAAGCAGGTCATGCTGCGTGCGCCGATCGAGCGCGTCTGGCATGCCATCACTGGCGTCGAGGAATTTTCACAGTGGTTCGGCGTAAAGCTGAACGAGTCCTTTGCCCCTGGCCGCGCGATAACCGGCACTTTCGAGGGAGGATTCGATGAACAAACTTTGCGGCAATATCAGGCTTCCTTGGGTCTTGAGCCCACGGGCATCCGGCAGATGCCGCAAAATGCGGTCTTCTGTACTGTCGAACAGATGGAGGCACCGCGATCCTTCAGCTTCCGCTGGATCCCTTACGGAATCGATATCGACTGTGACCCGGCAAAGGAAACGCCGACGTTGGTCGAGTTTCGACTGGAACCCGTGGCGGAGGGAACACGCCTGACAATTACCGAATCTGGGTTCGAAGGCATTCCACTCCACCGGCGCCAGCGTGCCTTTTTGATGAACGATGGAGGCTGGGCTGCCCAGGCCGAAAACCTGAAGCGCCATGTCGAACGGGGGTAAGCGCGAACTCGCCGATGTCTTTGCCGCATTAGGGGATACCACGCGGCTGGCCCTCGTCATGCATCTTCTCGCCGTTGGCGCGCTGTCGGCAACCAATCTGGCCGAAGGGCAGTCGATCAGCCGGCAGGCGATCGTCAAGCATCTGCAGGTGCTTGAAGCAGCGGCTCTGGTGACGCACGAACGCCGCGGCAAGGAAGTTCTCTACGCGCTCGATGGCAGCCGCATCGCCGAGGCACGAGCCTTCCTCGACGCGATTTCGTCCGGCTGGGATCAGGCGCTCGGCCGCCTCAAGTCACTGGTTGAGGCACCATGAGCCCTCGTTCTCGGGCTATGGGAAGAGTTTCGATCAAGCACATATAGAAGGAAATCGACCTTGAAGGACATCCTTACTTTCCTCATGTTTTCGGGCGAAAACCACGGCCAGGCGAAAGCGGCTATCGATTTTTATGTCTCGCTCTTTCCCCGATCAGGCATCGAGCGGCTCGAACTCTACGGTGCTGACGATGGCCAGCCGGAAGGCACGGTCAAGACCGCATGGTTTACTTTGAACGGGCGCCGCTACATGGCGATCGACAGCGCCGCGCCGCATGCCTTCAATTTCACGCCGTCGATATCGCTCTTCGTGGAATGCGAGACGGAAGAAGAAATCGACCGTCTACATGATGCCCTGTCCGAGGGCGGGAAGGAGCTGATGCCGCTCGGCAATTACGGCTTCAGTCGCCGCTTCTGCTGGGTGAACGATCGCTATGGCGTTTCCTGGCAGATCAATCTTGCCTGAAAGAGCCATCTCCATTTCGCCGGCTCGAGGCCGCGCGTAGACAGTCTTTGTCAGTGTTCGCCCTGTCTCGGGCTGCGGGCAAGCGCGACCATGTTGACGAGCATCGACACCAGCCAAGAGACATAAACAAGTCTTTACTTGGTTATCTGACCAGGTACGGGCCGCGTGCAAACGAGGATGAACCTGCGATAGACGAAGGTCCGCAGCTTGTTTCTCAGATTTGCGTTCTTCCGCTGCGCCCTCGCGATGGGTGCATGCGACTGCCATTGAAGCTCGGCAAAGCCCGCAGCTTGCAAAATCGGCGCAAGCGCATCTGCACGCAGGCCGTCACCAAAAGGCAGCGCCTCCATGATACGCGCATGGCGGCTGCTGAGCGCGCCATCGTAATTCCTGTCGGCACCGCAAATGCGGTCGATCAGCGCAATCAGCATGGTCGCGATCCGGCCGCCCGTTTTCGGCCGCGCCCAATCGCCATCGAAAATAACCAGACGGCCGCCGGGCTTCAACAGCCGGAACCATTCCTTCAGCGTCTCTTCCGGCCGCGTCAGTGTCCAGACGAGGTGCCGGCAGACAATTGCATCATAGGACTCATCCGGCTCCATTGTGTTTTCGGCATCGGCCAGCAAAAAGCGAAGGCGCGGCTTGCCCGCGTGTTTCCTGCGTGCGACCGCAAGCATCGCTTCGGAAAAATCCAATGCGGTTACATCATGTCCTAGATCATGGATCAGGCGCGTGACCTCGCCGGTGCCGCAGGCAAGCTCCAACACCCGCTTTGGCGGCAATCCGAGGGCCACGCGGATCGGCTTCTGCCAGGCATCTGCTTCTGCGCCAGGAGCGATTTTATGGCCGAAGGCCAGGTCGAAAGTCTCTGACCGCTTCGACCAATAGTCCCTGATCTCTTCCCTCAGATCAAAGTTGCCTCCGTCCATGCGCTCACCCCGCCATGTACTGGATATTGCAACGGCCGTGGACCGGTGATTTCTGGACATGAGCGCGCACGCCGAAAACCCGCTCGATCAGTTCCTGCGTCAGCACCTCTTCCGGAGCACCGGCGGCAACGACCTGCCCATTCTGCAGCACCGCCAAGCTATCGCAGAACATGGCCGCCAGATTGAGATCATGCAGCGCAACGACTGAAGTGACGTCAAGCTTCGAGATCAGCCCCAGTATTTCAAGCTGATGCTGGATATCCAGATGGTTTGTCGGCTCGTCGAGCAGCAATTCGCTGGGGGTTTGCGCAAGTGCCCTGGCGATATGAACGCGCTGCCGCTCGCCGCCGGACAATGTCTGCCATAGCTGCCCTGCCCGATCCTGCATGCCGACCCGGGCAAGCGCGGCGAGGACTGCCCCTTCATCCTGGGCGCCCCATGAGGAAAGCGGGCCGCGGTGCGGTGTGCGGCCAAGACGGACGACATCGATAACCGTCACCTGCATCTCCGTGTTCGCCTGCTGCTCCACCAGTGCGATCCGGCGGGCGATGTCGCCGCGTGAAATCGAGGCGATGTCGTCACCACCGAGCCGGATGACACCGCTCCTTACCTTTCGCAACCGGCAGATCAGCCGCAACAGACTGGACTTGCCGGAACCATTCGGCCCCAGCAAGCCAAGCACCTTGCCCTTTTCCACCGAGAGGCTGATGCCATTGACGATGAGCGTATTGCCGGCAGCAAAAGTGACGTCGTCGACCGCGATGCTCATACCGTCCTCCGGGCGCGATAAAGAATGATTGCGAAGGCCGGAGCCCCGAAGAGTGCGGTCACCACGCCGATCGGCAGGATCTGCTGGGGAATGATGATCCGGGAAACGATATCGGCGGCGACCATGAAGATCGCACCGCCAAGCGCCGCCGCCGGCAAGAGGCGGTCATGATTGGGACCGACCATGAAACGAGCTGCATGCGGAATGACGAGCCCGACGAAGCCGATCGAACCGACGATACTGACGACTGCCGCCGTCATGAAAGCCGTCGTCCCCAAGAGCACGATCTGCGCGCGGCGCACGGCAATACCGAGCGATGCGGCGGCATCGGTCCCGAAAACGAAAGCATCGAGCACGCGGACATGCGCCATGCAGATTATGAAGCCGACTATGGCGATCGGTCCGGAAAGATAGACATCCGGCCAGCGTACGGCGCTCATCGAACCGAGAAGCCAGAACATCACGCCCCTCGCCTGCTCGGCGTTCGCGGATGTGGTGACGATGTAGGATGTCAGTGCATTGAAAAGCTGCGAACCGGCGACGCCACAGAGGATGATGCGTTCGCTGGTGCCGCCGACGCCGGCTGCGAGCAGACCGACAAACAGGAAGGCGGCAACCGCGCCAATGAAGGCACCGCTGGAAAGCCCCAGAACCCCGTAGCCAAGACCGAGGATCATGATGCAAACCGCGCCCGTGGAGGCGCCGGCCGAAATGCCGAGAACATACGGTTCTGCGAGCGGATTGCGCAGCAAGGCCTGCAGGATCACGCCACTCAACGCCAACGATGCCCCGGCACTTGCCGCAACGAGCGCTCGGCTGAGGCGATAATCCCAGACGATGCCCTGATGTATCCGGCTTAGCTCGAAATCCGTTCCGAACAACCTGTTAGACACGGCCTTTGCCGTCGTCGATAGCGGAATCGAAATCTCGCCGATGGAGACCGCAAGGCTGATCATGAAGGCCAACAGGAGGAACGCGACCATGGTGAGCGCCAATAGCGCCCACCTGTCTCGCCGCTCTGCGATCAGACGCATATTTACTGCGCCAGACCGAAGGACTTAATGCCCTTGGCCAGTATCTCGATGCCGTCGATGGTTCGGATGGTCGGGTTCATCGATTGCGCATCCATCATCACGAAATGCTTGTTCTTGACGGCGTCAAGCTGGCTGGTGACCGGGTCCTTTTCGAGGAAGGCGAGTTTGACCTTCGGATCGTCGGCCGCATAGCGGCGGCGGTCCATCGTCGCGATGACGATCACGGCAGGGTTGGCCTGTGCGATGGTTTCCCATCCGACCAGCGGCCATTCCTCTTCCGTCGTCACCACATTCTTGGCGCCGAGTGTTTTGAGGATGTAGGCAGGTGCGCTGTTCTTACCGGCAATATAGGCATCGCCGCTGACTTCCTTGCTGGAGAACCAGAATACGATCGGCAGGTCCTTGGCCTTGGCGCCGGCAATCGATGCGACAGCATCCGCCTCACGCTTCTTCAGATCGGCAACCAGCGCGTCACCGCGATCCTTGACATCAAAGATCTGCGCGAGTTCGTTGATCTCCTGGTAGACGAGATCCATCGTGAACAGCTCCTTGCGCACGCCATCGCCGCCCTCGGCGTTGATCTTGGCGACGCAATCGGTTGGCGCAACGTAAGTGTTGATGCCGAGCTGGGAGAATTGGTCACGCTTGCCGACGGAACCCTGCGTGCCGACATGCCATTCGAACTCGGCGGCAACAAGATCGGGCTCCTTGCCGACAACGGATTCGAAGCTTGGGTCATTGTCGGCAAGCCGCGGAATCTTGCTGTTGGCCTCTGCATATTGCGGCAGCACTGGGCCGACCCAGACGGCCGTGCCGGCAATCTTGTCGGCAAGGCCGAGCGAAAGCAGGATCTCGGTCATGCCCTGACCGATGGATACGATCTTGGCGGGCGCCTTCTGGAAGGTGACCGGCTGGCCGCAATTGTTGATGGTGAGCGGATACTGGGTCGCGGCAAACCCCGAGGCGGCGAAGCCGGTGAGCCCAAGGGCAAATGTTATGGTCGAAAAAAAAATGGCGCATGAAAGGTCTCGATCGGAATGAGAGATTGGCGGCGTCGGCACGACTGCTCAGACGGACCACCCGTTGGAAAGAGTCCAATCAAGGCCGAAAAATACCTGGCAATGTCGAAGGTTCAGGTCAATCATTCTCTGTCCTTTCCGGGCATCCCCGCCCGGGTGATTGGATCGTGATCGACGGCAGGTCTCCTGGCTTGCGGATATCTGACGATCATCTGCCTTCCCGCGATCGTGGTCGCAGTGGCACGGCCCTCAAGCCTTCGGACATGAACAAAAATCCCGTTCACACCCGGATGATCGGCAATCCGCTTACAGTTGCGGGGGCAGCCACGGTCTAGGTCCCTTTTGGGTCGTCCTCACCGTGTTCCCTATTAATCCCCGCGGAGTCTTCCTTGGGGAACCGTCGAGTCCAGTTAAGCCGGGCGGTCGGTTCCGTCAAGAACACAGCGGTAGAAACAAGGCCAGGAACACGACACGGCGAGGTTGGCGGAAGGGCGCCCAGCTACAATCCTATGCGGTTTCAGCCAGTTCAACGCGGTTTCTTCCGCCGGCCTTTGCGCGGTAAAGCGCCTTGTCGGCGGCTTCGAGAACATATTTGAAGTCGGTCGATGGCTCAAAGGAACAGGCAATGCCGATGCTGGCGGTGACATGGACCGTTTCCTGGCCGAACATCAGGACCGTTGTCTCGATATCGTGGCGGATCTTTTCGGCAACGATGCCGGCGGCCCGCATATCCGTATTGGGCAACAGCACGACAATTTCCTCGCCGCCATAGCGAGCGGCTATGTCGGTCTTGCGCACCGTTCGCCGGATCACATCAGCCACCCGAGCCAGGACCGTATCGCCGAAGGAGTGGCCCCAATTGTCATTGATCTTCTTGAAATGGTCGATATCGAGCATGATGATCGAAAAAGGAACCCGCCGCATACCGGCTTCCTTGCTGCAGCGATCGCCTTCCCGCTGCAGAACCCGACGGTTCGGCAGCTGCGTCAGAGGATCGAGCGTGGCTTCGTTTTCGAGCGCACGCTGGATACTGATGCGGTAGCTTTCTTTCTCAAGCAAGTCCGACAGTAGCATGACGCCGAGGATGTTGACGATCGTCACCGGCAGCGTCGCCGAGATCAGAAGTTCGCGCGCAACGGACCATGGCAGGAAAACGAGAACGACGAGAGACGTCGTCGTCGCAAGGCCGAACAGAGCCGAGCGTCTCCACCCGGTGCCTGTCAATTTTCGCGGCAGAAGCGTCAGAACATATCCTGCGGTCGCAACGATCAAAATGCCGGCAACCCCGCTCACGGCTCCCAGACCGCCAACCAGGTAACGAAACACGGCCATCATGAAGGCCGCAACGACGGTGCCGACGATACCGCCATAAATGGGTGTCAGAACAAGCAGGATAGAACGTCCGTCCTGAATGACGCCGGGCATGAGTCGAATGGGATCGCCCATCGACAGAATGCCGCCGAGACCGAAGAGCAATCCGACGGCAATGGATTTCAGAATGCCGCGCTCGATAGTCCGGGTGACCAAAGAATAGGCATAGACGATGATCGCCACCTGCCCGAGGACGCGCACCAGGGAAGGCAAGTGCGTCTGAATTTCCATCAACGTTCCTAATCCTCGCGCGGAGCCATAGCGAACAGGCAAGCCACGCCATAGTCGAAGTCAGAATGAAATACCAAAAAATCTCTACAAGATAGTTTATCGATCTCCCCACACAGGGAAGAAGCGGCTGCGCCTTTCAAATTGCTACAGGAAATGATGATCATCGCGATGACAGAGTTTTCAAAATGGCGCCCCTGGATATCCCAGCCTTCAGTGTTTGCGACCTGCAGCCTCCGAGGTCGCGGATTTCCCGGACATAGCCGGATCAAGAACAAGCAAGCCTATGGAAGCTGGGGTGGATGATTTGCCCCTTTTGTGGAGGCGGTACCGACCGAGCCTATCTGGAGTTTTCCGCAGGATGGTCAAGAACCGCCAGCTTAATTAGAAGATCGAACGACACAATCCGTGCCCGACGGAGCCGGCTGGTTGGCAACTCAAGCGCGGATAGGCGTTAAGTTGCTCCACGACAAGTGCTTTTGTTGTTTTCCTCTGCTACAGTTCGCATGGAAACATGGCAATCGCCGGCACAGGAACAGTCGGCCGACATAGCGACGATGACGCGGACCAGCGCGGATGCGCTTCCTGTCTCGCCATCGCCGCAACCCCGGCCAGTTCATGAAGCATGCGCCTGCCGTCAACTGTTGGGAGGCGCAAGCCTCCAAGGCAAACTCGGGAGGCGACTGTATGTTGCGAACGCTTCGTGTTGTGATCGGCATCGTGATCGTTGGAGTGCTCGGTGTCCTGTTATGGTTTGCCACGAGGCCTCCGCCACTGATCGTGCAAGGTGAAGTTTCAGCCAATCGAGTGGACATCAGCCCGCGGGTTTCTGGGCGGGTTGCCAAGCTGAATGCCGATGTCGGCGATAATATCGAGCGCGGCGCTGTCATCGCCGAACTGGAAAGCCCGCAGCTGACCGCCGCGCTGCATATGTCCGAGGCGGCACTATCTGTCGCCGAAGCCGATCTTGTCAGAGTCAACAGCACCCGGCCGGAGACGATCGCAGCCCGTCAGGCCGAGCTGGCTGCTGCCGATGCGGATGTCACACTTTATCAGGAGGATGCTGGCCGTCAGGGCAGGCTGATCACGACAGGAGCGTCGACACAGGCGCGCGTCGACGAAACAGCCCGCAACCTCGAAGCCGCCATCCGCAAGCGCGAGTCGGCCCAAGCCAATCTCCAGCTAGCGATCGCTGGCGCGAGCAAGGAGGAAAAGGCCCTCGCCGCAGCGCAGGTCGAACAGGCAAAGGCCTCGCTTAACCAGCAGCAAACCAACGTCCATGAGCTGACCATCGTCGCGCCGATTTCCGCCCAGGTGACGACGCGCGTCGCCGAACTGGGCGAGAACTTTTCCGCAGGCGCCCCTATCTTCTCGCTGATCGACCTGCAGAATCCGTGGTTCACCTTCAATCTTCGCGAAGATCTGCTGAAGGGCCTGAAGGTCGGTGACAGTTTCGACGTCACCGTACCGGCACTCGGCGAAGACAAGATCCCGGTAAAGGTGACCATGATCAATGCACAGGGGCAATATGCCACCTGGCGGGCGACACGGGCAACGGGCGACTTCGATCTGCGCACCTTCGAGGTCCGCGCAACTCCGGCAAAGCCCGTACAAGGCCTGCGTCCCGGCATGAGTGTCATTGCATCCTGGCCGCCGGCAGGGCACTGAGATGATGGCGAAAGGGCGATTGCGCCCCGGCTTCCTGACAGTCTTCAGACGGGAATTCGACCATTTCCGGCGGCGACCGTTCCTGCTGTTCCTGACGACCGTGTTGCCGCTTCTGCTCATGGCCGTGCTTGCCGCCGTCTTCAGCGCCGGCCTTGCCACAAAGCTGCCGATAGCCGTCCTCGATCTCGACAACAGCGATCTTTCAAGGACGATTATCCGGACAGTCGATGCCACGCCGGATGCAGCCGTCGCTCGCAATGTCAGCGATCTCGCCGAAGGGCGGCAGCTGATCCTGTCCGGCACTGTCCACGGGCTTTTGATGCTGCCGCGCAATCTTCAACGTGACGTCTTTTCCGGTCGTCGCCCGGAGGTCGTCTTCTTCTACAATACCCAGACGATGACGACGGGCAATCTGACGCTGCGCGGCGTCAGCGCCGCGGTACAGACCGTCGCGGCCGGCATAAGGCTGTCGTTGCGAACCTCGCAGGGCCAACCTCTCGACGAGGCCGAAGAGCAGCTCGCGCCGATCCCCGTGCAGGTCAATCCCCTGTTCAACCCGACGCTCAACTACGCCCATTTCCTGCTTGCCGCCCTTTTGCCGAGCGTGCTGCAGGTCATCATCGTCACCACCATGGCCTATGCAGTCGGCCTCGACGTCGAGACCAGCCATCGACTGCGCATCCTGAGGCGCCTCGGCGATGGATTATGGCCGGCGATGGCGGGGAAAATCCTCCCCTATACGCTGCTGTTCCTGGTGGTGCTCGGCATTGCCGACTGGGTTCTCTTCAGCCTCTTGGGCATGCCCCTGCGCGGCGACCGCTACCTGCTGCTGGCATGCGGCGTTCTGTTTGTGCTGGCCAACCAGCTCATCGGCACGCTGCTGGCCCTGCTCCTGAAGCCGATGGCCAATGCCATCAGCATTGGCACGCTGCTGATGGCGCCCGCCTTCGGCTTCATGGGGATCGGCTTTCCAAGGATCGGCATGAATGCCTTTGCCTATTCCTGGGGGCAGATCATCCCCGGCACCTGGTACATGACGGCGCGCATTGATCAGACACTGCGCGGAACGCCGCTATACCTGTCCCTGAAGCCGGTTGCCGTGCTGTTGTTCATGGTTGTGCTGCTGGCAGGCCTGACGGCCTTGCGGCTCGAGGCAATGCGGGCGCGGCGGCAACGCGAGCGCGAGCAGCCGATCGCACCTGAACCGAACACGTCGGGGAGAGCGGCGGGATGAAGGATATGTTGACGATCTGCCGCATCGAACTGAAGCGCGTGCTGACGCTGAAGCCGGCCTTTTCCGTGCTGGTCGTCGCCGCAATGATCTATGCCGTGCTCTACCCGCAACCTTATCGCACCGAAGCCCTGCGCCACGTGCCGATCGCCGTCGTCGATCTCGACGGCACGGACAGCAGCCGGGATCTTGCCCGCCGTATCGACGCATCGCCCGATGTCGCGGTCGGCGGCGTTTTTCCCGATCGGCCAAGCGCCGAGCGCGAGGTCTATGCCCGCAACCTCTCCGGCCTTCTCGTCATTCCGAAGTATTTCGAACGCGACCTGCTGCACGGCCGGCAGTCGCCGATCGCGCTCTATGCCGACGCCAGCTACTTCCTGATCTATCAGCGTATTTCGGGCGGCGTCTCCGCCGTCGCAAAGACCATGGGAGCCACCATCGAGACGGCCCGGCTGGTCGCCGCCGATGTCGATCCCCGCACGGCCGCGGCCGCCACCGATCCGATGCCGTTCACGGCGGTGCCGCTGTTCAATCCGCAAGGTGGCTATGCGACCTATATCCTGCCCGCCGCCTTTATCCTGATCATGCAGCAGACGCTGCTGATCGGTGTCGGCCTGCTCGGCACCTACAGGAACGAAGCGATCGGGACCGGGCCTGCGGCCTCGATCGGGCCGGTGGCCGTCGTCATGGGAAAGCTGCTCGCCTATCTGATCATGGAAGTCGTCATCGCGCCGTTCTATCTGATCGTCATTCCCTATCTCTACAACATCCCCCGCCTCGGCACGCCGCTGTCGATATTCGTATTCGCTCTGCCCTTCGTGCTGGCCGTCAGTGCTCTCGGACTGGTGATCGCCAGCCTCTTTCGCAGCCCCCTGACAGTACAGCTCGTCTCGGCAGCGCTCGGCATACCCTTTCTCTTCCTTGCCGGCTTTTCCTGGCCGACCGAGGCAATACCGCCCTTCCTGCACGCCATCGCGACCGTTCTGCCCAGCACCTCAGCCATCAATGGCATTGTCGCAACCGCACAGCTCGGCGCGCCACTACACGATGTGCGGCTGCCCTTCCTCACTCTCTGGATCCTCGCCGTGCTCTACACAATCATCGCGATCCTTCTCGAAAGCCGAAGCAGACGCCGGCTCGCTCCGCGGGCCTGACCACGGCTGCGAGAAATGAGAGTGAGGGGTTAAATCCGGCGGCAGGAATTGCCGGGGACGAATTTCGGCGTCAGCACAAAATCCTGCGGCGGCTCGACCGCAGCTTGAGGATTGGTGATGCGGTGCATGAGGCGGCGCGCAATGATACCGCCGAGCGCCAGCGTATCCTGAACCACCATTGTGATGCGCGGTGTGATGACCGAGCTCCATTGCACATTGTCGATCATGGCCAGCGAGATATCCTCGGGACAGCGAAAGCCCAGTTCCTGCATGGCCTGCAAGGCTGAAAGTGCAACCGTATTGTTGGCGCCGAGGATCGCGGTCGGACGCTCCGGCTGGATGAGCAGGCGCATCGCCGCCTCGTATCCCGCGGTGCGGGTGAACTGTCCGTCGACGACGAAGTTGGGATTAACCTCGATGCCAGCATTTGCCATCGTATCGGTGAACCCGCGATAGCGCTCCGTCGCGGTGTGCATATGGCTCGGCCCGGTGATGAAGGCGATGCGCCTGTGGCCGAGCTGGAGAAGGTGCTCCGTCAGCATCGCGCCGGCCAAATGATTATCGGAGCCGACGAAATCGCGCTCTATGCCGGCGACCTTCTGGTCGAAACAGACGACCGGCACATTCAGGCCAGCGATGAAATCGAGGTAGCCCTGATCGTGCCCGGAGGGCGAGAGCGCCAGACCCGCGGTCTTGAGGCCAATCAGATGCTCGACCATCGCTCTCTCACGATCCGTCTTGCCTGAGGAATCCGTGACGACGACAAAGTGCTCGTGATCGAGTGCATAATTCTCCAGCTCACGCCGGATATCCCCGAAAAACGGATTGCCGACATTGCCGACCACGAAGCCGATCATGCGGCTGCGCCCCCGTGCCAGGCTTTGCGCAAGCGGATCGGCAACGAAACCGACGGAGGCGATCGCCTGGCGGATTTTCTCCAATGTCTTCTGGCTGACTCGCGCTGGATTGCTTAAAGCCAGCGACACCGTTGAAACGGACACGTCAGCGAGTTTGGCGACGTCGCGAATAGTTGCCATAAATTTTTCGAACCGTTTCTATCGCCGATGACCTTCCGGTTGAAGGTGTTCCTTCCAATGAATCTCTGACACAAATCTAGCATTTGCTGGCTATGAAGCAATATGCCGAAAGAGGTTTCAACAGCGAGCTTGACATACAGGGTGATCGATTCAATGATGTAAATCGAACCGGTTCGATTGAGCCGCAAATCCTGGGAGGATAGTGTGAGCGACGCAGCGATCAGTGGCGGCCAGAATGTGGCCGATGGCAAGGCATGGTTTGGACATGACCGCTTCGGCATGTTCATCCACTTCGGACTTTACGCACTCGGCGCCCGCCATGAATGGCTGAAAAACCGCGAGGAATTTACCACCGAGGCCTATCAGAAGTATTTCGACAACTTCGATCCCGATCTTTACGACGCCCGCGAATGGGCACGCCGCGCGCGCCAGGCCGGCATGAAATATGTCGTCCTCACCGCCAAACACCATGAAGGCTTCTGCCTCTGGGACAGCAAGGTCACCGACTACAAGGTCACTAATACGCCCTACGGCAAGGATCTGATCGGCCCTTACGTCGAAGCGCTTCGCGCCGAAGGATTGAAGGTCGGCTTCTACTACTCCCTGCTCGACTGGCATCATCCGGACTTCCCGATCGACGCGCATCATCCGCAGCGCAACCATCCCGATGCCGCCAAGTTCAACGAAGGTCGCGACGTCCGGCGCTATGCGAAGTACATGCGCGATCAGGTAACCGAACTCCTGACGAACTTCGGCAAGATCGATGTCATCTGGTTCGATTTCAGCTATCCCCGCCGCATCTATAAGGGCCTGCCGGGTAAGGGCCGCGCCGACTGGGAAAGCGACGACCTGATGAAGGTGGTGCGTGAACTGCAGCCGGACATCATCGTCGGCGACCGTCTCGATCTGCCACGCGACGCCGACCATATGCCGGATCTGGTAACGCCGGAACAATATACGCCGCGTGTCGCTCCGACGGTCGCCGGCCTGCCGGTGCGCTGGGAAGCCTGCCACACCTTCAGTGGCTCCTGGGGCTATTATCGCGACGAGACCACCTGGAAGGATGCCGGCCAGCTCATCAACATCCTCATCGATACGGTGTCTCTCGGCGGCAACCTTTTGATGAATGTCGGCCCGACCGGCCGCGGCACGTTCGATGCCCGCGCCATCACGGCGCTCGACACCTATGGCGAATGGATGCGGCTGAACGGCCGCGCGATCTATGGCGCCGGCCCGTCCACCTACAAGGCGCCGAGCGGCTGCCGCTTCACCCAGAAGGGTAATCGGCTCTATCTGCACATCCAGACTTGGCCGTTCCGGCACATTCATATCGAGGGATTGGGGCGCAAGGTGAAATATGCGCAGTTCCTGCACGATGCCAGCGAACTGCATTGGCTCGATCCGGATGCCGAGGTCGATTCCAATATCGGTGTTGCTGTCGGCGAAGGTATCCTCACTCTCGAACTGCCCGTTCTGAAGCCTGACGTCGTGACGCCAGTGATCGAGCTGATCCTGAAAGACTGAGGGAGATAGCAGAGCCCAGACCCGGTGCCATCATGAGCCGCGAAACCGAACTCATAGCCGCAATGACCCCTCTGATCGCCGATCTGGCCGAAGACGGCAATGGTGCCGTCGCGCTTGCCGGATCGAGAGGCAAGGGACGGTCGGATGCGCAATCGGATTTCGATTTCCGGGTCTACGCCGATGGCTATCGCGGGCCGGAGGTTCGCCAAACCGCAGCGTGGCGGCGTTTCGATGCCGCGCTGCGGAACTGGCAGGCCGAGGGCATTCGAATGGATGGCGTCTGGATGCGGCGCTACGCCGGCGTCCAGCGCGATCTGGACTCCTGGCTTGGCGGCATCGTCGTGCCGAAAAGCTTCGAATGGACGATCTGGGGCTATCATCTGCCGACCGATCTCGCGAGCCAGCAGATCATCGCCGACCCCAGTGGTTTGCTGGCCGGCTGGAAGCGCCAGCTGGCGCAGTATCCGGAAGCGCTGAGGGCGTCGGTCCTCAGCCAGTACATGGATATTCTGCGCTATTGGGCCAAGGATTATCACTATGAAAGCAAGGTCGTTCGCCGCGATCTCGTCTTTCTGGTCGGGCTGACGGGCAAGCTTGCCAACGCCATCCTGCAGACCGTCTTTGCCTTCAACCGGGTGTATTTTCCGGGTGATGGCTGGAATTTGCCCATGGCAGCCGAACTCGAACGACTGCCGCCAGACTTCCTCCAGCGCATGACCGCCATTCTGGAGCCGGGGCAGGATCCGGATATCTGGCGGCGCCAGCGAACGGAATTGATCGGCCTCATTGCCGATCTGGAGGCGATGATTGCGTCCTGAAACAGGCCGCAAGACCAAACCGGAGGGGAGCGTCCGGAGTGTGATGAACATCACTGCAAACAAAGTCATTCAGGAGGAGGAACCATCATGAAACGTTCATTGATTTTTGCCGCCGCCCTTGCGGCGAGTTCACTACCCGGCATCGGTGCGCAGGCGCAGAATGCCCCCGTGACCCTGACCTGGCAGATGTGGGGAGCGCCGAACGATGCGGAACTCTGGCAGCAACTGGCCGACCTAGTCACCCAGCAATATCCCGACATCAAGGTCAAGCTGCAGCTCTCCGGCTGGACGGACTATTGGACGCGCCTGCCTGTCCTGGCGGCCTCCGGAGAAGTTGCCGACATCGTCTCGATGCAGTCGATGCGCATACCGAATTTCTACTCCATTCTAACGCCGCTCGACGACTACGTGAAAAAGAGCGACGTAAAGATCGCCGATTTCGAGACATCGATCATGTCCGGGCTTTCCCGCGATGGCAAACTCTATGCCCTGCCCTACGACGTCGGCCCATGGATGGTCTTCTACAACCGCGACAAGTTCACCGCTGCCGGCTTGAAGGAACCTGCCAAGGATTGGACCTTCGACGACTTCAAGGCCGACGCCAAGGCGCTGACCAAGGATGGAAGCTATGGTTACGGCACCCAGGCCTTCGATTTCATTGCAGGCCCTGTCGCGCTCGGCGCCGACTATTTCAATGCCGATAACGAATTCGACCTCACCAATGCCGGATTTGTCGACGCGTTCAGCAAATATGCCGATCTCACCGCCAAGGATAAGCTCTCGCCCGTCTTTGCTTCCGCCGCCGACGCCTCGGCCGCAAGCGGCCGCTTCGCCTCCGGCAATGTCGCCATGTATATCGACGGCCCGTGGTCATTGATTACCGGGCAAGCCAACGTCAATTTCAAGATCGGCATCGCGCCGCTGCCGCGTGGAACAGGACCGTCGCGCTTCCTCACCGCCGGTTCCGGCTGGGGCATTTCCGCCACCAGCCAGCATAAGGATGCCGCCTTCAAGGCGCTGCAGGTGTTGACCGGTCCGAAGGCAGCCGAAATCCTCGGCGCGGCCGGACGTGCGCTGCCGGCTCGCCTTGCACAGCAGACTTCCTGGTATGACGGCGCGGCCAAGAATGTCGCCGGCACCCGCGACACGCTGGAATATATGTTCGCCCATACCACGCCGTTCCGCATCAACGAGAAATGGAACCAGTTCGAAAATCTGGTGATGCAATATGTGCCGCTGGCGCTGACGGGGGACTCGAAGCCCGAAGGCGTGCTCAGCGACATTCAGAGCCAGCTTCCATAGACCGGGCGTCTCGCCGGCCTGCGGCCGGGCTCATCAGCTCGACCGCAGTGCCATTGCCGGAAAGGAGAGGCCCATGATGCTGGGCAAACATACCGACATGATTGCAAGACCAAGGCCACATTCGCGCAAATGGTTCAGAGGCGAGGGATGGACTGCGTTGTTCTTCCTACTGCCGAGCCTGATCGGCATCGTCCTGTTCCTCGTCCTGCCGATCCTTGCGTCGATCGCGCTCAGCTTCACCAACTGGCAGCTGCTCGGCACGCCGCGCTTCATCGGCCTTTCGAACTATGTGCGCCTGTTTACGGCCGACCCGCAATTCTGGACGGTCATGCGCAACACGATCTTCTTCACCGTCGAGTATCTCGTGCTGAACATTATCGTCTCGCTCGGCCTGGCGACCTGGATCTCGAGCCTGAAGATCGGGCAGCGCTGGTTCCGCGTGATCTTCTTTCTGCCGACCTTCACGCCTCTCATCGCCGTCGCCATGGTCTGGATGCTGATCTTTACGAGCGGTGGTCTTTTCGACAGCTTGATGGCTGCTCTATCGATACCCTTTGCTGGCATCCTCAACGATCGCACGCTCGCGATGCAGGCGGTCGTTCTGACATCGCTCTGGGCCGGTGTCGGCTATAACACAGTTCTCTTCAACGCCGCTCTCGACATGGTGCCGGCGACCTATCTGGAGGCCGCACGCATCGATGGCGCGACGGCCTGGGACCGCTTCTGGAAAATCCGCCTGCCGCTGATCTCGCCGACGCTGTTCTTCGGCACCGTCATGACGGCGATCACCTCATTACAGGTCTTCGACCAGATTTTCGTCATGACCAAGGGTGGACCGGGATCGTCGACCGCGACGCTCGGCTACGCCATTTACCAACGCGGCTTTCAGAACTTCCAGATGGGCTATGCCTCGTCCATCGCCTGGGTGATGTTTGCTTTGATCATGGTGCTGACGGCCCTGCAATTCTGGTTCCAGCGCAAATGGGTGCACTATGACGCTTAAATCCGACGCCAAAGCACGCCGGAAGCTGGCGCTTGACGTCATCAATCACCTGGCAATCGCGCTCGTCGCAATCGCCTTCCTGTTTCCATTCTTCTGGATGGTCTCGAATGCGATCCGCTCGAATGCCGAAGTAACGGCGATACCGGTACGTATTCTCCCCGAGGTCTTCGAATGGGGTAATTTTGCGGCCGCCTGGACCCGGCTGCCCTTCGGCCGCTTCTTCCTCAACAGCGCCGTCATCGCCATCTGCGTGACGGCGATCACCGTCGTCGTTTCCTGTCTCTCCGGCTATGCCTTCGCACGGCTGAAATTCAAGGGACGCGACACGCTGCTGCTCGGTTACATCGGCACGTTGATGGTGCCGCCTCTGATGCTCATCATTCCACTATTTCTGATCGTCAACAAACTCGGTCTCGTCAATACCTTCCCCGGCGTGATCCTGCCTGTCTCCTTCGGCACCTTCGGCGCATTCCTGATGCGGCAGTTCTTCCTCTCCATTCCCATGGAGTTGGAGGAGGCGGCACGGATCGACGGCGCCTCGCGCCTGCGCATCCTCATCAGCATCATCGTGCCCTTGTCCATGCCGGCGATCGGCCTTTTGTCGCTCTTCACCTTCATCGGGCAGTGGAACAATTTCCTCTGGCCGCTGATCGTCATGACCGGCGCCGACAATGCCACCCTGCCCGTCGGCCTTACCCTGTTCCAGACACAACAGGGAACGCAGTGGAATTACCTGATGGCGGGCGCCACCCTTTCCATGCTTCCAGGGATCTTCCTCGCGATCATCCTGCAGAAGCTCATCTACAACAGCATCGCCCTCAATGCGGGCATGGGCGGGCGCTGAAGCACCGGCCGATACTTTCGGGAGAAATCCATGGCGAAACTGACCATTCGCAACGCCATCAAACGCTACGGCGCACTCGAGGTGCTGCATGGCGTCTCCGTCGCAGCACAGGATGGCGAATTCGTTGTGCTCGTCGGACCTTCGGGCTGCGGCAAATCCACCTTGCTGCGTATGATCGCCGGGCTTGAAAGCATCAGCGACGGCGAGATCGAAATCGGCGACCGCATCATCAACGATCTTGAACCCAATGAGCGGGATATCGCCATGGTGTTCCAGTCTTACGCGCTCTATCCGCATATGACGGTGCGCGACAACATGGCCTTTTCGCTGAAGCTCGCGCGCCGTAGCAAACAGGAGATCGAGCAGAAGGTGAGCGATGCCGCCGCGATCCTCGATCTCGCCGCCCTCCTCGACCGCTATCCCCGGCAATTGTCCGGTGGCCAGCGCCAGCGCGTGGCGATGGGGCGCGCCATCGTCCGCAACCCGGCGGTTTTCCTGTTCGACGAGCCGCTGTCCAATCTCGACGCAAAATTGCGGGTACAGATGCGCACCGAAATCAAGACACTTCACCAGCGGCTCGGTACCACCATGGTCTATGTCACGCACGACCAGATGGAGGCCATGACCATGGCCGACCGCATCGTCGTTATGCGCAGCGGCCACATCGAACAGATCGGCTCTCCGCTTGATATCTACGACGCACCGACCAACAGTTTCGTCGCCGGCTTTATCGGATCGCCATCGATGAACTTCATCGACGGCCTCGTCACCGACCGAAACGGGACCCTGGGACTCGAGGACGCCGAAAATCTACATTGGCCGCTGCCGGAAAGCGCCCGCCGCCATCTCGGCCGGTCCGTCCAACTCGGCATCCGCCCGGAACATATCGCCATTGATGTCGCCGGCGTGGAGGCCAAAGTCATCATTATCGAACCGACGGGCTCGGACACGCATCTGCAATTGCAGGCCGGCACTCAATCCATCGTGGCCGCCGTCAGGGACCGCCCTTCGGTGTCTCCCGGCCAGCCGATCCAGCTCAGAATCGATCCGGCAAAGACGCATCTCTTCGATCCATCGAACGGAGAGCGGCTGCACTGACCCAGGGCCCTTATTCTCCAGATCACTGCGACAGATAAAATCTTCCGCTGGCACAGCTTTTGGGTTTCAAAATCTAGTCACGGCTCGAAGTCCGCTTTAAAGACAGGGCACGTTTTGCTTAGCCTGGAGAGAAAGCGGATGAGCCAAGAAGGCCAGAAGACGATCGCCACCTGGTATGTCGATCCGGATGCAGAGGACAGGATGTCGGATGGCCATGCGCCGATCTGGAGACATCTGATCGAGCTGATCGTCGAGCGCGATCTGTCCGCCAAGAGCGTAGTCGACTTTGGCTGCAATCAGGGCGGCCTGCTGCGTCATCTCTATGCCATCAGACCCTTTCGCAAGGCGCTGGGCATCGACATCGCCGAGCAATCGATCGCCAAGGCCGAAGCTTTCAAGGGCAATCTGCCGGTCCAGCATGCCGTGGGTGGAACGCTCGATGGCTGGGTGGGAGAGTTCGATCTGGCCATCAGCCACGAGGTCATCTATCTCGTCGAGGATATCGATGCGCATGCCGCGGATATCTGGAAGGCATTGAAGCCAGGCGGCGTCTATTATGCCGTCACCGGCTGCCATACGGACAATCCGCTTTGGCCGAAGTGGCGCGATCTCGTCGCCAAGCGCACGAACACCGTCGTCCAGGATCGCTCGATTTCCGATTACGGTCGCGCCTTTGCCAAGGCAGGTTTCGCAGTCTCCGGCCGCAAGCTGGAATATGACGGCTTCATACCCTTTATTGAAGATGGCTGGACGCCCGACTTCGCCGATGCGCTCGACTACTACACGCAGACGAAAATCGTCTTCCGGCTCGTCAAGCCCCTGGCTGGCTAAGCCTCGTCAGCTCGACATCGAAATGCGGCGGCGCGTCCGGGCTGACTTGGACAAACCGCCCCTTCACCCGGAAGGTCTTTTCAATCAGTCCGCTTTCGGCGAGTGCTTTCGGCTCGCCGTCGAAGCGCAGCTCGCCTTTTTCCAGCAGCGAGATGCGGTCGCTGACGGCGATCGCCTGATTGATGTCGTGGATCGCCATGATGATGGTAACACCCCTCTCGCGGCTGAGACGATGGACGAGGTCCAGCACCTCAACCTGATAGCCGATATCGAGAAACGAGGTCGGCTCGTCGAGCAGCAATATGCCGGCTTCCTGTGCAAGGGCGGCGGATATCCACGCCCGCTGCCGCTCGCCACCGGAAAGTTCCCGCAGGGTTCGGTCAGCAAGGCTTGAGAGCCCGGTGCTTTCCAGCGCCCAATCAATCGCTTCTTCATCCCTGCGATCATAGCCGCGAAACAGTCCGACATGGGCAAAGCGACCCTGCCGCACCAGCTGCGCGATCGTCATCTCATCGGGTGCCGAAGGTTGCTGCGGCAGGAAGGCGAGCTTCTTGGCGATCGCGCGCCTGGACATGGTTGCGACGGAGACGTCCTCGATCGTCACCTGTCCCTCTGCCGGGGCGATCAAGCCGGCAAGTGCCTGTAGGGCCGTGCTCTTACCCGAACCGTTCGGGCCGATCAGCGCCCGGATCTCGCCTGGCTTCATGGAAAGTCTGAAGCCGTCGAGAGCTTTGCGACGACCATAAAAGACGGAGAGTTGCGAACAGGACAGCGGCATCGGCGATCTCAGGGAATTTTTCTTAAGAGGGCAAGCAGCACGGGCACACCGACAATCGCGGTCACGACGCCGATCGGCACCTCCTCCGCTCGCCCAACGAGACGGCCGATCAGATCGCCCAGAGTGACGAAGATAGCGCCGAGGACGATTGTCAAAGGCAGAACCAAGGGAAAATGCCGGCCGGCGAGGAAGCGGGCGAGATGCGGAACGACAAGCCCGACGAAGACGATCGGCCCGACGGCACCGACCGCGCTTGCCGCAAGGGCACAGGAAATCAGCAATACGACGGAAAACTGCCGACGATAGGCAAGTCCGAACGAGCGGGCAACCTGCGCGTCGAATTGCAGCATGACCAGAGGCCGATAGATCAGCGGCAGGACGAGCAGGCCTACGACCGTGAAAGGAAGGAGAAATAGCACATGATCCCAGGTGCGGGCGTAGAGGCTGCCCGAAAGCCATTCGAGAATGATCTCGATGCGCGCCGATCCCCAGCCGGCGATGAGGCCGACGGCAAGCGCATGCAGGACTGCGCCGACCGCAACGCCGCAGAGCGTGATCCGCAGAGGGCTGAGTTCAAGCCGGAAGGCGAGCAGATAGATGATGCCGCCAGCGATCATCCCGCCCGCAAGACCCGCCACCGGAAGCCAGGCGATCGGCAGCTCCGCAACCGTGTTCTCGCCGGGATTGAAGATATAGACTGTAAACAGCAGGAACAGCGTGACGGTTAAGGTCGCACCCTGCGATACCCCCATCAACGAGGGATCAGCGAGAGGATTTCGTGTGATCGTCTGCAAGAGCAGGCCGGCGACGCCGAACTGAATGCCGGCAAGGATACCAGTGACGATACGCGGCAGCCGGATGTCGAGAATGATCGATTGTGCCTCGGGCGACCCCTTGCCACTCAGGACAGCAAGCACATCGGTCGCCGGCAGATCGACGACACCGAGGAAGGTCGCGGCAATCAAAGACAGAAGCGCGATGATGATGACGACCGGCAGCATGCCTCTTCGCGGCATATGGGTGACGTGGGCATCCACGGTCATAGGCCATGCCCCCTGAATTGCAGGCGGCCGCGCTGGATGAGGTAGATGAAAACAGGGCCGCCGATCAACGCCGTGATGATGCCGACGGGAAGTTCCTTCGGGATGGCGACCGTGCGGGCGACGAGATCGGCGACCGTCACGATCAGTGCTCCGATGGCGGCGCAAAGCGCGATTTCCCATCCAGCACCGCGTGGTTTCAGCAAACGCGCGATATGCGGCGCCGAAAGCCCAACGAAGGCGACAGGCCCGGCAACCGGCGCAACGCCGGCGACGGGACAGATGCCGAGCACGAGCAGCACCGGCTTCCAGAGAGTGAGCTGCACACCCATGCCGGCGGCAGCATGATCGCTGAGCGCGAACATGCCGATCACACGATGCAGTGCCAACGCGCCCCCAACGCCGATGACGACCCAGGGGAGCATATAGCCAAGATGCGGCCAGGAGCGTCCCTGAAAGCCGCCGGAGAGCCAAAACAGAAGCGATGTCGATTGCGGCCCGGTCAGAAGCAGCACGTAAATCGTGATTGCACCCAGAAACAGCGAGATGCTGACGCCGCCGAGCGCCAGATGCAACGGCCGCCCCTGCCCGCCCTTCGAGACCCAGAAGGTGACGGCCGCTGCCGCCAAGCCGCCCGCAAGACCGACGAAAGGATAGAGGGCGGAGGATAGCCAGGGAAGGAAAACGAAACAGCAGACAATCGGCGTGATCGCGCCGGCGGTGACGCCGGTAATTCCGGGATCGGCGAGGGGGTTTCGGGTCAAGCTCTGAAGCAGATAGCCGGAGACCGCGAGCCCGGCGCCGGCCACGGCCGCAGCAAGGCTTCGTGGCAGGCGCAGCGTCCAGACAAGGATGGAATTGACCTTGCCGTCCGGCGCAAGGAGGGCACGGCTGGCGTCCGCAATCGTCAAAACCTTCGCGCCGGGCAGCAGGCCGATGAAGACGATGAGCAGGGTCGCGGCAACGAGGAGTGCGATCACCACCAGTGATTTGCGCGCATCCATCGTGGCCACGGCCCGAAGCATTTACTTCTGAATTTCGGCGGGAATGATCTTGGCGGCTTCCGCCCTCACATCGACGGCCGGGAAAGCATCCGGATAGAGATAGTGCGCGGCTTCGCGCAGCACGATTTCGCGTGCGATCGGGCCATTGGTCTCGACCCACTGGTCACCAACGTAGAATACCCGCTTGTTCTTGACGGCGGTCAGCTCCTGCCAGATCGGGTTGTTCTCATGCGGACGATCCGGACCGGAGTCGTAGATGAACAGGACTTCGGGGTCCTTTTCCAGCATGGTCTCGAGGCTCAGATCGATGCCGAAGGGACCGCCGGCCGTTTTAGGTCCAGCGATGTTGTCGCCACCGATGGCGGCAACGATCGAGGCCGCGGTGTTCTCCGTATGGAAGGCGAAAGGCGTCTCGCCGCCCCACATGATCGCAAAGCGCGGATGTACATTCTTCGGCGCCTTGGCGGCGATCTCGTCGAGGTGCTTGTGGAAATCGGCGTTGAGCTGCAGGCCTCGCTCGGGCTTGCCGAGGATCTTCGAGAATTCGGCGATTTCCTTATCGCTCTCAGTCAGGAGCTCCATATTGTAGGCAAGATAGGGCGCAATCTTTTCCAGCTGCGGCGCGTTGCCGACCGTATAGCGGCGGATCGCGACGATGAGATCTGGTTTGGCTTGCGACAACAGTTCCAGATTGGGCTTGGCGCGCTGACCGATCTGCGCCATTTGCGAAGTCAGGCCAAGGAGGAAATCCGGCTGCCGACCCGCCGTCATATAGGTGCTGGCGACGGGCTTGATGCCGAGGGCGAGCGCAACATCATCGGCAAAATAGGAGATTGCGGCGATCCGCTTGGGCTGCGCGGGCACTTCGACCTTGACGCCGCGATCATCCGTCACCGGAACGGTTTTTGCATCCTCGGCCGCAGCGGAGCTGGCTGCCATTACGGCGAGCAGGCCGAAAATTGACGCGATTT
>NZ_JAELTU010000574.1 GCF_016429015.1 Rhizobium sp. ASV20
GTTTTCATCCCTTGCATTGACTGAGGAATGATTATCCAGTAAAAGCTTGACCACATCCTCGCTTCCGCTTCGTGAAGCGCAATGGAGTGGTGTTTGGTCGACTTGGTTAAGGGAGTCTACATCTGCACCCCTTTCCAAAAACATCCTCACAATATCTTTGGAACCTCGTTCGGCAGCAAGGTGAATGGCACCCATTAAACGAGGGTCTGCGTCTTCGAGCAGTAGCTGTAAAACTAAATCAGCGGATCCATATTTACATGCTTCAAGCAACTTCGAGTCTAGTGTGATTGGGACGTCGTGTGTGCATGTGCACCTTAGCAGCTGGTCAGAAAGCTGCAAGTTTGCTGCTGAAGGGCGTTGATCGCGATCGGGATGCAGCATCTGTTTGCATAGGCGCAAAATTTCTCCTTGCCACTTGTCGAATTCCAGTGTCAGCT
>NZ_JAELTU010000575.1 GCF_016429015.1 Rhizobium sp. ASV20
AGCGTCAGATGTGTATAAGAGACAGGCACACAGTTCTCCACGCTTAGCCTGGAAACTCAAAAGGTGCCACGACAACGAATCCCGGGGCATCTCGACAATTTCTCGAGCGAAATCCGAACCCCCGTTCCCTCACTCAATTACCAGCCAAAATTTTCGCTATTCACCCAAAAAACCTCCTCTCCGCGAGTAGCAGCAAACCAACGACCGCCACAATGCCTTCGATCCTCAACATAGCAAACATGTGCTCGCACCTGCAAAACGCATCCAAAGCAAAACTAGGCCTAACCTCAATCGCAAACAACAAGTACAACCTAAGCCTAGCCATCGCAATGCACCGCGCAGGCTTCTTCTCCGCCGTCTACCGCGCAGGCCCGCACCCGCCAACGCCCGAAGAGCTGTCTCTTATACACATCTCCGAGCCCACGAGACATCGGCGA
>NZ_JAELTU010000576.1 GCF_016429015.1 Rhizobium sp. ASV20
GTCTGGGAGAAGAAAGGGACTTGAGGATTGGACGGGATGTCGGGTGGTTGGTATGTGTCCGATGTGGTAGCCTGCGCAGGAGCGTCAATATCCATGGCATCATCATCTTCGTGGCGCTCGGATTCCTGCGTAAGCTGCGACTGTATCTGTGCGGTATCCGCATCGGTGTCTGCGCCGTCTTCACGGCTGTGGTCGCGATTCTTCCTTGACTTTTTCTTCTTCTTTGATTCGGCCTTGGCGTCTTCTTGCGCATTGTCGTCTTCGTCGTGTTTGCTCTTCTTCTCCTTCTTCTCCTTCTTCTTCTTCTTCTTCTCAGCTAGCTCGCCATTTTCGTGTGCACCATTCTCGGCTGATGGCTCATGTGAGTTGGCAATGTCGCCGGAGAGGCTCTTCGACTTCTTGTGTTTGCGCTCTGTATCGACGGCGCCGTCCTCCTC
>NZ_JAELTU010000577.1 GCF_016429015.1 Rhizobium sp. ASV20
GTACATAGGCCAGCTGGACGACGGGAAGATAGACGATACAGTGATTTTGAGATCATTGGCCCGCGTCGGGCTGTCGGAAGCAATCAGTAGCAAGGGTGGTCTTGACACATCACTGTCTGATGTTAGCCTTTCTGTTGGCCAGATGCAGTTCCTCTCGCTCGCACGAGCCATGTTGCATAATCATTGGACAGGTGGCAAACTGGTTCTTATGGATGAGCCCACCAGCAACATGGACTATGAGACAGACGCCAAGATACAGGGTCTGGTGAAGGAGGTCTTTGCAGGTTGTACCGTCATCATGGTCTCTCACCGACCGGAAATGCTTGCGGATGTTGACGTGCATTTACAAGTCGTGGCAGGGAAAGTGACGCGGCGAAGCGATGAACACATGGCAACAGAAGATGAGACATGAGAGTAGGAGATTTACATGCTCTATC
>NZ_JAELTU010000578.1 GCF_016429015.1 Rhizobium sp. ASV20
CGGTAGGACTGCGAACCGAAGGGCTTTCAAGCGAGTACTGACGTAGTCCCAGGTATTGGACGCGAGGATATCGTCGAGTCGAGGTTCATCGGTAAGCCTATTCTCAGGGAACTTCAACATCAGCACGCGATTGCTAATTATTTATTTCAGGATTAAAATCTCGTGGGTGCTATGGTCAGTCGCGTTTATTTCCTTGCTCTCCTAATGATTTGTTGTTGTCGGAGACGTCTTTGAGGTTCCGGGTGCATTGTCGATGTTTTGGTGTGCGCGGCCGGCGACGTAGATCATGGCCCCGTCGCAGGCGACACCTGTTCCGCTTTTCTCCATGTATTTTGACAGGATGTTCTAACCTTGTATGCAGATACCCCCGGGCTGACTATTTTGCGCAAGCTGCATCAAAACCTGGAGGTAAATTGTCACTTTCTTGAGCATTGGAT
>NZ_JAELTU010000579.1 GCF_016429015.1 Rhizobium sp. ASV20
TAGAAGCACTGCTCGCTATTGCCAACGATAGCCAGGACGACCTGCTGATTGACTATGCTATCACACAGTCTTCAGTTTTTGACAGCCAGCCTCAACAACAAGCGCCCAGCAACGATAGCGAAACAGTGTCGCAGTCTCTCACTTTTTTGGGCCTAAATCCCCCAAATCATTACAGTGCCGAAGCCATCATCCAAGCTTTTCGCACCAAAATTGTACAAGAGCCTGCCGAAGCGGGCACGGCTCGGAATGTTTTAATGTGGATTGCATCTGAATCGAGAGACGACATTTATCAGGCAAAGCTTTTGATGGAGGCTGATCAAAAAATGTCTTTGGAAACAGCAAGAGCCCTCTTGGGTTTGGATGAGGGCGACGATTTGGTTCAAACAGCCCCAGGAGCGACTCGCAAAAAAGTATGCCCCTGAGAACGTTTTCATTAC
>NZ_JAELTU010000580.1 GCF_016429015.1 Rhizobium sp. ASV20
ACGCTACCATCTGCTGGATAATGGCTGAACGCCTCTAAGTCAGAATCCATGCCAGAACGCGGTGATACCACCCGCACGTACAGATGGACAAGAATAGGCTTCGGCTTAGCGTCTCAGCAGGCGATTCCTCCACGGCCACGGAAGAGTGGTTGTGGTATTTCGCGTATTGTAATTTCAACACGAGCGGGGTCAAATCCTTTGCAGACGACTTAGCTGTGCGAAACGGTCCT
Organism: Rhizobium sp. ASV20; assembly: GCF_016429015.1. Taxonomy (GTDB): domain Bacteria; phylum Pseudomonadota; class Alphaproteobacteria; order Rhizobiales; family Rhizobiaceae; genus Rhizobium. The sequence continues at coordinate 231 of NZ_JAELTU010000580.1, forward strand.
GTAAGCAGTAGAGTAGCCTTGTTGTTACGATCTGCTGAGGGTAAGCCGTCCTTCGCCTCGATTTCCCCAATACAGGTCCCGCGAGACGGGGATGCGTTGGGGGTCGGTCTTTGGAGAGGGCGGGCGCTGCCGGCGCCTGTCTGCGCGCGAGGGGGTGCAGGGTAAGCCAGGCTGACTTGGTCAAAATCTCGAGCCCTGGGGCTGAC
>NZ_JAELTU010000581.1 GCF_016429015.1 Rhizobium sp. ASV20
GGCAGGGGTCGTGAAAGGGGGTACAAAAGGTCAGGATGTGCACGGGACAGGACAGGTCTCAACCTCGTGCCGCATCCCATCCTCATGATGCCGGTTATAGCCAGCGCAGTAAGCACGACATGAACACAGCATAAAAAAACATGTCATCTTGGCATAGTATTCGTTGGTAGGGGTTAAAACGTGCCCGGCACTAGCCGTTATGAAATTTGTCATTGCGTTTCCATACGGAGCAGGGATGAATAAAAGCGCAATATAAATATGCATAAAATAGAGAGGAGAAAAAAAAAAACCATAAAGTGTGGTATAATAAAAGAGCCACTCACCATCAAATGCAGCTTGCACACTTCGCTTCAGCGAGTGATGCGATCTTACGCCAACCGTATTTGCCGATCCAGGGCCGCCTGATGTCGCCGCGGTCGGCGGGTTTGTCAAGCTC
>NZ_JAELTU010000582.1 GCF_016429015.1 Rhizobium sp. ASV20
TACTGCTAGTCTGTGACTCAATAGACAGCCGAATGAAACGTGGGAGTGAAAAAGGGAAGGTAACCCAAGAGGTGAGCAAGGGTGTGTGTGTCGGGATGGTACCAAGAGGAAACAATGCAACTTCTCCGGCTGTGACGCTAATGCAAAGCAAGTACCAGAATGACGGATTCGCCGAGTAGTGGGGTTGAAGTGCATAATTTACAAGGTACTTTTCAAGACGTGTGCTTTCGCGGGTTGTACGAGTAGTGCCATCTCATGTATTTGCTCCAAAAATGGGAGGGTGTCAACGTTCATCTACGCGGAATTGCGCGACAGCGTTGTGGAAAGGCAGGAAGCTGCATAGAGATTTCTCAACAGCTGAGTTTTGAAACAGTTATTGTGGCTCCTCATGTATTAGCAATGATTATATTTCTATTTTATTCACCACAGCCAAAGC